>NZ_CAIKKU010000785.1 GCF_903828115.1 uncultured Thiodictyon sp. | reverse complement strand
CGGTACTTAACCGCTGGATCTTTCTCTTTTTCTAAATAGTAAACAATCAGGAAGTCATTATCAATAACGGGGGTATGATTATTCATGACAGGGGCTCCTTCACTTGACTTTTAGTACAGTAATTTTTGCGGTTAACTATAGATTTCTGATCCTGTTGGATAACGTTGGCAAGAACGAGAAGATACCATTCGACTCAGGGCTGACGAAGTGTCAGATTGAACATATCATGCCGCAGACGCTGGGCCTGGAATGGACGCACATCAATGAGCAGGATCATCAGCGTTATCTCCATAAGCTGGGCAATCTTTCGATTACTTTTGATAATGCTACACTTAGCAACTTGGGTTTCGACGAGAAAAAGCGGAAGCTAGCGGAGCTCTCAAGAGTCCGCTTGAACCATATGCTGCTGGAATACGACTCCTTTGGTCCAGAGCAAATCCGGGACCGTGCGGGACGGCTGCTGGATCGGTTCTTTGAAGCCTACGCTGTGTTTTCAGACGGGACTGATTATAGCGAGTCGGAAGTCTCGGCGTCGGTGAGCATATCTCCCCAGAAGTGGCTGGCCAAGGTGCGTGGAACATATAATCCATTAGAACTAGCTGACTTTCCCGTGGCACAATACTGGTCGGAGATTTGCGCCCATTTGAAGGTCCCTGTGGGAAGGAACTCGGCCCACCGCGCTCTTGAGAACTGGCTGGAGAATAACCGACCGCACTGGCCGAGCAGTTGGTAATTCTAACCAAAGAATCAAGGGTAATTCCCGCGGACTTACCGGGCCAGGCCACGGTTTTTTGTGTTGCCGCAAGAAAAGCAAGAAACCGTGGTCTGTCACCGGTATTCCTGGCATTTGTTTATGTGGAAGCACTCTTCCAAGCGTCCGATTGGCGCAAGGCCCGCACTTCAGCGGCAGCCTCCTCGTCGAGAACGCGGATGCCCTCAAGGTTGGTCGAGATCGTCTCAAGCAACGGCCGAATTCCGTAACGACTTGCAAATCGCCCCGCTGCCTTCATAAGGCGAAAGGACGCTTGGGCAATCAGCATTCGGGAGAAGGCGCGCGTAGTCTCGCGGAAATGGAGCAGAACGGCGCGCGTCATTTCTCTGGAATCTCTCTTCCCGTGTCCTATGATGCGAGCCAGGCGTCGCTCAATGAGCGGTTCTGCGTCGCCGTGAGTACTTCGGCAGAGCACGGAATAGAGCGTAGGGTAGTCAAAATCCTCGCCGACGGCCTCTAGGCGCTGCCGCATGGAGGGCCATGCCTTTTCTGATGTTGCGCTTCCGCCAGCAAATGCGGGAGCAAATCTTTCGACAATCTCAATCTGCCCGTTCAGCATCTCCAAGTTGTCCGAGAACTCCTTCGCGAGTCCATCGAGTCCTTGCTTCTCCGCTAACTGCAGTGCCGCTCGTACTTGTTTCTGCTCATGAAAGACGCATGCGCGCTGATGCTGAGAAGCGCGCCGCTCAGGAGCTTGCAATATATAGAGGATGTTAACGCTGATCTCAAACACTGTTCGACAAGACGTTTCACACGGAAAATAGGCACCGGAGCCCCATGCGCTGCAAGCCCCCGCAAGATGCTCAAGTCCCAGTTCAATGCTATCTCGCAGGTAGTCTCGGGCTTCGTCGTTCAACTCCCCGTAGTCGGGAAGGTTGCGAAAGACGTTGGCGAGAACGTCCAGCACCGGCGCCAATGGGAGCTGCGTCTCATCACGTTCGCCGTTGACGGACAAAAAGCTGGCAGCAATAAAACCCATCGAGAATCCCCCTTCATTTTACTCGCGGCCCGCAGGAAGTCCGAGTGTGCCGGAACTACCCGCACGCGGTAACGTGAGTCGTCTGGCGAGTAACCATGGATGATCGCGTTCATCAAGGCGCCAGCAATGGCGCTTTGGCGATCCGCCGAACGTGGGCGCTCAGGGGCGCGACGCTTGCGGCGCCTCCCTTGGAACGTCTTGTTCGGCAATTCGTTGCGGGGTGAAGTCTACGTGATCGACCTCGTGCGGAGCGATCACTCTGTTGATTGATGCCCGGAAGCGGGTGAACGTTTGGCGCTTGGACCTCACCGCCGAGAGATGGGACCAGTCACCCCACGGTGGCCGAGCCCTATCATCGGCTTGGACAAGCAGGCGACGTGCTTTGACGCCAGTGAATGCAAGCGGGCGCGTGACCCGCGCAAGTTCCGGACCTGCAACCTCTTGCCAGCCGGACTTGAGAGTTTCGAGGGACGCCGCGAGCTGATTTGGCGGCGGGCGCACCTTTTCCTCGAAATCCCACGGCCGATACATCGGGCCGCCGCCGGGCCCAACTGTGTAGAAAGTCGGTTCGTCTACGTAATAGAAGTCCTCGTCGCGAATCTCGACCATTTCTGGGCAGCCGTTGTTTGCTGCCCAGACGACTGTTTCCTCCCATCGCCGCAATTTCTCGACGTCGTTGCTGTATGCCCAACCAGCGAGGATCAGGGGAGTGGGCGGAGACGGCGGCGTACATCGACGTATCCGAGCATGGCTGGTTAGGCGCTCGAATACGTGGTTCCATGGCATTGGGTTCGGGCAGATTCGCCTCATTATGGGAACTCTCGGGCCTCTGCGAGAACCTGCTCGTAGACGGATTGGCTCAGCCAAAAGCGCGCACGCAGACGCAGATCGTCGAGCAGGGGTTTGACCGAACCGATAAGCCCCCGGCGTTTACCGAGTAGGAGAATACCCGCGACGCCCATCGTGGTGAGACCTTGTCGCCTGGCCTGATGGCGACCGTCCGACTCGTCGATGAGGATCAGGTCCGCCGATATCTCCAACGCGAGGGCAATGCTTGCCGCCTCGCCAGCGTCGAGATCGCGGCTCAGGGCTGTCAGCAGGGCCAAGTTGGCCGACCCATGACGAACGATCCAATCGGCAGCGGCAACTTCATTGCGACCTGGCCAGGACCGCCCGCCCGCGTTTAACTCCAACCAAACAGCCTCCGGAATCTGGATGCGGCCGAACAGGCTCTGCAGCAAGTCGAGTCTCCCGATCGCCGCGAGATTGGTCAGCGGCGAGGTGTCGCTGACAACCAGGCTCATGGGTGCAAACGCTCCCAGCAATCGATCGCCTTGAGATCCTCGGTCAATTCAGCCTCATCAAAATGAACCGGAACACCGCGGGACGCGGATAATTGTCTGAATTCCCATAGCGACAAGCCGGCAAAGGCTCGGGCCTTGCCCGCCGACAGCCGCTGTTGCGAATACAGGGCCAATGCCAGTTCCCGTTTCGCCTCAGCTGGCGTCAGGCGCGCCGAATCCAAGACGTCCTCGGGGATCTCGATCTGTGCCGCTGCCATGATGGCCTCCGCGTTTCGGTTTCGGATTGATCTTCAGTTTACTCGCTCGACGCACCCCTGTAACCGCGGCACTCGCCGCGCCGCCCCACGCCCTCTGGGCCGAGCCCGCCGCCACCTTGGGCACGATCCCGGGCAGCAGCGATCAGTTCGGCAATGCCAAGCAGAGCGCCGTGAACTGCGGGTTCGCTGCGCGGACCAAACGCGGCGTCAGTCGGGCCGTTCGCCAGCATGGAAAACGCTGTTGAATCAACCCCAGCCGACAGAACGGGTGACTCGTCCGGCGGCCCTATGGCGGAGCCGGAGCTTCGGCCGCAGCCCTGAGAACGCCGAATCCTCCCGACCGGTACCCGTGCTTGATGATATGTCGAATCTGACATATACTTCACTCGTATGGACTACCCCGACAGGCCGCTCGTCTGGCTGCACGGCGAGATCAAGACCCCGCCGTTGTCCGCAGCCGCCCGGATCGAGGCGGGGGTGTTGCTGCGCCGACTCCAGCGCGGCGAGGTCCTGCCGATGCCCCACTCGCGGCCGATGCCGGTGATCGGGCCGCGCTGCCATGAGTTGCGTATCAACGACACCGACGGGACTTGGCGCATTATCTATCGGCTGGACCACGACGCGGTGATTAT
>NZ_CAIKKU010000784.1 GCF_903828115.1 uncultured Thiodictyon sp. | reverse complement strand
GGCCGGGGGTTCCAGCCCGAAGCCCAGCAGGTCCGCCGCGGCGGCGCCCTCGCGCGCGCCGCGCGCCAGCGCGAGCAGCAGGTCCGCACGCGCGCACTGCCCGTGCAACGCGAGCGCGGTCGGGGCCTGGCCAGGCCCCTCAGGCGGGCGGGACGGACGCATCGGGGCCGCGCTCCGGGCCGGGCTCCCGATCGGCAGCGCGCGCCGCCTCCGGGTGTTTCTTGAGCAGATACCGACCCAGGTCGTCCAGTCGGCGCAGTTGGGCGCGCGGATCGGTCTCCAGCGCGCGCACGGCGCGCACCAGGTCCAGATATTCGGCCTGGCCCGGCAGGGGGTACCACTGATTGTCCTCGGCGGTGGCGCGATCACGGGCCAGCAGGCGGGCGGCGCGCTCCAGCACCCCGGGGTCGGCGGCGGGAAAGTGTGCGCGCCCGCGCCCGATCAGATGCCTGGCGAGCGCCTCGGGGTCCTCGTCCGGCAAGCGCAGGTGCAGGACCAGACAGCGGCGGACGAAGGCGTCGGGCAGGGTGCGCTCCTCGTTGGTGGTGACGATCACCAGCGGCAACTCGCCGACCGCGCGCACCGGCGCGGTGCGGCCCTGGGGCGTGAAGCAGCGCGCGCCCAAGGCCTCCAGCAGACCGTTGGGGAGGTCGCTCTCGGCCTTGTCGATCTCATCGATCAGGACCACGCAGCCCGCGCCCGGGGCCGCGAGGCTGGGGGGCGCGATCCGGGCCTCGGCGGCCTGCCGCCCGGCACCCTCCCAGTCGAAGGCCCACCAGAGCGGCCCGGGGTGCAGATAGTGCTCCAGTGCGAGCGCCTCGCGCAGGGCGCAGAGCAGCCGCCGCACCGGGGGCTCGGTGTCGCCGAGGTCGCCGGCCGGCGGCGGGCCGCCCAGTCGCAGCTCCCCGGCCGCGCCCAGCAGTTGCGCGTCGGCCAGCCGCTGCACGGCATCCAGGTGCCACAGCAGGTCGCGGGATTCGCTGCGCGCATCGACGACGAAGGGCAGCAGGAGCCGCTGCAACTGTACGGCCACGGCCTCGGCGAGCTGGGTCTTGCCGACCCCCGGCTCGCCGCGCACGAGCAGCGGCCGGCCGGCGCCCAGGGCGGCGTTGACGGCGTCGATCTCGCGGCGGCTGAAGACGTGTACGCGCTCCGGCTGGGCGTCGCAGCCCGTTTGCAGGGCGACCGTGTGGCCGTCTTCGACGGTAAGGTACTGCATGGCGGCGGGGCCTCCGGGCCCTAGTCGTGAAACCGCAGGATGCGGCAGAAGGCCTTCAGTCGGGCCATCTCCAGGTCCCAGCGATGGTTGCCGTCGCGGCGGCTGGCGGTCAGGAACAGGATGCGCAGGCTCGGGTAGCGGCGATGCAGTTCCTCGGCGGTCGTGCGCATCTCGTCAAGCTCATCCTGCGTCTCCGGCCGGAAGACGGTATAGATCTGGTAGGGCCGACCCTTGCGCTTCTCGGGCCAATCGGTGAGCTGCGCATCGATCGCGCAGCGCCGGTCGGCCAGAAGCTCCTCGTCCGATGACCCGTGCGGTGTGCGTTTGCTCGCGCTCGGGTAGAAGTGCTCCAGAAAGCGGTCGCAGTCGTGCAGGAACCGATCCTTGCGGAAGGCCTCGCGCGACAGATCCTTGCGGCCCAGGTGCACCAGGAACCGCTCGCAATAGTCATCCGTAGTCGCATCGATGCCCAGCTCGGGCATGTCGGCGGAGACGCAGGCGAGCCCGCGCGGGTCGTCGCCCTCGGGGCCTTTGCGGCGCTGATAGGCGGCGGCCCGAGCGCCCTCCGCCGCCATCATCAGCTCCGCGACCGCATAGAGCGCGGCGGGCACCTCGCCAAAACTCGCGCCCCGGGAGACATAGGTCGTGCGCGCAAGCTGCTGGTCATAAAGCAAGGGCGCCAAGCGCAGCATGAGGCCCAGCAGGGTATCGAGTGCGCCCCGCTCGTCCCCGGCAGCGCGACCGGCCGTCTCCGCCGCGTCGCGCAGTTGCCGATACAGTGCCGCGGCCACTCCGGCAAAGGCGTCGAAGTCCAGGGCCAGCAGGCCGTCGGCGCAAGCGCGCACCCGCTCGGTGTCGGACAGCACGACGGCGTCCAACTCCGGACCGCGCCCGATCTGCGCAAGCTGGACGGACAGGGCCCGCAACAGCACCGGATACCTGGCGAGCGCTGCCGCGACGTCCTGACGGTTACGATCCCGAAACGCCTGCCAGTGGCGGTCGAAGCCACCGTCGTCGAGTGGCGGCTCGGGTTCCCGGGTCGCGGCGACGACGGTCGCCGACGCCTGGGAGCCGCCGTCTGGGGTATCCGCCGATCGAGGCGAGGGTTCGGGCTCCGGGAGCGGCGCGGAATCCGCACCGTCCCTGATCACCGCACCGGGCTTCTTGCCGGTAATGCCCCAGATCAGCCGATCGAGGCGCCCGACACCCGCGGGCGCTGCACTCGTACGCAGATCGACCCAGGTACGGTTGCGCAAGAACAGGGGCAAGTTCGGAACCTGCGGGGCCGTGGGCAGCAGGACCGGGATGACCGGTCGCTTGTCATGCACCGCCAGCGTCAGCGCCGCCTGTTGTTCCTCGTCCTCCCAAGGCCCGAGCCCGTCGGCGCCCACCAGGACGGCGACGCTCCGGGAGGCGGTGATGCCGGACTCCAACTGGGGCTGCCAGGGAAGCCCGGGGCGCAGGCGCTCTTCGTCGAACCACACCGAGAGACCGGCCGCGCCAAGCTCGGCCGCGAGCGCGCGCACTGCCGGCTTGTCCTTGCTGTTGTGGCTGAGGAAGCAATCGAAGAGCGGGGGGTCTTCCGCGATGCCTGCCGGGCTCGCTCCGTTCGGTGCCGCCGGATCGGCCCGGTGGGTGTCGTCCGGGTCTTGGTCGACCCTGCTCACTGGGGCTTCATCTACGGCGGGTACCCGACGCTGGACCGGCCGATCGCTGCCGCCCGATCGTTCGGCGCGGGTGCGACGGGTGTGGGGCGGCGGCGTCAGTGGGTCCGCTGCACGCGGCAGTGGAAACTCGGCCACACCGTCGGGGCAGCCCGGCTGGTTGCGGTCGATTGCCCAGGCGCCCTTGACCCAGGCGCGGAACAGGACCCGCACCCGGCGCGGTGCCGCCGGGGTCTGCGGCCAGAGTTCGATCCACTGGAAGGCGTTGGGGTGGCGGCTGCCGTCGTAGCAGCAACCGGCGGCCAGTTCCAGGCAGGCGCGGGTCGGGTCCGGGGGTCGGACGTAAGAGGCATCGCCCTCGTGCAGGTGGCCGCGCAGGACCAGGTCCCGGTGCAGGTGGATGGTCTGACGCGCCTCGTGGGTGTCGAACTCGGCCAGGTAGTCCCAGGGGTGGTGCAGCAGGGCGAGGCGCCAGTCGGCGCCCTCGGATTCCCGGGTAACGACCGTTTGGTTGAGTTGCCGACGCCCGAGCAGCAGGCGACCCCGATCGTCGTCACCGCAGGCCATCCAGGCCGAGTCGAGTCCGGCAAGGTGCAGGCGTTGGCCGCGAACCTCGAGCGTGCGCTGCCACCAGGGCAGGCCCTGCGCCTGGTCGAGCCAGTCGCCGTAAAAGTCCAGGTAGGCGGCGTGGCGTTTGAGGATGAGGTCGCGCTCGTCGTCGTCATTCAGGAGCGCGGCAATGGCGTCCTGGGAACGCGCGGCCAACTGGCCGTCCTGGATGTGCCGGGCACCGGTGCCGACCCGGCCGCGATCCGCGTCGTGGTTGCCGGGGATCAGCAGCAGGCGGTCGTGCGGCAGCGGCGGCGCCGTCGGCAAGGCGAGCGCCGGCCACAGTTCACCTTCGAACCAGTCCTGCGCCAGCCGGTACTCCTCGGCCTTCCCGGCGAAGGCCAGGTCGCCGGTGACTGCGACCAGGTCCGGTGCCAGCCCGGCCCCAGCCTCGCGGCGAACGAATCCCGCCAGTGCCCGCAACACCGGGTCCGCGTCCCACGCCGTGCCGGCGCGGAAATGGAGGTCCGAGAGGTGCAGGAGGCGGACGGGGCGGTCAGTGTCGTTGGCGGTCACCGGGCGTGCGTTCCTTCGGGGTTTAGCGGCATTTAGCGTAACCAATAGGGCGCCCGCCACGCAACCGCGTGGGCGGCGGCGAGGGACACCCCGGCGCCCTCCCCCGCCGACCCGACGCATCCGTCACCGCGCGTGCTGCCGCACTGAGCGCGCCTCATCAAGCGCCGGCTTTCTCGTTCCCACGCCAGCGTGGAACCAGTCCGCGAGATGGCATCGCTGGCCCGCGCAGGGGCTATCGGGCAGCCGGCAGGCTTGCATCCATGCAACCATTGCACTAACCTCCTCCCACATGCCTGTCGTCCATCATTTCGCAAACTGCCGGGTTACCATCAACCTGAAAGACCACGCGCCTCCGCATTTTCACGTCATTCTGAGCGATGGGCGCGAGGTCTGGGTGGCCATCGCCACGCTGGAAATTCTGCACGGCAAGGTCGCTGCGCGTGAGATTGCCGAGGTGCTGGCCTGGGCCGGGTCCAACCAGGCCATGCTGGCCGATCGATTCGAGGAGCTTGCGCAATGAGCAAAGATCATTTCCAGCTAACCGGGGTTGCCGCATTGGCGGACTACCGCCTGGGTCTGAGCTATGCCGATGGACACTCCTTCGAGGTCGATCTGCGTGAGTGGATCGCGACCACGGTCCTGCTGCTCCCCCTCGAAGACGCCGCGCTCTTCGCCCAGGCCAAGGTCGGCTTTGCCGGAAGGACGGTGGAGTGGATCGAAGACGCGCTCGATCTCGGCGCCGACAACTTGCGCAACCTCGCGGTTGAACAAGCGGGCGGGATCGGCCATGAACGCATCTGGAACTGGCTGCACGATACGGGCATGACCCCGGACCAGGCCGCCCGCGCACTCGGCATCTCGCGGCGGATGCTGATCTATTACCGCGATGGAGAGAAGCCGATCCCGCGTGCGATCTGGCTGGCCTGCCTCGGCTGGGAGGCCGTGCGCCCCACGGACGACAGCCTGCCCCGGAACATCCCCACGGCACGGGAATACGCCGCGCTGCATGCCTGAGCCGGCTCAGTCTTGGTCTCACGGGCCAGTGTCCTACTCATCTTACGGGAATGCTCGCCCAGCAAACGATGGGTTTCGCTGCGCTCTACCCATCCTCTCATAGGCTACGGGGCTGGCAGGCGCGATCCAGGGATTCGGGAGAGGTCCGAGCATTGGCAGCCGTTACTGGACCGTCTTGCCGGGTCCCAAGGGCCTGGGATCAGCCGTCGGCAGGCGCCGCCTCCGTTGGCCCCGGCACCTCGAACACCTCCCACAGCGGGACCTCGACCGCCTCCAGCGTGGCCGACTTCAGGACCTCATCGGCGGCGAAGACCGTGCCCTTGTCATACCCGTCGGCGCCCAGGAGAAAACGGATGGCATATTGCTCCAACGGATCGACGACCAGATATTCGGGTACCCCGGCGCGTTCATAGAGCGCCTTCTTGTCGCGCAGGTCCTTGGCCGAGGTCCCGGGGGACAGGACCTCGACGATCAGGTCCGGGGCGCCTTCGATGTGGCTCGGGGTGATCTTGGCGGGGTCGCAGACCACCAGGATGTCCGGCTGGACCACGTCGGACTCCGAAAGCTTGACATCGGTGGGAGCGACGAAGGGGCGACAGGGCGTCCCCCGTAGCGGCAGCTCGATGCGGATGAACAACCGACCGACCACGTCCTGGTGCTTGATCGAGGGTGCGGCCGACATGGCATAGGCCAACCCGTCGATCAGTTCCCAACGCTCATCATCGGGCCAGGATCGGTAGTCGCTCCAGGTGAAATGCTCCAAGGGTTGCGCGCGTGCGGGAAGGGACATCGAAGGCCTCCGATTGACTGGTCCGGCCGGGCCGGGGGCCGCGACTTGAGTACGGCGCCCCCGGTCCGGACGGCGGGCAACGCGAAAAACTCAGGTCATCGTAACCGCGGCCCGAGATCGCGGGCAATCAACCCCGACCGAGAGCACCGACGCCCAGGAAATCGGCCGGGCACGAGAGTTGACCTCGTCTTACACCAGGCGCGTCGGCTCACCGTATTGCGTCACCAGTGTGTCCGTGGTGAGCAGGGTCAACCCTTCAGTGCGGGCCTGGGCGACCAACAACCGGTCGAAGGGGTCCTTGTGCAGCGGGGGCAGTTGACCGACGGCGATCGTCTGTTCGCTCGTCACCGTCAGCTCGCGGTAGCCGTGGGTGAGGAGCGTGCGCCAGAAACGCCGCGGGTCGACCTGGAAATCATCACGGCCCAGGCCCCGCTTGATCGTGACCTCCCAAATACTGGCGGCACTGAACAGGAGTTCGTGGGAGGGGTCCAGCAGCAGCGTCGTCGCCACCGCGGAGAGTCGATCCGGATGACCCGCGGCCCAGAGCAGCAGGTGGGTATCGAGCAGCAGGTTCAAGGCCCGCCGACCGTGAATCGGGCCTCGATCTCCTCCTGTCCCATCCGATCGAAATCCTCCGGGACCCGAATCTCCCCCTTGAGGAAGCCGAGCCGATGCGTCGTCCCCGCCTCCTGCGCCTGCAGCGGTATCACCTTGACCAAGGGGTTGCCCGCCTTGGCGATAATGAATGGCTCGCCCTTGGCCGCGCGCTCGACCAGACGGGAGAGATGGGTCTTGGCTTCGTGAATGTTGACGGTCAGCATGACGATGCTTCGCTGTGGACTAATGCGCCTTAGTTTACCACGCGCAGGCGCCGACTGGGGCACAAGAAAATCCCGGCGGCCCAACCCAGAATCGGTAATTCCTCACGCAAAGACGCCAAGAACGCAAAGGAGAATTAACCTTGCGAGCGATGATCCCATCACCCGGCAGGTGAACCGCGCGACCGAGATATCGCATCAAAGAACTTTGCGTCTTTGCGTCTTTGCGTGAAACAACTGCTTCTTCCAGCGTCAATGCCGCCCACGCCGCATCAGAATCGCGAGCAGGTCGCTCACCCGGTCGCGCAGATCCCGGCGGTCGACGATCATGTCGAGCGCCCCCTTTTCCATCAGGAATTCGGCGCGCTGGAAGCCGTCGGGGAGCTTCTCGCGCACCGTCTGTTCGATCACCCGGGGACCGGCGAAGCCGATCAGGGCGCCGGGCTCGGCGATATTGATGTCACCGAGCATCGCAAGGCTGGCCGAGACGCCGCCCATGGTCGGGTCCGTCATCACCGAGATGAAGGGCAGGCCGCGCTCGCGCAACTGCGCCAGGGCGGCGCTGGTCTTGACCATCTGGAACAGCGAAAACAGGCTCTCCTGCATGCGCGCCCCGCCGCTCGCGGAGAAACACACCAAGGGCGCGCCCTGCTCCAGGGCGCCATCCACCCCGCGCACGAAGCGCTCGCCGACCACCGAACCCATGGAGCCGCCCATGAACTCGAACTCGAAGGCGGCGGCGACGAGCGGCTCACCCTTGAGCTGGCCGCGCAGGACCACCATCGCCTCCTTTTCGCCGGTCGCCTTCTGTGCGGCGGCCAGACGGTCCTTGTAGCGTTTGAGGTCCTTGAATTTGAGCGGGTCGGTCGACTCGATCTCCGCGCCCAGCTCCTCGCGCGGCTCCGGGTCGAGGAAGCCGTCCAGCCGGCGCCGGGCGCGGATGCGGTTGTGGTGGCTGCACTTGGGGCAGACCTCGAGGTTGCGCTCCAGTTCGGCCCGGTAGAGGATGGCATTGCAGCCGGGGCACTTGGCCCAGATCCCCTCCGGCACGGCACGCTTGTGGCTGGCCTCGGTGCGGATGCGGCTCGGCATCAGCTTCTCGAACCAACTCATGGTCGTTTCTCTATTGATCGCCACGTTCGCGCCCCGCCATCAAGAACTATTGAACTCAGGAAGGAAATTCAGCCGGCATCCACGGCATCAATGGCCGCGCGCAGATCGGCCAGGAACTCGGCAATGACGCCCGGGATCGCCTCGGGGGTCTGCTCCAGGGCCTCGATGCGGCTGACGATGGCGCTGCCGACGATGACCGCGTCGGCCACCGCGGCGACCGCCGCGGCGGTGGCCGCGTCCTTGATCCCGAACCCTACACCGACCGGCAGGGGGATCGCCGACTTGATGGTCGACACCCGGGCCGCCACCGCGTCCAGGTCCAGATGTCCGGCGCCGGTTACCCCCTTGACCGCCACGTAGTAGACGAAACCGGAGGCGACCTCCCCGATGAGTCGGATGCGCTCCGGCGTGGAGGTGGGCGCGAGCAGATAGACCAGATCCAGGCCCCGCCCGCGCAGCGCGGCGACCAGTTCGGCGCCCTCCTCCGGCGGTACATCCACCACCAGGGCGCCGTCCACGCCGGCCGCCTGGGCGGCGACGGCAAAGCGCTCGTACCCCATGACCTCGATGGGGTTCAGGTAGCCCATCAGCACCACCGGGGTGTCCGGGTCCTGGGCGCGGAAGGCGCGCACCATACTGAGCACATGGGCCAGCGAGACACCGCGGGCCAGGGCGCGCTCGGTGGCGCGCTGGATCACAGGGCCGTCGGCGATGGGGTCCGAGAAGGGGACGCCCAGCTCGATCAGGTCCGCCCCGGCGCCGACCATGGCGTGCATCAGCGGGACCGTGGTGGACGGGTGCGGATCACCGGCCGTGACGAAGGGGATCAGGGCGGTACGACCACGGCCCCGAAGGGAGGCGAAACGCTCAGCGATGCGGCTCACAGGACGAGGCCCTCCAGGGTGGCGACCGTGTGCATGTCCTTGTCCCCGCGGCCGGAGAGATTGACCAGGATGCTCTGATCCCGGCGCATGGTGGGGGCCAGCTTGGCCGCGTAGGCCAGGGCGTGGCTCGACTCCAGGGCCGGGATGATGCCCTCGGTACGGGTCAGGGTGTGGAAGGCGGCCAGGGCCTCGGCGTCGGTGATGGCGTCATAGTGGGCGCGCCCGCTGTCCTTGAGCCAGGCGTGCTCGGGACCGACCCCCGGGTAGTCCAGGCCGGCGGAGATCGAGTGGGTCTCGATGATCTGGCCGTTGGCGTCTTCCATCAGGTAGGTCCGGTTGCCGTGCAGCACCCCAGGCCGACCGGCATTGAGCGGTGCGGCGTGACGACCGGTCGCCAGTCCGTCACCGGCCGCCTCGATCCCGTACATCGCGACCCCGGCGTCCTCGATGAACGGGTAGAAGAGCCCGATGGCGTTGGAACCCCCGCCCACGCAGGCAACCAGGGCGTCGGGCAGGCGCCCGGTGCGCGCCAGCATCTGGGCGCGCGACTCGCGCCCGATCACCGCCTGGAAGTCCCGCACCATGGCCGGGTAGGGGTGGGGACCGGCCACCGTGCCGATGATGTAGAAGGTGTCGTCGACATTGGTGACCCAGTCGCGCATGGCCTCGTTGAGCGCGTCCTTGAGGGTGCGGGAGCCGGACTTGACCGACACCACCCGCGCCCCGAGCAGGCGCATACGGTAGACGTTGGCCTCCTGCCGGGCCACGTCCACCTCGCCCATGTAGACGACGCATTCGAGCCCCAGGCGCGCCGCCACCGTCGCGCTGGCCACCCCGTGCTGACCGGCGCCGGTCTCGGCGATGATCCGGGTCTTGCCCATGCGCCGGGCCAACAGGGCCTGGCCGATGGTGTTGTTGATCTTGTGGGCGCCGGTGTGGTTCAGATCCTCGCGCTTGAGGTAGACCTGGGCGCCGTCGAGATCCCGGCTCCAGCGCTGCGCGTGATAGATCGGCGAGGGCCGCCCCACATAGTCCTGCAGGTCCGCGTCCAGCTCGGCCTGAAATTCCGGGTCCCCCAGGTAGTGCTCGTAGGCCTCCCGGAGCTGCGCCAGGGGGTGCATGAGGGTCTCGGGCACGAACAGGCCGCCGTAGGGACCGAAATGTCCGTGTGCATCGGGCCAGTGATAGCCTTGCCCGAGTCCCGCCGGTAGCGGCGGGTCAGAAAGAATTGCGGGCGCTGTCGCCATCTCGTACCCCTTGCATGAATGCGTAAATCTTCGCCGGGTCTTTCTGGCCCCGGGCGGCCTCCACCCCACCGCTCACATCGACGGCGTAGGGCCGCACGCGGGCGATGGCCCCGGCCACGTTGGTTGGATCGAGCCCCCCGGCGAGGACGATCCTGGAGGCCAACCCCGGGGGGATGCGCCCCCAGTCGAAGGCCGACCCGGTGCCGCCCGGGAGTGCCGGGTCGTAGGCGTCGAGCAGGAGCCCGGCGGCCCCCCGGTAGTGTTCTGCCAGTGCAGGAAGATCGACCCCTGGACGCATCCGGATCGCCTTAAGCCAGCGCCGGCCGACACTCTCGCACAGTGCGGGCGGCTCCTCCCCGTGAAACTGCACGAGATCCAGCGGCACCTGCTCCAGGATACGCCGGATCTGCGCGGCCGATTCGTCCACGAACAGCCCCACGGCGCTCACGAAGGGCGGGAGCAGGCCACAGAGTTCACGGGCGAGCGCCAGGGTCACGGCGCGCGGACTCGGCGGATAAAACACCAGCCCGATCGCGTCGGCCCCCGCCGCCACCGCCGCCGCGACGTCCTGCGGTCGCGTCAAGCCGCAGATTTTAACCCGGGTTCTGGTCATCGGTCAGTGCTCAGTGCGTTGTCGTTGTCGTCGTTGTCGTTGTCGTCGTTGTCGTCGTCGAGGTTATCGTAGCGCCAGGGATTGTCTCGCACCCAAAATTGCATCGCTTTTCCGATTACGATTACGACAACGACAACGACAACGATTGTGTTTGTGTTTAACTTGTTCTTGTCTCGTTACTAATCACTGACCACTTGTACCTGCGGCAAGTCAAACTCCGCGGGATAGTCGGCCCGTACGAAATATAGCCCCTGGGGCGGCGCGGTCACCCCGCCGCGGGTGCGGTCGCGCAGCACCAGCAGTTCCCGCGTCCACTGCACCGGCGCCTCGCCGCGACCGATGCTGAGCAGCACCCCGACGATGTTGCGCACCATGTGGTGCAGGAAGCCATTGGCGCCGACGCGCAGTTCAATCACCCCGGCCGCCGCGCTCAGGTCCAGATAATGAACCCGGCGCACGGGGCTCTTGGCCTGGCAGCCCAGGGCGCGAAAGCTGCTGAAGTCGTGCTCACCCACCAGCGCCGCGGCGGCGGCCTGCATGTCCCCCAGGTCCAGCGGCCGATGAACCCAAAGGGCGCGGTCGGGCTCCAGGGCCGAGCGGGTACGGCGGGTCAGGATACGGTAGCGATAGTGACGGGCGCGGGCCGAGAAGCGGGCATGAAAGGCCCCGGCGACCGGCTGCGCCCAGCTCACGGCGCAATCGGGCGGCAGGTTGACGTTGCTCCCCAATACCCAGGCACGCTCCGTGCGGCTGGCCGTGCTGTCGAAATGGACCACCTGCTCCAGGGCATGGACCCCCGCATCCGTGCGTCCGGCACACTGGACCCGGACCGGATGGTCGGCCACCCGGGACAGGGCCGCCTCCAGGGTCTCCTGGACGGTGCGCACCCGCGGCTGGGTCTGCCAACCGCAATAGGCAGTGCCGTCATACTCGACGCCGAGGGCGATCCGTTCAGTGGACATCGCGATGACCCGGCGGGCGCACCGCCGCGGTGTCGACACGGGGCACGAGCGCCCGGGAGCCGCGCCCGTTCAACCGACCCGCCGCAACAAGTCCTGTGCCTCCGCGCGCTGTTCCTCGTTGCCCTCACCACGAACCTCTTCCAAGATGCCCTTGGCCGCATCCTTATCGCCCATTTCGATATAGGCGCGGGCCAAGTCCAGTTTGGTCGCGGTTTCGTCCCAAAGACCTGAGTCCATCTGCCACTGGGACGACAGCAAGTCACTCGATGCGCTGTCCTCCGCGGCGCCCAAAAGCCCTGGTAATCCGGCCGGCCCGTCCGTCGTCTTGGCACCCTCGGCCTGACTGCGCGGATACACGGATGCCGAGGCCACCTCCGAGATCTCAAGCCCGGCCCGGCCGTGCTCATTGCTCGGTTGGCCGACCTGGGTCGTCGGGGTCGAGTCCACGACTGAATACAATTGCAGATCGTCGGCGGGCCGCGGTTCCCCGAGGTTCAGTTCGAGATCCGAGACCCCGCCCGCGAACCCCGCGTCGGCACCCCCAGGGGCGGCAGCGGCGCGCCGCGGGACCTCTCGCACCTTCTCCAGATTCAACCCGGGACCGAACAGATGATCGTCCAGGAACGCCGGTTCCAGGTCATGGGACGGGGCATCGATGCTGATCGGAGTACTGATCGGGATACTGGTCACCGTGGCGCGGCCGGCGCCGACCAGCGCCGCCCCCGCCCCCGGCGCGACCTCGGCAGCACCCCGCAAAGCCAGGTCCGCCGACGGCTTCTGGGCGTCGCTGATGTCGAGCGTGTAGACCTCTGCTGAACCGGGATCGAGCGACTCCTCCAGGAGGTCGGTCGCCCGCCCCACGCGCCCGCCGTAGGCCGGCGCGGGGGGACGCGCCAAGGTCGCCGCGACGACGCCGGACGCGGGCGGTTGCAGCGATGGCAGGGACGGCAGTGACGGCAGTGACGGCAGTGACGGTAACACGACGCCGCCCTGAGCAACTTCCGTTTGCGTGCCGGCGGCCATGCCGACCAGGCGCTCCCACTGATCCGGGCTCACCTGATCCCCGCCGAGCGCCTGTATCTCCTGCATCAGGGCCCGCAGCGCGTCGGTGTTCTTGGCGCCATAGTAAGCCTCCGCCAGTTTGAACTTGAGGTCCAACCGCGCCGGAGTTCGCCGGATCTCCTCTCGCAGCAGGTCTTCCGCCTCGCGGTAGCGGCCGTAGGCGATATAGATGTCCGCCTCCGAGAGGGCATCGGCGTCGTCCGTCTCCGGGTCCGCGCGGCCGAAGGCGGCGAAGGCCGAAGACGGTGTCTCCAGGAGGCCGGGCTCCTGCGAGTGCGGCGACGCCAACGCCGGTGGTGGTGCCACTGCGGTCCCGGCGCGGGAAGCCCCCGGCGCCGCCGACCGGACGTGATCGAGTCGGTCGCTCACGCTTTCGGACAGATCACTGGAATCGAATTCGACACTGGAATCGCGTCCGACGCGCCGCCGCGACCGCAGCCAGCTCAGGGCCGCGATGCCCAGAGCGGTCACGCCGGCGACGCCGGCCAGCGGAAACAACAGGGCGCGCCAGGTGGAATCGCCGTCTGACGCCGCCACCACGGGGGTCTTGGCAGGCCCGCCAACCGGAACCTTGGCGGCACCATCAACCGGGACGCCGCCCGGTGTCCCGGTCTGCGTCGACGGCGGCTGGCCCGGCGGCACCACGGCCACGGGCCCAGTGTCCGGCCGCGGTTGCGGCGTGGGACCGGCGGGGATCGCGCCAGCGTCCGGCGACGCGGACCCCACTTGGGCCGCACCCGTCGGCCCTGGTGCCTCGCCAGGCGCGTCCGCCGCCACCGCCGCCGGCTGCCCCTGGGAGGCACCGGCAGGTCCCGCGGACCCGCTCGCGCCGTCGTCGTCCGGGGGTTGACCGCCCACGACCCCCAGCGGGCCTTTCAGGTCCGGGGGCAGGCTCTGCTGCGACTGTGCCACCACCGTGGCCGGCGCCTCCGGACCGGGGGCCCGCGACGCCGCCGGGACGACCGCGGCGGGCCCTGCCCCGCCCTGCACCCGGGCCAGTTCTTCGTTACGGAGCTTGAGCAGTTGCTGGATCTCCGCGAGTTGCGATTCGAGATCTTGGATGCGGCCACGCATCTCGACCGTCTCCTGGCGGGCGCTCTCACTCGTCTCGCGCGCCAGGAGGACGTCCCGCTCCAGGACCGCCGCGCCAGCCTCAGTCCCCGGCGTAGCCCCACGCCTGCCGGTGTCCGCGGCGGCCCCGGCAATCCGTAGCCGCGACTCCCCTTCACCGGGCGCGGCGAGCAGGGTGCCCGGCTTAGTGATCGGACCGCGCCGCACCTTCTCCCCTTTGACCGCCGCCTGGAACTCCTGATTGGCCGCCGCGGGGCTCATGGCAAACAGCTCGTCCGCGCGCGGCAGGGTCAGGGTACGGCCGGCGATCAAACGGTTGATGTCGCCGTTGATAAAGGCGTCCGGATTGTTGCGGTAAAGCGCCATGGCGGTTTGCGACACCGTGGCACCGGCCGGGGCGTTGGCGCGCGCCAGACGCCAGAGCCCGGTCCCCGGGCGGATCGGACCGTAGCGTTTTGGGAAGCCCCCGCCGGCGGCACCGGGCGCGGCGCGCGACACCTGCGCAGGCAGCGGCGGCGTGGACGGCGGCAGGGCAGTCTTCCCGGGTCTGACCGCGGCGGCCGGCGCGGGCGTGACCATGGGTGCGGCCTTTGGTGGGGACGCTGTGGGTGCCGGGACACTCGGCGCTGACGGCTCCCGCGGGGGCCGCGCATCGATCACCGGCGGCTCGACGCGCGGGGCCGTGCGGGAGGCGGTCACCGGGGGGTCCAAGAGGACGGTGTATTGTTTCACCAGGCGTCCCTTCGGCCACACCGCCTCCACCAGAAAGTCCATGTACGGCTCGCGCATCGGCTCGCGGCTGGAAACCCGAATCACCGGGTTGCCGCGCGGGGAGAGCTGCGGACTGAAGCGCAGCTTGGTCAGGTGGTGATAGCGCTCGGTGCCGGTCCGGCTGAACTCCGCCTGGGGTGCAATCTGCACCTTGATGGCGTCCAACTCGTCGGGTTTCGCGTCGATGAGCTCGATCTCGCCGACAAACGGCTGGTCGAGGGCCGATTGCAGGCGAAGTCCACCCAATCCCAGGGCGTGCGCGTGCGTGCCGGCCAGGGCCGACAATAGCGCGAACGCGAGGTACAGCTTGCGCGACATCCGCCTGCCTCGTTTACCCATCAAGGGCTCGGAACTATATCTGAAACCGCGATCGGTCACCAAGGCGGCGACCGCACGCGCCCCGCGGCGACCGGGCTCAGCGCTCAAGTAGGATCCGCAGCATACGCCGCAGCGGTTCGGCGGCACCCCACAATAACTGATCCCCAACTGTGAAGGCGGCCAGGTAGCGCTCCCCCAGGGTCAACTTGCGCAGGCGCCCCACCGGGACCTGGAGGCGCCCGGTCACCGCGGCCGGTGACAGCTCGGCGATGGTGCGCGCGCGCTCATTTGGGACCACCCGCACCCAGTCGTTGGCCCCGGCGATCAGGTGCGCGGCCTCCTCGACTGACAGGTCCTGGTTGAGCTTGATGGTCAGGCCTTGACTGTGGCAACGCATCGCGCCCACCCGCACGCACAGCCCATCGACCGGGATGGGATGCGCGGTGAGCCCCAGGATCTTGTTGGTCTCCACCCCGCTCTTCCACTCCTCCCGGCTCTGACCGTTGTCCAGTTGGGCGTCGATCCAGGGGATCAGACTCCCCGCCAGCGGCACCTCGAACTGGGTGCTGGGGAAGTCGCGCCCCTGCAGGGTCTGCGTGACCACCCGATCGAGCTCCAGGATGGCCGCGGCCGGGTCCGCGAGCAGGGGGCCGACCGCCGCGTGGAGTGCCCCCATCTGCACCAGCAGCTCACGCATGTGCTTGGCGCCGGCCCCGGAGGCGGCCTGGTAGGTCATGGCACTGACCCACTCGACCACCCCCGCCCGGAACAGCCCGCCGATGGCCATCAGCATCAGGCTCACGGTGCAATTGCCGCCGATGAACTCGCGCCGCCCGGCCGCCAGGGCCGCGTCGATCAGGTCGCGGTTGACCGGGTCCAGAATGATCGTGGCCTCGGGTTCCATGCGCCGGGCCGAGGCGGCATCGATCCAGTAACCGTCCCAGCCCGCGGCCCGCAGCCGCGGGTAGACCTCCTTGGTATAGTCGCCGCCCTGGCAGGTGACGATGATGTCCATCTCACCCAGGGCGTCGATCGAACCGGCGTCGCTCAGGGGCCGGCGGCCCCGCCCGACCTCGGGCCCCGGTTGACCGACCTGGGAGGTGGTGAAAAAGACCGGCATCGCGATGTGCGCAAAATCGTCTTGCGCGCGCATGCGCTCCAGGAGGACCGAACCCACCATCCCCCGCCAGCCGACAAACCCGACACGATTCATTTCATCACATCCCATTAGGATAACCGATCACTGCTACAAGGCCGCGACGACCGCCTCGCCCATCTCGAGCGTGCTCACCCGGCGCATCCCGGCGGACATGATGTCCGCGGTCCGCAGCCCCGCATCCAGCACGCGCGACACCGCCGCCTCGATCCGGTCGGCCACGGCCGGCGCCTCCAGTGAGTAGCGCAACATCATGGCCACCGAGAGCAGGGTGGCGAGCGGGTTGGCCACGCCCTGGCCGGCAATATCCGGGGCCGAGCCGTGGATCGGTTCGTACATGCCCTGACCGGCGGCATTGAGCGAGGCCGAGGGCAACATGCCGATGGAGCCGGTGAGCTGGGAGGCGCAGTCCGAAAGGATGTCACCGAACAGGTTGCCGGTCACCATCACGTCGAACTGCTTGGGCGCCCGCACCAGTTGCATGGCCGCATTGTCCACATACATGTGCGTCAGGGTCAGGTCCGGATAGTCGGCGGCGACCCGGGTCGCCACCTCGCGCCACAGCTCGGTGCACTCCAGCACGTTCGCCTTGTCCACCGAGCATACCCGCCGTTGGCGCTTCATGGCCAGATCGAAGGCGACGCGGCAGATCCGCTCCACCTCGGATTCAGTATAGACCATGGTGTTGATCCCCCGGCGCTCGCCGGAGGCCAGGGTCTCGACCCCGCGAGGCTGCCCGAAATAGATATCCCCGGTCAACTCACGCACGATCAGGATATCCAGCCCGGAGACCACCTCCGGCTTGAGGGTCGAGGCCCCGGCCAACTGGGGGTAGAGGATCGCCGGGCGCAGGTTGGCGAAGAGCCCGAGTCCCGCGCGCAGGCCCAACAGGCCCCGCTCCGGGCGCTTGGAGATGTGCAGGGGCTCCCACTTGGGCCCGCCCACGGCGCCCAACAGGACCGCGTCCGCGGCCCGGGCGGCGGCCAGGGTCGCGGGCGGCAGGGGGTCACCGGTCTCGTCATAGGCCGCCCCGCCCACCAGGGCGTGCGACAGCTCGATCGCCACCTCACCGGTGGCGTTCAGGGCCTCGAGGAGCTTGACGGCCTCACCGATGATCTCCGGGCCGATGCCGTCACCCGGGAGTACCAAAACCTTCTTCGACAATTCGTTATCTCCATGACGCCTAAGGCGTTGCCTCAGCCCGACCGGGCGGAAACTGAACGGCAAGAACCGCAGGCTACACCAGTCAGTCGGTAATTAGACAGGACTAACAGGATTTTTCAGGATTAACAGGATCAAAGAAGCGATGATCCGGTTTGTCCCTAAGCCTGATTATCCTGTAAATCCTGCGAAATCCTGTTAATCCTGTCTATTTATTCTCCACCGGTCAGAGCGCCGCAGGACGAGTGCCGGTGCCGCTCTGCTCCGCCGACGGAATCAAAACTGCCAGGGCGCCTCGACCTGCCGACGGGCCTCGTAGGCGCGGATGGCGTCCACATGCTGCAAGGTCAGACCGATGTCGTCCAGACCCTCGAGCAGGCACTGCTTGCGGAAGGCATCCACGCTGAAGGCGATGGTCTCACCCGCCAGATCCAGCGTCTGACCCGACAGGTCGACGGCGATCCGCAACGCCTGCCCCCCACCGGCATGGGCGAAGAGCCGCGCGACGGTCGCGGCATCGAGAACGATCGGCAGGATACCGTTCTTGAAGCAGTTGTGGAAAAAGATATCGGCGTAGCTCGGGGCCAGGATCACCCGGATACCGAAGTCCGCCAGGGCCCAGGGGGCGTGCTCCCGGGACGAGCCGCAGCCGAAGTTCTCGCGCGCCAGCAGGACCTCGGCGCCCGCGTAGCGCGGGTCGTTGAGGACGAAATCCGGGTTGCGCGGCCGGGCGGTGCAGTCCATCTCGGGCTCACCGTGGTCCAGGTAGCGCCACTCGTCGAAGAGATAGGGCCCGAAGCCGCTGCGCTTGATGCTTTTGAGGAATTGCTTGGGGATGATCGCATCGGTGTCGACGTTGGCCCGATCGAGCGGCAGCACGACCCCGGTGAAGTTCTGGAACGGGTCCATCTAGAGCGTCCTCACATCGACGAAATGACCGGTCACCGCGGCGGCGGCGGCCATGGCCGGGCTCACCAGGTGGGTACGCCCGCCCGGCCCCTGCCGGCCCTCGAAGTTGCGGTTGGAGGTCGAGGCGCAACGCTCCTGGGGCTCCAGGCGATCCGCGTTCATGGCCAGACACATGGAACAACCGGGCTCACGCCACTCGAAGCCGGCCGCGGTGAAGATGCGGTCCAGCCCCTCGGCCTCGGCCTGCACCTTGACCGGGCCCGAGCCCGGGACCACCAGCGCGAGCCGGATCCCCGGGGCGACCCGGCGGCCATCGACCACCGCCGCCGCGGCCCGCAGGTCTTCGATCCGTGAGTTGGTGCAGGAGCCGATGAAGACCTTGTCCGGGCGGATCGCGGTGATCGGGGTGCCGGCCTCCAGTCCCATATAGGCCAGGGCGCGGCGCATGCCGGCCGCCTTGGTCGGGTCCGGCTCCAAGGCCGGGTCCGGCACCCGCCCATCCACCGGCAGCACCATCTCCGGTGAGGTCCCCCAGGTCACCTGCGGCTTGATGTCGGCCGCGTCGAGCCGGACCACCTGGTCGAACGCGGCACCCGGATCGCTCACCATGGTGCGCCAGTGGTCAGCAGCGCGCTCGAAGAGGTCGCCCTTGGGGGCGAAGTGACGACCGCGCAGGTACCCGATCGTCTGCTCATCCACGGCGACCAGCCCGGCGCGGGCGCCGGCCTCGATGGCCATGTTGCAGACGGTCATGCGCCCTTCCATGGACAGCGCCCGGATCGCCGCGCCGCCGAACTCGACCACGAAGCCCGTGCCGCCCGCGGTGCCGATCTCCCCGATGATGGCGAGCACGATGTCCTTGGCGGTCACCCCGGGGCCGACCGCGCCCTCCACACTGATCAGCATGGCCTTGGACTTGCGCTGGAGCAGACACTGGGTGGCAAGCACATGCTCCACCTCGGAGGTCCCGACGCCGAAGGCAAGCGCCCCGAAGGCCCCATGGGTGGCGGTATGGGAGTCGCCGCACACCAGCGTGCTGCCCGGCAGGGTGAAGCCCTGCTCCGGGCCGATGACGTGGCAGATCCCCTGCCGCGGATCGCCCATGGCGAACTCGGTGATGCCGAAGGTGCGGCAGTTCGCGCCCAGGGTCTCCACCTGGAGGCGCGCGACCGGGTCCGTGATGCCGGCGGCCAGGTTGGCGGTGGGGACATTGTGATCCGGCACCGCCAGGTTCGCCGCCGCCCGCCAGGGGGTGCGCCCGGCCAGCCGCAGGCCCTCGAAGGCCTGCGGGGAGGTCACCTCGTGCACCAGTTGCCGGTCGATGTAGAGCAGCGCCGTGCCGTCCTCATCCACCCGCACCAGATGATCGTCCCAGAGTTTGTCGTAGAGGGTTCGGGCACCCATGACGCCACCTCGTTGCCTAGAATCGGGCGCTCAGCGGAGCGCAACGCGCAAGAATAGACGGGGCGGTCCGCAAACTCAATTCCGACGCGCGCCCGCCAGCCCTGAAGCATAACCCTGCCGCCGCCTGACAGCGGGCGATGCCGGCGCCGGTGGGCGCTGGCGTTGACTGTTGCGGGGTGGGTTGGCCCTGACCAGGGGTGGCAACGGGAAGCCCTGGCAGGTGCCGGGAGGGTG
>NZ_CAIKKU010000783.1 GCF_903828115.1 uncultured Thiodictyon sp. | reverse complement strand
TCGCTTCTCCGATTACGATTACGACAACGACAACGACAACGACAACGACAACGACAACCACAACGACAACCACAACGACAACCACAACGACAACCACAACGACAACCACAACCACAACGACAACGACAACCACAACGGATATCACACAAGAGATCCAGTATCAGGAGGCCCTGGCGGAGGCCAGGGATCAGGCGCAGACCGCCAACCGCGCCAAGAGCGAATTCCTCGCCAACATGAGCCACGCGATCCGCACCCCGCTGAACGCTATTCTCGGCTTCTCGCAGGTGCTGGAACGTGACCCCGTCCTGAACGCCGCCCAGCGTGACAGCCTGAACGGCATCCTGCGCAGCGGTGAGCATCTGCTGACCCTTATCAACGACGTTCTCGACCTGGCCAAGGTCGAGGCCGGCCGGATGACGCCGATCGTGGCCCCGTTCGACCTTCCGGCGCTGGTGATGGAGACGCAAGCCGTTCCTGGCCGCAGAACTCTTTGCCATCCTTGAGCGCCGGGCCGGGCTGCGGTTCATTCGCGCCGCGCAACGACCGGTGCCCGAGCCACCGCTACCTCCCGCGGCGGTGGCGTGGCGTCTGGCCGCCTGCCCCGGTGGGTGGCGCAGCGACCTCAAGGCGGCCATTGAACAGGGCGACTTCGTCCGAATCACCGAGCTGGCGGAGCAGGTTCACGAGCAGGACGCGGCACTTGGCAAGGTGTTGGTCAAGTGGGCCTACGACTTCGATCTCGATGCCTTTACTCGGGCGCTGCCGGACGCGGGCACTGCCCCGGCCCTGGCCGAAGGATAAGTCGGGAGCCGCGAATTGGTCGCGCAAAGACCCCAATCACAGCGGCATAACCGCGGCCGCCGTCGGCCTCGATCATCATCCCGGCCACCCTGCCGGTCGCGAGGTTGCTGGTCCGCACAGCGGACCCTACGGGCGCGGGGCCAACCCAGCGGGTCCGCTGGGCGGACCGCACGGCGGGCCGGCCGCGTCGGCATTGCATCCGCGGCCGTTCCCGCCTATTCTGATGTTGCAGTGCAACAATGGCGACCCGCCCCCCGCCGATTACCCGTGCCCGATCAGTTCGTCCACATGGGTGCTGACGCACCGCCCCAGGGCCGACAGGTTGTAGCCCCCCTCGAGGAACGAAACGATCCGCCCATGTGCGTGCTTGACCGCCAGGTTGTGCAGTTCCCGCGTGATCCAGGCATAGTCCGCCTCGCGCAGGTTGAAATGCGCCATGTCGTCCTCGGCGTGACCATCGAATCCGGCGGAGACGAGGATCATTTCCGGGGCGAAGGCGTCCAGGCGCGGCAGCCAGGCGCGGGTGACCGCGGCGCGGAAATCGGTCCCGCTGGTCAGGCGCGGCATGGCCAGGTTGATGATATTGGGCTCCACGGTGTCGGCCCCGGTGCCCGGGTAGAAGGGGTGCTGGAAGCTCGAGCAGAAGAGCACCCGGGGCTCGCCCGTGAAGATGTCCTCGGTGCCGTTGCCGTGGTGGACGTCGAAGTCCACGATGGTGACCCGCTTAAGCCCGTGGTGCTCCAGGGCGTGGGCGGCGGCGACTGCCACGTTGTTGAAGAAGCAGAACCCCGCCGCGCTGTCGCGTCCGGCGTGATGGCCCGGCGGGCGCACGCAGCAGAAGGCGGCGTGGTGCTTGTCGCCCATGACCAGGTCGACCGCCAGGATGGCCGCCCCGGCAGAGCGCAGGGCCGCGGGCAGGGTACCGCGGTTCATGGCCGTGTCGCCGTCCAGCCAGGCCAGCGCGTCGGTGTCCTTGGGCGCGGCCGCGAAGATGCGCGCGATATAGGTCCGGTCGTGGACCCGCGCCAATTGGTCCAGGGTGGCCTCCGGGGCGTCGTAATGGGTGACCAGCATTTCCATACCGGAGGCGATCATGCGGTCGGAGATCGCATGGAGCCGCTCCGGGCATTCCGGGTGGAAAGCGCCCATTTGGTGCTCCCGGCAGCACTCGTGGGAGATGAAAGCGAGGTTCATGATGGGTCCTTGGTGCTCGACTGCCGCGGGGGCCGCGGCCGTCGGCCGCAGCAACCCGCGCGATTATTGTTGATGATTGTCCTGTTTGCCGTCAGGCTCACGCCCGACCGGCACCCCTAAAGCTTAAACCGAATCGTGCCCGGGAGGGCAGTCTCCCCATGCATTTGTCTGATGTAGATCAGTTGTTCACGCCGGGTGCCGTGGCCGTCTTCGGCGCCAGCGACAACGCGGATTCAGTCGGCGGCCAGGTCTTTCGCAACCTGCTGGCCGGGACCTTCAAGGGGCACACCTACGCGGTCAACCCGAAGTATGCGGAAGTGGCGGGGCTGCCGTGCTACAAGGACTTGAGCACGCTCGACAAACACATTGACCTGGCCCTGATCGCCGCCCCGGCGAACCAGGTCGTGGGGATCCTGGACCAGTGCGGCGGCTACGGGGTCCAGGTGGCGGTGGTCTACTCGGCCGGGTTCGGGGAGCGCGGCGACCTGGGGGCGGCCATGCAGGACCGGCTGGTGGAGGCGGCGCGGCGCAACCGCATCCGCCTGCTCGGCCCCAACTGCCACGGCGTGATCCGCCCCCAGCATGGGCTCAACGCCAGCGCCGGTCACGACATGCCGCGGCGCGGCAATGTCGCCCTGGTGGCCCAGTCGGGGGCGATCTGCAGCGCCATGATCGACTGGTCGGAGCGGCGCCAGCTCGGGCTCTCCGCCGTGGTCTCCATGGGGGCGGCGGCGGACGTGGACTTCGGTGACATCCTCGACTTCCTGGCGATGGATAGCCATACCCAGTGCATCCTGCTCTATGTGGAGGGTATCCGTAACGCGCGGCGCTTCATGAGTGGACTGCGGGCGGTGGCGCGGCTGAAGCCGGTGGTGGTGGTCAAGGCCGGCCGGCACCCGGCCGGTACCCGCGCCATCCGCTCCCACACCGGGGCCTTCGTCGGCTCGGAGGACGTCTTTCGGGCGGTCACCGAGCGCGCCGGGGTCGTCCAGGTAGCGCACCTGGAGGAGTTGTTCGCCGCTGCGCAGGTGTTCGGGACCGGGCGCCGCCTGGCGGGGGAGCGGATCGTCATCATTACCAATGGGGGTGGCCCCGGCGTACTGGCCGCGGACCGTGCCCAGGACCTGGGGCTTACACTCGCCCCCCTCTCCGAGCTCACCTCTCAGGCACTGGAAAAGGCCCTGCCGGGATACTGGTCCAACGGCAACCCGGTGGACATCATCGGGGATGCCTCCCCGGAGCGCTATCGGATCGCGCTCGATGCCTGTCTCGCCGATCACGAGGTCGACGGGGTGCTGGTCATCTTTGCCCCCCTGGGCTTCGGCGAGCCGACGCTCACCGCGGAGCAGGTGATCGAGGCGATGAAAAAGAACAAGAAACCGGTGATCGTCTCGTGGATGGGCGGCAACCGGGTGGCCGAGGCCCAGGCCCTGTTCGCCGAGTACCATGTCCCGCACTTCGAGAGCCCGGAGACGGCCATCGAGGCCTTCTCCTTTCTCGCCCGGCACCTGCGCAACCAGCAGTTGCTGATGCAGTCCCCGGGGCCACTCTCTCATCAGGAGCCCCCGGACGTGGAGGGGGCGCGCCTGATCATCGAAGGGGTGATGTCGGAGGGGCGCAAGCTCCTGGGTATCATCGAGGCCAAGGCGGTGCTGGCCGCCTTCCGCATCCCCACCATGCACGCGGTGCGGGCCAACAGCGCCAATGAGGCCCTGATGGCGGCGGAGGCCCTGGGGTTTCCGGTGGTCGTCAAGATCAACTCCCCGGACCTGGAAAACAAGTCGGACGTCGATGGGGTGATGCTCAATGTCGGCGACGCCCAGTCGGTGCGCCGCTCCTATACCGAAATCGTCGAACGCGCCAAGCGCCTGCGCCCGGATATCCGCGTCGATGGGGTGACGGTCGAGCGCATGGTGTCCAAGCACGCGGCCCGGGAACTGGCGATCGGGGTGAAGCGCGACTCCATCTTCGGTCCCGTCATCAGCTTCGGCCCCGGCGGCACCGATGTCGACATGCTGGAAGACCGCGCCCTGGGCTTGCCGCCGCTCAATGCCTTCATCACCCAGCGGATGATCGAGCACACCCGGGTGGCGCGCATGATGGAGGCGCGTCAACAGATCCCGTCCATGAACAAGGTGGCCCTGGCGCGCATCCTGCAGCGCGTCTCCGAGATGGTCTGCGAGCTGCCCGAGATCCTGTCCATGGAAATCAACCCGTTGATCGGCAACGACAAGGAGGTACTCGCCGTCGATGCCCGAATCCAGGTCAATTACCGCCCGCCGCAGCAGACCACCTACGGTCACATGGCCATCCACCCCTATCCGGTGAGCCTCCTGGAGCGGGTCCAACTCCCGGACGGCAAGGATCTGATAATCCGCCCGATCCGCCCGGAGGACGCGGATATGACACAGGAGTTCGTCCGCGGACTGTCCGAGCAGACCAAGTATTTTCGCTTCATGCAGGCCATCAAGGAACTGACCCCGGAGATGCTGGTGCGCTTCACCCACATCGATTACGACCGGGAGATGGCCCTGATCGGGGTGATCGATCACGATGGCGAAGAGGCGGCGCTCGGGATCTCCCGCTACAACTCGCGCCCGGGGGGCGAGGCCTGCGAGTTCGCCGTCGTGGTTTCCGATACCTGGCGCAACCTGGGGATCGGCGCGCGGCTCATGCGTTCACTGATGGCCAATGCGCGGCGGCGCGGCTTCCGCGTCATGGAGGGCGAGGTCCTCACCGCCAACACCCGCATGTTGGCCCTGATGAAGTCCCTGGGCTTTCGCATCGACGCCGACCTCGAAGACCCGGCCGTCAAGTTGGTCACCAAGGTGCTTTGATGGCGGTGGTCAGTGGTCAGGGGTCAGGGGGCAGGGGGCAGTGGCAGGTGCCCCGTCCCGCATCGGGGTCGCGCAGCGACGCTGTGGGAGCGGCTTCAGCCGCGACGGGCCGCGCGGGGAACGCGGCGTCGGAGTTCGCCGCGGCCCCGCATCACGCCCGGACGGGGCATTCGCCCGTCCCGCATCGGGGTTACCTGCCATCCCCCGCCGGTCGCGCCCCATGCAACTGCGCCGCCTGGAGGGTGTTCTCGAGCAGGCAGGCGATGGTCATGGGGCCCACCCCCCCGGGCACCGGCGTGATCCAGGCCGCACGCTCGGCGCAGGCGGCGTAGTCCAGGTCACCGACCAGCGTGCCGTCGGGGTTGCGGTTGATGCCGACATCGATGACCAGGGCCCCGGGCTTGATCCAGTCCCCGGGGACGAAGCGCGCCCGCCCCATCGCCGCCACCAGCACGTCGGCCCCGCGTACCTTGCCGGCCAGATCGCGGGTGCGGCTGTGGCAGACCGTGATAGTGCAGCGCGCCGCCAGCAGTTCCAGCGCCATGGGTCGGCCGACGATATTGGACTGGCCGATGATCACTGCGTCCAGCCCGGCAAGGTCGGCACCGGTGCGCCCCAGCAGCGTCATGACGCCCTTGGGGGTGCAGGGCCGCAGGAGCGGCATGCGCAGGGCCAGGCGGCCCAGGTTGTAGGGGTGGAAGCCGTCCACGTCCTTGGTGGGCAGGATGCGCTCGGTGATCGCCTCCGCGTCAAGGTGCCCCGGCAGGGGCAACTGCACCAGGATGCCGTCGATGCGGGGGTCGTCATTCAGTCGGTCGATCAACCCTTCCAGGTCCAACTGACTGGTGTCGGCGGGGAGCGCGTGCTGTTCAGAGAGGAAGCCCACCTCGACGCAGGCCTTGCGCTTGTTGCGCACATAGACCTGGGAGGCCGGGTGCTCCCCCACCAGGATCACCGCCAACCCCGGTGCCCGTCCGCCCGCGGCCAGTCCGGCGGCCACCTGGGCCCGGATCTGCGCGCGGATCTCCGCCGCCACCGCCTTGCCGTCGAGAATCTGTGCGCTCATCGCCATTTGCCCTGCTGCTGACCAGACGGGCATGATAGCGCACCCAGGGGCAGCCCTGGCCGCCGGCGGGTGCGTGCGGGTCCCGGTCGCGGGGGCACGGGACTCTTGTCGGCACGCACTGGATTGACTAGACCCGGGCGCGGGGGTAGACTTCCGCGTCTTCCAATTTGGAGTTGCTTCCGAATCCGGGGTATAGCGCAGCCTGGTAGCGCGCCTGCTTTGGGAGCAGGATGTCGGGGGTTCGAATCCCTCTACCCCGACCAAAGCCCCATTTTCCGGAACCTGTCGCAGGACAGGGTGCGTGAGGGGCGCACTTGAGCCCGGACGGCGCGTGCTCAGCGGTCGCGGTCCGCACTGCTTTCAGGCGCCCGTAGCTCAGTTGGATAGAGCAACGGCCTTCTAAGCCGTGGGTCGCAGGTTCGAGTCCTGCCGGGCGCGCCAAATTTTCCGCCCACGGCGGGCGGCCGGTCGCGTAAGATTGCGACCATGATCGAGTCAATGGTGGACGTAGCTCAGTTGGTAGAGCGCGGGATTGTGATTCCCGTGGTCGTGGGTTCGATCCCCATCGTCCACCCCATTTCATGTGTGATGTCGGTCGCCGTGGCCGCGGTTGACAAACGGATCGGAAGCCCTAAACTACGCGGCTTCACTCTTTCGGGTCGTTAGCTCAGTTGGTAGAGCAGTGGACTCTTAATCCATCGGTCGTAGGTTCGAATCCTACACGACCCACCAATTACGAAATAATGATTTACGGATTAAATAGACCCCGGTTACGGACCCCGTAACCGGGGTTTTTCGTTGCGGGGTTCCTCTTGGGGTTCCTCTCTTCGGTCGCCATGTTCAACGCCCCTTCTCAGCGAATGCCCTCAAGAATGGTCAAGTCGGGCCGGTGAAGGAATCCGGCTTTTCGGCGGCCAAACCTAGACTTGACGCAACGCGGCGGCTAGCGGGCGGCGGGCGCAGTCGCCCGGCGGCCCGGTGTCTTAACTCATGGGGTGCGGCCCACTCTCAGCTCAGGCGGCCTTTCTGGTGTCGAGTAGCGTCGGCAACAACCCGGCTTCCCGCGCTTCCAGGACAACCAATTCAACCAGATTACCGCCCGCATCGAATGACAGGTTGATATTCCAACCCTGCGACGTTTCTTTGACGATGGGCGCGTCTGACAGGCGAATTTCAAGGATGTCATCGTCGGCGTAATAGATGGCCTTCATCGTCTCGTTCGATCATGTGCCTATTGGCATGGTCGGTTAGTCGGATCGCGCATCCGAACCGCTCACTGTTCATAACTGCCCGGCTCCCCGTGCCGGCGTTAACACGTTGTCGCGCCGCTCCCCTGTGATGATCCCGCGCAAACGTTCGGCCCGTTCTTGCCAATTGGCACGACGCCTGTGGCGCGCGCTCGCTGTTCAGGCCGCTTGTTCGCCCAGGTGATGGAGTTCCGCTATGTTCGTTCGGTAGGGGAAGCCCTCATGATACGTCCGATCAATCAGGTCATTATTTGCCAATAATGATGTAACAGTTTGATAACTGACATTGAAGTTAGCCGCTGCGTCTTCAATTGCTTCCTCAGAAAAATCATTTTGCACGAACTCCAGCAACCCATTGAGGGGGCATAAAAAAGCGGCAGAAAATGCTCTCTGATATTTTTGTCTTGCGGTGCCTAGATCGGTGTTGGTCAACCAGCGGCTTTGTCTTCCGTTCAGGTAATCTCCAATAAAGCGAGCCAATTCAAAGCGCTTGCTGATCGGGTGCATCTTGCGAGGAACAAACTTTATTGAGTTATCGGGGTTCGGTATGCCAACAGAAACACTTGACCTGCCCGCCGGAACCCATTTATCGACATCAACTGATGCAATACCCAACAAATCGCACAAGGTCCTGGTATCTATCGGCCCCCGCTCATTTCCAATTGCCTTTCGCACCTGTTGAGCGTCTTTTACGGCCTTTTGCCAAGGCGCTAATCGCCTATTCTGCGTTGATGTGCTTGGTAAGGGAAGCGACGGCCTTCCAATAACCCCGGGGGCCTTGGTCAAGTTCTCGATAGCTCCAAGAGATTCTACATGGGTCGGCTTGCCATAAACCGGTGCAAGTTCCGATAGCGTTGCGTCACCATATCTTCTGCGTAACTCAATAGCATAATCCATGATATCTTGGGGGCACTCGTCAGGATCAAATCCCATTTGTGCTTCAAGTTTTCTGTAGGTGAAACTTTCGGAGTCTTGTTGCTCGTCGAGAACAATTTTCCAAAGCTCACTCAATTCCGAATGTGGTAATCCGGTTGCCTCGAGCCTGCTGACTACTTTTGAAATAAAATCAGTTATAGAATTCTGAAAATCCTTGATAGCGATGGACGCTGGAGCACTCAATCCATTCAGGTATCTGGCCGATTGTTGACACTTGCTATCAGAAGGTGACGACCAAATCTGAATTTCCTCGCCGTCGCTCGCGAAAACGACGCTTGGCCATACAAAGCCGTGACTTGACGCCGCCATTTCATGAGCCATACGCCAGTCGATTGTCGGAGTACGTCCATGCGGCGGCAAAGGCTCAAAAATGAGCCGCCACCACGACTGTAAGCACCATATTGCTAAGGGATAGGTCGACACAACGATATTTTCCTGGACAGACTGTGACCAAATATTCTCGTTCTTTGTCAAATTAGTATCACCTACATGAAGTTCCAACAGTGACATTGTCTTGCTCACTTCAGGCTCTCCAGTCCCAGGTGTTATCCAGCTTTGACGAAATTCAAGCAGCGCCATTACGCTTCTTCCACTCATCGATTACCGCGGACGCGAAAGGATCAGATGGCGGCATTGGGTAGCCGTGATACGCTCCCAATTCCGCGTTTTCCAACTGTGCTTCTAAAGGTTCCCCTTTATCCGTTAACGCCCAAATATTTTGCGGCCAATCGCTTTTCGCGCTACAACTCACCATCCCCAACCTTAAACCACGACGTAGATATCGAAGCGCGATCTTGCGGGAGAAAATATTTACAGTGTCGCAGAGTGCTTTTACCGGTCTAGGAGTAGCGGGTGGGGTAAGATTGAAATCACCCGGGTTCTTCTTGTGTTCCGGGTTCCCGCCGTATTTGACCTTTTTTGCCAGTAACGTAAATGACTTAAGAGCGCTCTCGCTTGTCGGCAAAATTTATCTCTTAGTATTGAACCGATCAGGTCTTCTTTGCATGTGAATTCGATTCCTGTTGGCTCATAAATTCGGTTAAAAATTTCTGGACGAGTACGATATCGGGGCAGATGGCTTGCCATTCTTGGCTGCACGAGCTAACGTAGCCCAAGGCGGCGTGCGCCACCCGCGGCGCCGGAAAATCAGCTCGAACCCTGATGGCGCGCGCTCACTCTTTGGGTGTTCGTTAGGCGATGGACGTGACACTGGAAATTACGGTGACAGAAATTACGGTAATTACGGTGACAGTTTACTAAATGCAAATAATGTGACGTTATTTCACGTGCCTATTGGAGCCAACGTTGATCGGAAGGAAGCTGGTTGCGTTCAAGACTCATCCGCATTCAGTGCATTTAGTAAACTGTCACCGTAACGGTCCACCGTAACGGTCACCGTAACGGTCACCGTAACGCGTAACGAGGCCGACACCTACCTGTTCGCTTGCCAGCGCTACATCGAACTCAACCCCGTGCGTGCGCGGATGGCCAATGAGCCGGGCGACTATCCATGGTCAAGCTACGGCGCCAACGCGCTGGGGCATGGCGATCCAGTCGTCAC
>NZ_CAIKKU010000782.1 GCF_903828115.1 uncultured Thiodictyon sp. | reverse complement strand
CGTTTTCGCAGACCCCGGATTCTCTCGAACCCCGAAGTGCATCGCTTCTCCGATTACGACAACGACAACGACAACGACAACGACAACGACAACGACTGTGCTTCACTTGTTCTTGACTCGTCACTAAGACTGCCTGGTCCGCCAATGAACGCCAATCAACGCCCATGAGTTGCGGATGACATGTCGAGCAATCCACTGACCCATCACGAGATCCTGACCCTCGCCGAGCCTTTTTCCCGGGGCGGGCGCCAGGTGGACCTGGCCGCCACGGACCGGCCGGAGCGGTGCCTGGTGTTCAAGGCCCGGGAGCTTGCGGGCGCGCCGCCACTGGGGGAGCCGCTGCGCGAGGAGTTGGTCCTGGAGAACCCGCGTCCCGACCTGTATCGGCTGACCCGGACCCTGACCACGCCGGCCGGGCTTACGGCGACGCTGCGGGTGGAGGGGCAGGGGCCGCAGGGGTTGGTCGAGGGCTTGGAGCGGATCGACCCGCGGGGGCAGTTCGAGTTGCGCCATGGGGTCCTGGTGGCGCGCAGTTATCGGCTGGCCGCCGCTGCGCACGAGGGTGCGCAGGCGCCCGCTGAGGCGCCGCCCCCGGCGCTGGCGCAGGCCGTTACTGACCTGGGGGGCGTCGTGATGACCTTCGACGCCATGACCGGCCCCGGCTGGCCGGTGGAGATCCGCCTGGTCCCCGCCGCGGGCCGCGCCTTCGACCCGCCGGAGGACCTGCTGGCGGTGCTCGGGTGGAGTTGGAAGTCGATCAAGCGCTTCACCCAGGGGTGGCGTGCGGACCTGCGGGTCGCCAAGCGCGAGCCCGCACGCACCCCCGACTGCGAGCGCAAACTGGTCCGTACCCTGGACCACCTGGTGCGGGTCCTGGGGGCGCCCCCGGCGCGCTTTCAGGCGCGTTTTCGGCGTGCCCGCTGGGTCTTCGTCGGGCGGCGGGTGGCCGGGATGCTGGCGGTGCTGGGGGCGCTCGCCGCCGGGCCCCTGATCCTGTGGGTCGATCCGCAGAGCGATTCGGTGCTGCGTATGCTGGCCTTCAACAGCCCGAACTTTCTCCTCTTCGCCTGGTTCCTCATGCGCGACATCCCCAGTGTCCGGCCGCCGCGCATCCCGGCGTCCCTGCCCGCAACCGCCTGGGAGCCGCTCGCGCCCCCCCAGCCCAGGCCCATCCCGCCGTCGGACGCCGCGCCCGCGGGGGCGGCATCGCCGGCCCGCTGGCGGCGCGCAGTCCGGTGGCTGGTCGGGGTCCTGCGTCCGGGAAAGAAAGAACCGCTGAAAGCCCCCGAACGATGAATATTCCCGCCGTCTCCATCGCCGCCGTCAAGGCGGCACTGATCGAACAGTACGCGGAGCCGCGGCTGCGCCACCGCGCCTCCATGCTGTGGGGCAGCCGGGGGGTGGGCAAGTCGTCCATCGTCCGCCAGGTGGCGACGCATTTCGGGGTGCCGCTGGTCGACCTGCGCCTCACCACCATCGAGCCGGTGGACATCCGCGGCGCCATCTGGGTCGACGAGCGGCAGGCCAAGACCGTGTGGTTTCCGCCCGAGTTCCTGCCCGGGCCGGACCAGCCCAACGGCATCCTGTTCCTGGATGAACTGACCGCGGCGGACCAGCGGCTGCAGATCTCAGCCTATTCGCTGATCCTGGACCGGCGGGTCGGACACTACGAACTCCCCGACGGCTGGCAGGTCATCGCCGCCGGCAACGCCAGCTTCCAAGGGGCCGTGGCGCACGACATGGGTACGGCGCTGTCGGACCGGATGTTCCACTTCAACGTCCAGACCGTGATCGACGCCTTCCTCGCCCACGCCCTGACCATGGGCTTCGCCCCGGAGGTGCTGGCCTACCTCAAGGTGCGCCCGGACAAGCTGGACGACACGGCGGCGCAGCTCGCGGGCGACCACCTGGTGGGCGCGAGCCCCCGGGGCTGGGAGGACATCTCCAACGTGTTGCAGTCGCGCCTCTCGGAGCCGGCCAAGCGGGTCTTCGTCCAGGGTCGGATCGGGGCCGCCAACGCGGCCGAGTTCTTCGGCGTGCTCAAAGAGATTCAGGCCGGGGTCGACGTACTGCGCCTCCTGGCCGCCGCCCCCGGCGCCGCGACCGCGGCCCTGCTCCCTACCAGCCTCGACGGGCTCTACGGCATGCTCTACGGCCTGCTCGCCGCCAGCCGCGACGAGGTGAGCCTGGCGCGCGCCCTGGAGATCATCGAGCAACTGCCGGACGCCCGGGGCCAGACCCCGCTGCCCATCCGCGAGGCCCAGACGCTCGCCATGGAACTGCTGTTCCAGCGCGCCCTGGAGAGCGGCCTGGAGTCGGCGATCTACGCCAGCGACCCCTATCGGCGTTATGTCGCGCAGCGCAAGGCGGATGGGTTGGGGGCCTAGGTAACGAGTCAAGGACAAGTTAGACTCAATCGTTGTCGTTGTCGTTGTCGTTGTCGTAATCGGAGAAGCGATGCACTTTCGGGCCTCGATCATGCATCCGGCGCGATCCCTGCTCACTCGTCGCGGCGACCGGTGGCCGGAGTTATGATCAAGGTCCACTTTGGGGGGCGAGAGAATCCGCGGCGCTACGATAGCTTCGATTACGACAACGACAACGACAACGACAACCACAATGGCGCTAAAAGCATTCGCTAATGGACTTATTTAACTTATCGACGATTGTCCACACCCACCGCGGCACCCGCGCCATCCAGCGGCTGGTCGAGTACGCCCCTTCCAGCGGCGGGCTGGCCCTCTGGATCAACCATCGTGACCTCAGCGATGCCCCGGCGGCACTGACGGCGGCCAATGACGGCAGTACCATCTTCTACGGCCCCGGGTTCGAGTCCCTGTCGCTCCCCGCGCAGACCGCCCTGGTCGCCCATGAGGTCCTGCACGTCGCCCTGCGCCACCGCCCGCGTTACGCCGCCCTGCGCGGCGTGCTGGGGGACGTCGACCTGCAACTCTTCAACCGCTGTGCGGACGCCATCGTCAACAGCGCCTTGGGTCACCTGACCTGGCTGGAACTGCCCGCGTCCGCCGTCACGCTCGAACAGGTCCTGCTCGAGGCCTTGAACCGGCGCGAGACTCCGGAGCAGGCCCTGCTCGCATGGGACCTGGAGCGGCTCTACCGCGCCATCGACGACCGGAGACCGAGCGTCCCGGCCCTGGGGCGCCGCGGTTCCAGTGCCCGCCGCGAGGGCGCGCAGGGAAGCGCCGGGGAGCAGGCCGGCGACGCGCAAGAGGACGGGGCAAGCGCCGGGACCTGGCGCCCCGACGGTCCGCGCGCTGCGCTCGTCAGGCGGCTGGGCGGCGACGTCCTCGATGACCTGTGGCCCGGCCCGGACGAGGACCGCCCCGAGGACGCCCCGGAGCAGGCCCGCGCCTGGGGCGAGCGCCTGCTGCGCGCCCACACCGGCGACGGCCAATTCTCCCTGCTGCGCACCCTGCTGGCCGACCTGCCGCGGGTCCGCACTCCCTGGGAGCACCTGCTGCGCACCCACCTGACCCGCGGACTCTCACTGCAACCCGGACTCTCCTGGTCGCGCCCGGCGCGCTCCTATCAGGCCAACAAGGGCCGCGTCGGCGCCCATGGGCGCCTGCCCTGGGAACCCGGCCGCACCGCCGCCCGGGCGGTCGCCCGGCTGGTGGTGATGGTGGACTGCTCAGGCTCCATCGAGGACCCGCTCCTGGACCGCTTCGCCCAAGAGGTCGAAGCCGCCAGCCGCCGCCTGGAGGCGCGCATCATCGTCATCATCGGCGATGAGCGGGTCACCGCTGTACAGACCTTCGAGCCCGGCCGCTCCAACCTGCGCGAGATCGTCTTCAACGGCGGCGGCGGGACCGACTTCACCCCCCTGCTGCGCGAGGCCGACCGCCACCGACCGGATCTCGGCCTCTTCCTCACCGACCTGCAGGGACCGGCCGACTGGCGCCCCAGTTGGCCCGTCATCTGGGCCGTGCCGGTCGAATACCAGGATGCCGCGGCGCCGTTCGGGCGCAAGTTGGTGTTGGGCTGATGGTACGGCCTCTGTGCGGGTGCTAACATTCCTGTACAACGCCGAATCAGAGAAGTCCACCATGCCGAGCACCTTGATCCGCAAGGACGAACGCATCGACCTGCGCCTGAGCGGGCCAGCCAAGGCCATGCTCCAGCGGGCCGCTGCTGCACGGCACAAGACCGTCAGCGAGTTCGTGCTCGACAGCGCACAGGCGGCGGCGGCCGAAACACTCGCGGATCGCAGTGAGTTCCTGCTGAACGAGGGTCAGTGGCAGGCGTTTTTGGCCGCACTCGACGCACCGCAGAAGCCCAAGCCTGGGTTGGATGAGTTGCTCAGCGCCAAGAGCGTCTTTGAGTGAGCGATTGCGGATCGATCGAAAAGCTCGGCGCCGCACATGACCTTGTCGGTTTCGACTGTGGTCAGGACGAGTTGAATCGGTTCCTCCAGCGTTATGCGCTCCAGAGCCAGCAGGCCAATAGTGCGCAGACCTATGTCGCGTGCCACGCCGGGGCCGTCGTGGGCTATTACAGTCTGACGGTCGGCTCGGTCGGGCACGAAGACGCGACGCCGCGGGTGAAAAAGGCCATGCCGCGCTATCCGATTCCGGTGCTGATCCTCGCGCGACTGGCGGTGCATAAGGACTGGCAAGGTCGGGGCCTGGGCAAGGGCCTGCTCAAGGACGCACTGGTTCGGACGGCGCGGGCGGCCGACATCGCGGGCGTGCGGGCGCTGCTGGTACAGGCCAAGGACGATCGCGCCCGGGCCTACTATGAGCGTTACAACTTCGAGTCGAGTCCCACCGATCCTTATCACCTGTTTCTCTTGGTGAAGGACATCGCGCGGCGGCTGCGTGCAGCAGGGACCGGATGAAAACACATAAGCCAGATGTGGTATACGCCCCGTCAGCAAGGTTTTCCGAAGTCCCGCGGGCTAGCGGTAGAGGCCGGCGATGGAACAACATTCGGGAGGGGGCGCATGCCCCGTCCCGCCCGGGAGACTCACGCAGAGACGCGGAGACGCAGAGAAGACAAGAGAAAAATTGATCTTTCCTCTCTTCTCTGCGTCGCCGCGTCTCTGCGTGAGATCTGATTGATCTCCGTCTGTGCGCCAATCGGCGCCTGGATGGAGCGCAGCGCAATCCAGGTCCAATCTACAAGCCGCTGATTTCTCGTGTGTCTGTGAGGCTGTACCCGCATTCCGCTACCGCTCCATCCGTGCTACGGGGGGGCCGCATCGAATACTTGTACAGTCCCTCCGCGTGGGAATGCAGTCTTGGCCGCTCCAGTGGCCCGCAATGCTCACCGGACGCTGGAGCGTCCGCACTTGCTCCTACGCTGGAGCGTGGGAGCCAGATAAGAAATAAGTGGCCCCTTCCAACAACACGCGGCGGTAACGCATGTGTGCCTAATCCCGAAAACAGTTGTTACGATTGACCGATTTGTTAGTTGTCGAGCGGCGGGTGATCCCGCGGCAATGTTGGGGTTCGTTCCTCACCCCAACCTACGGTTTTCCGGACAGTCGTTCGTAGGTTGGGGTGAGCTTTGCGAACCCCAACATGGCTGGGCGATCAGCCGGAGATGTTGGGGTTCCTTCGTCACCCCAACCTACGGCCCTGCAAAAATGGCCAAAGTCGAGGTTACGAGCCGTCGCCAGATCGACCAGTTCGGCAGTTACTGCTTCCCGAATCTGCCCGCTTGCGCGTGGCTCAATCTTGCGGAGTTGCCGCAAGGCTTTAGGTTGCCAACTGATCGCGTTCATCTCTGGATCATAAGCAAAATGTGCGTATAGTCAAGTGTGAAGCGACCGGTGGATGAACTCCGGCCACTACACGGAGCGCATCCGCGACCATGCTAGGCGCGAAAGCGAGGTCGGTCGCTGCGGCGTCTCGTTCCCACACCCGGAGGCGGTGCAAGTATAACTCCGGAACCCGCTTTCACGTCCGATTGAGTGATGAATATGCCTCGAATACTTGCCCGGTCTCGGTAGCGTGGGAGCCAGATAAATGCCCCCTCCCGCTTCGCTATGAGCCGTTCTACTTGGCTCGAACATATAAGACTTTCTGGGTTGTTCCCGGCTGAGCCCGTTCTTCTGTTGCGAAAATATCGGTTCTCGCCTTTACGAGATCCGAGAGCTTCTTGTGACCAAACATACGCGCGTCGAAATCCGGTTGCAGCTTGGTAAGATAGCTGCCAAAGGTTCCAAGATGCGCCCAGCCCGCGTCATCGCTCGATTGTTCAAGTGCATCCAAGACGAATTTCTTTGGGAAATCGAGTTGCGGCCGTGGCGGTTCATTGACCGCCGGGGTTGCCGCAGGTTTCTTGGGAGCTTCAGTTCTCGGCAGTGGGGTTGCGGTGTCGCTTTCCGTGATTGGTCGCAGAACTTCCGTGAAGATAAACTTGTGGCAAGCGTTCTTAAACGCATCAGGCGTCTTTTGTTCGCCGAAGCCAAGGACCGTGAGTCCCTCTTCCCTGAGACGCATTGCCAGCCCGGTAAAATCGCTGTCACTCGTGACCAGGCAGAATCCGTCGAACTTTCGCGTATACAGCAAATCCATCGCATCAATGATCAGCGTGCTGTCAGTCGCGTTTTTTCCGGTGGTGTAAGCAAACTGCTGCACCGGTTTAATTGCGAAGCGCTGGAGCACCTTCTTCCACGCCGCGCTTGTCGGTGCGGTGAAATCGCCATAGATGCGTTTGACGGTAGCCTCGCCGAAGCGTGCGATTTCGGCCAGCAGTCCTTCAATGACGGCGGCCTGCGCGTTGTCCGCATCTATGAGCACGGCCAAACGTCGCGCCGGTTCTTCGGATTCAATTTTCGCAACAAATCGCGGGGATATCATCGTGTTCTCCTGTTGGAAGTGCGCAACCGATCGATCTGGGATGTTGCCGAAGGCTCACCTCACACAATCCACATAATACCGCACATGCCCATTGAGCCCCTCCTTGACCAACCCATGGATGTCGGTCTCGAATCCCGGGAACTTGTCGTTGAAGGCGCGCGCGAATTTGAGATACCGCACGATGGTGGAATTGAAGCGCTCGCCGGGGATCAGCAGCGGGATGCCGGGCGGGTAGGGGGTCAGCAGGATGGCGGTGATGCGGCCTTCGAGGTGGTCGATCTCCACCCGGTCGATCTCGCGGTGGGCCATGCGCGCGAAGGCGTCGGCCGGGCGCATGGCGGGGGCCATCTCGGAGAGGTACATCTCGGTGGTGAGGCGCGGGATGTCGTGCTCCTGATAGACGGCGTGGATCTGGTCGCACAGGTCCTTCAGCCCAATGCGCTCATAGCGCGGCTGGCGGGCGACGAAGTCGGGCATGATGCGCCACAGGGGGCGGTTGTGGTCGTAGTCGTCCTTGAATTGCTGAAGCTCTGTGACCATGGTGTTCCAGCGACCCTTGGTGATGCCGATGGTGAACATGATGAAGAATGAATAGAGCCCGGTCTTCTCGACGATGATGCCGTGCTCGACCAGGTAGCGGGTGACGATGGCGGCGGGGATGCCCCAGTCGGCCACATCGCCGTCCACATCGACCCCGGGGGTGATCACGGTCGCCTTGATCGGGTCGAGCATATTGAAGCCGGGGGCGAGATCCCCGAAGCCGTGCCAGCGCTCATCGGCCCGCAGGACCCAATCCTCGCGCTCGCCGATGCCTTCCTCGGCCAGTTCGTCCGGCCCCCAGACCTTGAACCACCAGGACTCCTCCAACTCCGCGTCGACCTTGCGCATGGCGCGGCGGAAGTCGAGTGCCTCCAGGATCGATTCCTCGACCAGGGCGGGGCCGCCGGGGGGCTCCATCATGGCGGCGGCCACGTCGCAGGAGGCGATGATGGCGTATTGGGGGCTGGTGGACATGTGCATGAGGAAGGCCTCGTTGAACACGTCGCGGTCGAGTTTGCGGCTGTCGCTCTCCTGCACCAGGATCTGCGATGCCTGGGACAGGCCCGCCAGCATCTTATGGGTGGACTGGGTGGAGAAGATCATGGAATCGGTACAGGGGGCGCGGCCCTCGCCGATGGCGTGATAGTTGCGGTAGAAGTCGTGGAAGGGGGCGTGGGGCAGCCAGGCCTCGTCGAAATGGAGCCGGCCGATGCGCCCGTCGAGCATCTTCTTGATGGTCTCGACGTTATAGAGCACGCCGTCATAGGTGCTCTGGGTGATGGTGAGGATACGCGGGCGGGCGCCGGTCGCGGCGAAGGGGTTGGCGGCGATCTTGCGCTCGATATTCTCCCAACTGAATTCGCTCAACGGGATAGGCCCGATGATCCCGTAGTGATTGCGGGTGGGCATCAGGAAGACCGGGATGGCCCCGGTGATGGTGATGGCGTGCAGGATGGACTTGTGGCAGTTGCGGTCCACCACGACCACATCCCCGGGGGCGACGCTCGACTGCCAGACGATCTTGTTCGAGGTCGAGGTCCCGTTGGTGACGAAGAACAGGTGGTCGGCGTGGAAGATGCGCGCGGCGTTGCGCTCCGCCGCCACCACCGGCCCCGTGTGGTCGAGCAGTTGGCCAAGCTCCTCCACCGCGTTGCAGACGTCGGCGCGCAGCAGGTTCTCGCCGAAGAACTGGTGGAACATCTGGCCCACCGGGCTCTTGAGGAAGGCGACACCGCCGGAGTGCCCCGGGCAGTGCCAGGAGTAGGAACTGTCCGCCGCGTAGTGGATCAGGGCGCGGAAGAAGGGCGGGGCCAGCGAGTCCAGATAGTTGCGCGCCTCGCGCGCGATGTAGCGGGCGACGAACTCCGGGGTGTCCTCGAACATGTGGATGAAGCCGTGCAGTTCGCGCAGGACATCGTTGGGGATGTGCCGCGAGGTGCGGGTCTCGCCGTAGAGGAAGATCGGGATGTCGGTGTTGCGAAAGCGGATCTCCTCCACGAAGGCGCGCAACTGGGAGACCGCCTTCTCCGCCTCCTCCGGGGACGAGAACTGCTCGTCGTCGATGGACAGGATAAAGGCCGAGGCGCGCGACTGCTGCTGGGCGAAGGAGGCGACGTCGCCGAAACTGGTGACGCCCAGGGCCTCGATGCCCTCCTCCTCGATCGCCTTGGCGAGCACCCGCACGCCGGTGCCGCTGGCGTTCTCGGAGCGGAAGTCCTCATCGACGATGACCACGGGGAAACGAAAACGCATGGGGGGACCTTCTTGGGGGCGGCGGGAAAGGCGCGGCAGTATAGGGCCAACGAGGGCGGCGGCGCGTTACCGTAGACGGTTATAATTTCCCGCCTGACCCGAGTGGAGCCGCCGCCATGCCGAAACCCTTGCCCGCGACCCAAGAGCACGTCTACCGGCTCGAAGAGTCCATCGACCGCTTCGTGGCCGACGTCGGCGTCGAGTTCAACAAGCTTTACAACCTTCAGACGCGCAACGAGGCTGAAATGCGCGCCTATAAGGAAGAAAATCGTGCCGAGCGGCGGGAAATGAACCGCAAATGGGGCGATCTGGCCAACAAACTCGGAACCATGGTGGAGGATCTGGTCTACCCTAGCCTGCCGCGTGTCCTTCAGGAGACCTTTGGCCAGGATTTCGACAGCATTTTTGCCCGGGTGCGGGTACGCCAGCCGGATGGATGGATGAAGGAATTCGACGCCTACGCCATTTGCGAAGACCTTGCGGCCCTCAACAGCACCAAGGCCACCCTGCGCAGCGCAGACGTGGACCGGTTGGTGGACGACATCGCCGCCTTCCGGGAGTTCGTACCCGCCCAGGCCCACCTGCCCGTGGTCGGCATCCTGGCCACCCCGTCGGTGCACGAGAGCGTGCTCAACTATGCCGAGCGCATGGGCTTTCTGGTCCTGGCCGTCGGCGATCAGGTGCTGGAGGTCAAGAACCGGGCGGGCTTCGTGCCCAAACGCTGGTAATCTCCCCGCCGTCCGTCAACCCAAGGTCGCGGAGAGCAAACCCATGGCCGGCAGCAGCCTACTCGCACTGATCGACGATATCGCGACCGTCCTGGACGACATCTCGGTGATGACCAAGGTGGCGGCCAAGAAGACCGCCGGGGTCCTGGGGGACGACCTGGCCCTGAACGCCGAGCAGGTGGCCGGGGTGCGGGCGGAGCGGGAACTCCCGGTGGTCTGGGCGGTGGCCAAGGGGTCCCTGGTCAACAAGGCGATCCTGGTGCCGGCCGCGCTGGCGGTCAGTGCCGTCGCCCCCTGGGCCATCCTGCCGCTGCTGATGCTGGGCGGGGCCTATCTGTCCTTCGAGGGGTTCGAGAAGCTGGCCCACCGATTCCTGCACGCCAAGTCAGCGGACGCCAACCATCACGCCGCACTGACGCGCGCCCTCGAGGACCCGGCGGTCGATCTGGTGACCCTGGAGCGGGCCAAGATCAAGGGCGCGGTGCGCACCGATTTCGTCCTCTCCGCGGAGATCATCGTCATCACCCTGGGGATCGTGGCCGCCGCGCCCTTCCTCAGTCAGGTGACGGTGCTGGCGGGGATCGCGGTCATCATGACGCTGGGGGTCTACGGGCTGGTCGCCGTGATCGTCAAGCTGGACGATGCGGGGCTCTTCCTCAGCCGGTTGACCGGGGCGGGGCACTGGGACGGATTCCTGCGGGGTCTGGGCCGCGGGCTCCTGGCCGCCGCCCCGCGGCTGATGAAGGTCCTGTCGGTCGTCGGCACCGCGGCCATGTTTCTGGTGGGCGGCGGCATCATCACCCACGGCATCCCGGCCGCCCATCACCTGATCGAGGGGGTCACCCATGCGGCCGTCGGCGTGCCGATGGTCGGCGCCGTGCTGGGGCCGGTCACGCCGCTGCTGGTGGACGTACTGGTCGGCGTTCTGACCGGCGCCCTGGTGCTTCTGGGCGTCACCCTGGCCGGTCGGCTGTGGTCGGTCATCCGGCGCTGGGGTGGGTCCGCGATGCGGTCTGAAAAAGCCTGAGCCCGTAGGTGCGCCGCGCGCACCCGTGCGACCGCGATGCCGCTGCGTCCCTGCGCAAGGTGCGCGCGGCGCACCCTACGCCGAGCGCCGGTCGCCGTGGATCACAGGCCGCGAGTGCTGGTCAGCGCGGCGGCGGCTCGATTACCATCGGCGATTCGGCCCACGCCGCACCCGCGGCATCCCACCACCTTGACGAAGCACCCGCATGAAGTTCACCGTCGATGAATTCCGCGCCTGGCCCCACAAGTGCGTGACCCTGCTCGGTATGTCCGGGGTCGGCAAGACCTGGCTGTCCGACCTGTTGCGCCGCAGCGACTGGTTCCACTACTCCGGTGACTACCGCATCGGCACCCGTTATCTGGACGAGCCGATCCTGGACCTGGTGAAGGCCCACGCCATGCGCGACCCCTTCCTGCGCGACCTGCTGCGCAGTGACTGGATCTTTATCCGCAATAACATCAAGGTGATGGACCTGGGGCCCGTGCTGAGCTTCGTCGGCAAGCTCGGCAATCCGGAGTCGGGCGGGCTGCCGCTGCCGGAGTTCAGTCGTCGTCAGGCGCTCTACCGGGAGGCGGAGATCGCGGCCATGGGCGACGTGCCGGACTTCATCCGCAAGGCCAAGGAGATCTACGGCTACGCCAATCTGGTCAACGACGTGGGCGGGAGTCTGTGCGAACTGGAGGAGCCGCGCGTCATCTCGCTCCTGGCCCAGCACAGCCTGATCCTCTATATCCGGGTGCCGGAGGCCGACGAGATCAAGCTGATCAAGCGCGCCCAGGCCGATCCCAAGCCGCTCTATTATCGGCCGGAGTTCCTCAAGACCGCGGTCGCGGATTTTCTGGCGGCGCGGGGCCTGGAGTATGTGGCGGAGATCGAGCCCGACGACTTCACCCGCTGGGTCTTTCCGCGGCTCTTCCACTCGCGCGTTCCCCGCTACGAGGCCATCGCCCGGCCCCACGGCTACACGGTGTCATCGCAGGAGGTGGCCCTGATCCGGGACGAACGGGACTTCCTGGAACTGCTGGAGACCGCCATCGCCCGCGCCGGGGCGCGACCGGAAGGGGCGCCGTAACGGTCGTGCCGGCCCCGGAGCAGTCCTGCGGCGTTCCGGCGAGCCGAGATAAATGAACAGGATTAACAGGATTTCGCAGGATTTCAGGCGGGGCCCCACATCGAAATCGATCCGGTAAATCCTGAAAAATCCTGTTAGTCCTGTCCTCTTATCCCAGAAAGAGCAGTCATCCACAGATGAACACAGATGAACACAGATGATTCATTGGCTTACGCTTGGTCGGAGGCTCATCTTCCCGGTGACTGTGACAGTAGCGATAAGCGCATGACACTTCAAAGAACATCTGTGTTTATCTGTGTCCATCTGTGGATTTTTTGGCTCATCCGTCTGTAGCCGGTTTTTCTGTGGCATTGCTTTGCCAGGGTCGCTCTCATGCCTATCGTCGCCCACAACCCCCTGCCCACCTTCGCCCACCTGCGCGCCGCGGGCCAACAGATCCTGGACCCGGACCGGGCGCTCCATCAGGACATCCGGGAACTGCATATCGGGCTGCTGAACATGATGCCGGACGCCGCCCTGGAGGCCACCGAGCGCCAGTTCTTCCGGCTCATCGGCCAGAGCAACCAGATCGCCCAATTCTACGTCCACCCCTTCACCCTGGACGCACTCCCGCGCTCGGAAGCGACGCGCGCGCACATCCGCCGCTACTACCAGCCCTTCGCGCGCATCCGCGAGGACGGGTTGGACGCGCTCATCATCACCGGGGCCAATGTGACCGGCCCGGACCTGTCCGGTGAGCCCTTCTGGAACCCCCTGATCGAGGTGGTGGACTGGGCCTGGGAAAACGTCAGTTCCACCCTCTGCTCCTGCCTCGCGACCCATGCCGTGCTCCAGTTCCGCTATGGTCAGCGGCGCCGCCACCTGGGTGAGAAGCGCTGGGGGGTCTTCCCGCACCGGGTGGTGGACCGCGCGCACCCCCTGGTGGGCACGGTCAACACCCTGTTCGATGTGCCCCATTCGCGGTTCAATGAGATCAGTCGCGCCCAGTTCGATGCGGCCGGACTCCCGGTCCTGGTGGAGAGCCCGGAGGCCGGGGTCCACCTGGCAGTGAGTGCGGACGGGTTCCGGCAGGTGTTCTTCCAGGGCCACCCGGAGTACGACACCATCTCGCTGCTCAAGGAGTACAAGCGCGAGGTCAAGCGCTACGGGGCCGCGGAGCGACCCGACTATCCGCCCTTTCCCGAGGGCTATTTCACCGTCCAATCGCGCGCCATCCTCGACGAGCACGCCGCGCGCCTGCGCGCCGCCATGGCCCAGGGCCGCGAGCCGCCGCCCCTGCCGGAGGAGCACATCGTCTTCCGCCTGGACAATACCTGGCACGACACCGCCGAGGGGGTGGTGGGCAACTGGATGGGCCTGATCTATCAGGTGACCCACAGCGACCGCAAACTGCCCTTCATGGACCAGATCGACCCGGCGGACCCCCTGGGGTTGCGGCGGCGGCCCGCGCCCTGAGGGACAGGCGGCAAACGGTAGTGGTCGTCAGCCCGGAACCCCAGGCCCATGAAACTGGAACAGATCGAGATCGAGAACTTCCGCTGCTTCGAGCACCTGACCGTGGTCCTGGACCCGGAGGTCAATGCCTTTATCGGAATCAATGCGTCGGGCAAGACGGCGATCCTGGATGCGATTGCTATCGCCCTTCACAGTACCATCGGATTTAACCTCAATACTGCGGTGAATGGCTATCGTCAAGGGACTGAATTGAGAACCACTGACATAAGGCAGCCTCCTGGTGACCGGGGCAGCGTCAACTCAGGCATCACGCCCGTCCGAGTCATCGCCTCCGCAACGGGATTTCCCGATGTCGACCGGCCTGGGTCCTTACGAGGCCGGGTGCGCTGGACGGATACTATTGAGTTTCTCCCGCCAAAGGACTTCGATTATTCAACCGAATGGCAGTCGTTCAGGGGTTTGACAGTTGACGAATTTGACATTGGCCGAGGGCTTCCTGGCCTCGCCGAGGCTTTGGTGCCGACAGCGGACCTTCCACTACCCGTTTTTGCGTACTATCGCGCCCACCGCCGTTTCGCACAGATGCCGAGTCTGGGCGATATCTTCAAACTCAAGTTCAGTCGCGAATCGGCCTATCAAGAGGCATTGGACGCCGCCGCCGACTACGGTGCCATGTGCCGCTGGTTCTACATGCGGGAAAACCAGGAGTTGCGCGAGCGTGATCGGCATCGCGACCAGCCCGACTTGCGACTGCCCGACCTGGAAGCGATTCGCGCGGTACTGCCGCAGATGCTGGACCAGGTCACCCGTGTCTTCTTCGACGACAACCCGCCGCGGCTCAAGGTGGAGATGAAGGACGCGCAGGGGCTGTTCACACAACTGGAAGTGGAACAATTGAGCGACGGCTATCGCAACCTCCTCGCCGTCGCCCTGGACTTCGCCCGTCGCCTGGCCCTGGCCAACCCGATCCTGGCAAAGCCCCTGGAGGCACCGGGCATTCTGTTAATCGATGAAATCGAACTGCACCTTCACCCCAAATGGCAGCAAACAGTGGTCCCGCGCCTGCGCGCCGCCTTCCCCAATACCCAGATCATCGTCACCACGCACAGCCCCCTGGTCCTGACCTCCCTGCACGCCCGGCAGATCCGTATCGTTCGGGACCAGCAAGTCTTCGCCGCCCCCATCGAGACCTATGGTGCGGATACCCTGCGCACGGCGCGGCTGGTGATGGGCACGCAGTCGCGCCCGCCGGACAACCCCAATACGCTCCGACTCGGGGAACTGTTCGACCTCATCAACCGCGATCAAGTGGAGGACGCGGCAGCGGTCTTGGCCGAATTGGAGGCCACACTCGGGGCCGAGGACCCGGCCCTGGTCGATGCCCGCACCAGCATCGAGAACCGGCGGTGGCAGCAGGAGATGGGCCTGTGAAACGATGTCCCAAGCGGGCGGGCGAGCCGCCCTGCCTCGCCGACTTCCGCGGCGCGCAACCCAGCGCCACCTGGCAGGCATTGAGGAACGAGAAGCGCTGCTGCTATAACGAGATTCGCGCCCAGACCCGAGCCGACCAAGGCGGTCTGTGCGCCTGGTGCGAGACGGCCCTGACCACGACCAACGAGCAGATCGCGCACTTCCACCGAGGCGTTCAATCTCAACTGCCGGCGGTTGGCAGAGGCCCGTTACGCTCACCATCAGGCGTTGGAGCGAGAGAAGGCGCGGCAGCGTGACGCAAGCGCATGGCAATCCCTGGCGGCCCACCATTTGACGAGGGACCTGGATGACCAATGGAAGCCCTTCTTCACCGTCACCCGCTGGACCCTGGGGCGGATAGCGGAAACGCACCTGCGGACGATCAATTTCATCGGCTAGTGGTGTACTCAGGACCCTCTATGAGAATCAACTGCGAACTCTGAGGTCAGACCGCCCTGGCCAGCGCCCGCTGCTCGTCCTCGTCCGCGGCCGGAAGGCCGTCGCTGTCGGCGCGCGTGTCCTCGTAACCCATCAGCAGGCCCCGTGCGAAGGCGTCTTCGTCGATGTGCGCCCCCAGGTGGCGCGCCAGGGTGCGCATGTCGGTCTCGGCGTTGCCCAGGCAACTGGTGCCGCCGGGGGAGGGGGCCAGGTTGAAGATGATCCCGTCGCCGTTGGTGATCTTGGCCTCGCCCAGGTGCAGGGTGCCGGCCGCCCGGTCGATGAGCAGGGGCCGGACCCCGCCGAAACCCTCCGCATAGGTGATGTCGGCGGCGGTGAGGGAGGGGACGATCTTGCGGATCTCCCGTACGAAGATCCGCCGGTTGAGTCCGGGGACCTCGGACAGGACGTTGCGCAGCAGGTGGTGGCGCAGGTCCGGGACCCGCAGCAGGTGGCGCAGCGTGGGGAGGACCTGATGGTCGAGGCGCAGCACCTCGAAGAACTCTTTGACGGTGTCGCGGTTGCGGCGCTCCAGGAGCGGCAGCATGAGTGCGGTGGGTCCGAAGCGGGTCTTGCCGCGCTCCTTGATGTCGTGGTCGCCGTGCACGGCGGCGAAGGGCAGCCGCGGGTTCTGGACCGTATAGACCTTGCCGTTCAGGGCCTCGGGGGCGAAGTAGAAGGACCCGGCCATGGGCAGGCAGGCGCAGTCGTGTCCCAGGCCCAGTTGCTGGGCCATCAGGAGCGAGTGCCCGCCCGCGCACACCACCACCGAGCGCGCCTGCAGGAGGCCGCGGTTGGTCTCCAGGACATAGTCCGGGCCGGCGCGGTGGATGCGCCCCACGGTGGTGGAGAACAGTTGCGTGATCTGCCGGTCCGTGGTGCGGTCCAGGCGCACGCAGGCGTGCGAGAAGGACTGCGCGAGGGCGGCGAAGTCGACCGCGCTGTAGTCGTCCGGGGTGCCGGTGGCGACGATTTCCTCGCGCCGCCAGGTCCCGTCGATCAGGGCCACGTTGGGTTCCAGGTCCGCGATGGCGCGGCGCTCCAGGAGGCGCATGCGCGGGTACAGGTCCTTGAAGACCTCGTAGCGGCGGCGGATGTAGGCGCACTCCTGCGGGCCCACGCCCAGCACCATCTTGGGCATGGTAAAGAGGATGCGGTCGCGCTCCCGGGCGGGCAGGGCGCTTGCGTAGTTGACCACCATCGAGGCGGTGCGCCGCACCGCCCGCGCCTTTTCCAGGCTGTAGTTGGTCTCGATGTCGCCGCAGTGGATGGTCTGGCTGTTGTGCTGGGCGTGGGAGTTGACCTGCGCCACGCCGTCGCACCGCTCCAGCAGACCCAGGCGTCTCAGGTCAGTGAAGCGGGCAAGTTCATAGAGCAGGGCCAGGCCGGTCACACCGGCGCCCACGATCAGACAGTCATACTTCGTCGAAGGGGTCATGGTCGCGGACTCCGGAGGCTACCGAACGGTGTCTCAATCAGAGCGGCGCCGCCGCGGTCGCGGCGTTTTGTGCAGCGCAGCAATGTCGACACAGTAGCCTAAGCGGGGACGCGGGGAAATCAGGGGAAACTGATTTGTAGTATTGGAGAAACAAATCTAATGCGGCTAAGCTGCTTTTTCTGTGGTAGTTGCGCCAGCAAAAACTACCAATCGAGTGTATTCTTAGTTTCAGTTGATCGTTACGGGAGAGAGGTAAGCAAGCCATGACAGCAACGGCTCGGTACCATGTTCCAGACCTCGGGGTTGGTACGCCGGCCCATGGGCGGGCCGGGGCGGCGACGCTTGGCTTTCTGGGCGTCGCAGAAGCGGGCGCCGGGGTCTTCGAGACGGTCCGGGCCGGCCTGCCCGCCGCGGTCATCGAGCGTCTCGCCAAGTCACTGGAAGTGACCCAGCGCGACCTGTTGGGCATCGCGGCCATCGCCCCGGCAACCCTGACGCGGCGGCGGCGGGCCGCGCCGATGCGGCTGTCCGCGGCCGAGAGCGATCGGGTCTATCGCATTGCCGCCGCCTTTGAAGATGCCGTGCGGCTGTTCGAGGGCGACCAAGCCGCGGCTCGTGCCTGGCTCAAGGCGCCGGCCAAGGCCCTGGGGGGGCAGACGCCGCTTGAGTATCTGAGTACCGAGACCGGAGCGGCCGAGGTGCGCCGTCTGATCGGCCGACTGGAGCAGGGTGTCTACACCTGATGCGGGTCTATCGCCTGGTCAAGGAGCGCTATGCCGCGTCCGCCCTGGACGGCAGCGGCGCCAGGACCTTCGGTGGGCGCTGGAACAGCCCCGGCACGGCCGTGATCTACGCCTCCGAGAGTATTGCGCTTGCTGCCCTCGAGTTGCTGGTCCATTTGGGCCGCGGTGCGGTTTTGGACAGCTACCGCCTCTTCACGCTGACCCTGCCGGATCAGGCCATCCTGACCTTGGATGACGCCGCCCTGCCGGTCGACTGGCGCGCCGATCCCGCGCCGCGCGGCACCGCCGACATTGGCGACGGCTGGGTCGCGTCCGGCCGCTCGGCCGCGCTGCTGTTGCCGAGCACCATCATCCCGCGAGAGCGCAACTGTCTGCTGAACCCGGCCCATCCGCAGTTTGCCGCCATCGCGGCCGGGACCGCCGAGGAGCCCTTCGGCCTCGATCCGCGCCTGGTCGGTGGGGCGGCGTCCTGATGGGCAGCGCTCCCGCTCTGCCCATCCTACGTGGTCCAGGCCACGACGGATCGGGCCCAGGCGCCGGGGTGCGATCAGAACTGATGTGTTGACGCATATGTTGTCAGGGTACGCATCGCGTACCGGGCGTCGTTGTCGTTGTCGTTGTCGTAATCGTAATCGTGGTCG
>NZ_CAIKKU010000781.1 GCF_903828115.1 uncultured Thiodictyon sp. | reverse complement strand
GGGCGGCGTAGTCAGGGCTTCCAGCCCTGACTGTTCCAGCCCCGACACCGTCAGGCCAGGATGGCCTGACTACGCACTTTCACGATAAAGCCTCAACCTCCTGTCCCCTGCGGCCGGAACGACGATCAAGGCCCTTTCAAGACTAACTGCGAGGTCTTTCTGCCAGCCGGCGTTGTCCGGATCCGCGGCGGCCAGGCGCTCGGCGACATCCTTGGCTTGGCCGTAGAACTTGGTGGCCTCGGCGAGGTCGCCCCGGTCGAGCAGGGTATCGCCCCGATGTGACAGGGACACTGCGCGCCGCCGCTGTATCTTTAGATCATCCTTATCGACCCCCAATCGCTCGTAATAGCCCTCGATCCGCCCCTGCACCTCGGTCAGCAGATCGAGCTGGCCCAGCGGCTCCAGCTTGTCGCGCAGGTCGAAGACCATGAACTCGATCAGCCCCTCCGCCTCCCCCCGCGCCCGGGTCGCGCGCTGCGCGGCGGTCAGTGCCTCGGTCTCCTTTTGCACGGCGCGCTGCCACTGCCACCAGGCCACTGCGCCGAATCCGGCCAGGGCGATGATCACGACCGCCACGGTGCCGCGGACCAGCCGCCCCTGCCGGTTCGCCCGGCGGCGCGCGGTGCGGATGTATGCCTCATCGTCGCGGCTCAGATCCTCCGGCCGGGCGGTGAGCCAGCCCTCGGCCTCCGCCAGGGGCGGGCCGCCGATCAGGTAGCCGGGGTCCTGGGCGTGGGCCTCCCACTCGGCCATGCGCCCGCGCAGGCCCTCCTGCCAGGAGCGGAAGCGGTGGTCGTCGGCGACCCAGGTCCGCAAGCGGCCCCACTCGCGGATCAGTGACTCGTGGGCGATCTCGGCCACCGGCTGGCCCTGTGCGTCCTGGGAGGTGACGATGAGGCGGCTGCGGGCGAGTTCAGGCAGCAGTGCCTGGTCCTGCTCGGGGATGCGGCGCAGGCTCGCGACCTGGCGGGTCGCCTCGCCCTCGCGCCCGCCGGGGCGCACGAGCTGGACCAAGATGCGCCGGGCGGCGGGGCGCTGCGCCGCGGGCAGGCCCTCGAGCACGGCGTCGGCGTAACGGGAGATGGCGCCGCGCACCCCGCCGATGCCTTGCAGCGCATCGGTGTCGATGACCCGGGCGCGCTGCTCTGCCCACAGCAGGGTGAGGGCGAACTGGAGCAGGGGCAGCCGGGGTCGCGCGGGGCCGTGTTGGTGAACAGTTCCTCGAACTGGTCGAGCACCAGGAGCAGGCGGCCGTCCGGGTCGTCCGCCAGGGACTCGGCCAGGACGCGCACCGGCCCCTGGGGTCCGTCCGCAAGCTGGTCGCGCAGGCGTCGGCGCTCCTCGGTGCGCTGGGCCAGCGTCAGTCCGTCGAAGGGGTCCTCTCCCGGGCGGGCGACCAGGCAGCGCCACTGCCCGCGCCTGTGCAACTCCGGGATCAGGCCGGCGCCGATCAGCGAGGACTTGCCGCTGCCGGAGGGGCCGATCAGGGTGATCAGGCGCTCCGCCGTAACCCGATCCGCCAGGGGCCGCGTCAGGTCGGCGCGGCCGAAGAAGTCCGGCTCGTCGGTGGGTCCGAAGGCGGACAGGCTCTTGAAAGGGTTGCGCGGGCGCCAGGTGCCGTCCAGTTCGGGCCAGGCGGCGAAAAGGGTGCGGGTGGGGATGAGAAAGGCCGCCTGGTCGGCCGTGCGCGCCGCGACCACCAACCCGACCACCCCGCCGCGCCCCGGGTCCCAGGCGCCGGTGCCGCTGAACCCGCCCTCCACCAGGCCGCGCTCGACGTCGAGTTGGACCCAGCCGCGGGCGTTCTCCCCGCGGCAGGTGCCGGGCCGTCGGGTGCCCTCGTCGCGGCCGGCGGGAAAACCGAAGCAGTGGACAGCCAGGCCGTTGGTCTCGTCGGTGTCCTGGGCCAGGAGCGGGGCGGGCGCGGCGGCGGCCGGGGCGGCGACGGCGAGTTCCAGGACGGCGATGTCCTCCGGACCCTTGCCGCCGTCCTCGCGCATGGGCCACCAGCAGCAGACCAGGCCCGTGGTGCGGAAGCCCTCGTCGAGCAGCCCTCGTCGAGCAGCGGCAGGTCGACCGGGATCGGCTCCGTCGGGGCCTGCGTTGCGGCCTGCTCCCGCCCCAGTGCCGCATTGACCACATGGGCGCAGGTGAGCACATGGCGCGGCGTGACCACGAGTCCGCAGCCGACGGTCTCTTGCTGGGCCGCGGCCTTGGTCTACTTGAATTCCAGTTGCAGGCTGGTCCATCCCTGCCGGGTCGCGCGCGGGTTGTCGCTCGAGGTCCAGCCAACTCAGGAACTCTCTATGTCCAGTGTCGATCCGATGGCCGCCATGGCGGCGTCGATCACGCGGTTGGTGACCGGCGCCGCGGTGTGGATCATCGCCGCCCTGGTCTGCGTCCTGGCCCTCAAACTCCTGCTGCCCGGGCTGCGGGGTCGTTTGGGGGAACGGCGTGTCGCCGCGGTGCTCGATCGCATCGGGGTCGACACCTTGCACGACCTCATCCTCTCGCGGCGGCGGGCCTGTCGCCGATGTCACGCCCTTTCAGGGCTGAGATCCGCAACAACAGACCACCCAGGGCGTTGCCCTGGGCTGGTATGTCACGCCCCTTCGGGGCTAGCGGTCGCGGCAAATGAGAGGTAGTGGTCATGTCGCTCGGCAAGGTCCGTGATGCCCGTATGCACCGCAACCCGTTCAATACCCTCCAATAGCAGCCACCATTCGTCCCTGCTTAGGCCGTCGGTCAAGGATTCGGCCGGGAGATCGATGACGAATTGTCGTGGGTCAGGCAACGTCGCGAGCTTTTCCGCCAACTGGTCGGGAAGGTCTAATGTGATTTGCATGTCAAACCTCGAATTCCGTCTATGTGCGGCCTGATCCCTTTCCGGGCGCCCAAACGAGGACCGGCGCGCCCCGGGTTGCCCCAGGACGCGCCGGTCAGGTCCCCCCCGACTAGTACCTATTGCCTTGTCAGCGGATGCGCACGCCATTGACGGCCGTCGTCAGATCGGCCATCGTGACCTGGACCACCAGGTCCTTCGGGTCCGCGTCCTCGCTGAGGGAGGCGACGGCACGCCGCACGGCCGCCAGCGCGGCGCGGGCGCAGACGGCGGCGACCTCGGCCCCGCTGAATCCGGCGCTCGCCTTCACCAGTGCCCCGATGTCGATCTCCCCGATCACCGGCTTGCCCTTCAGGTGAACCTTGAAGATCTCTTGGCGTCCCTCGTCGTCCGGCAGCGGGATGTGGATGATCTCATCGAAGCGCCCGGGCCGCAGGATCGCCGGGTCCAGGATGTCCGCCCGGTTGGTCGCACCCAGGACCAGGACGCCGCGCAGGTCCTCGATCCCGTCCATCTCGGACAGGAACTGACTCAGCACCCGCTCGCCGACCGGGTTGTCGCTGCCGGCGCTGCCGCGGGCCGGGACCAGGGCGTCGATCTCGTCGAAGAACATGATGCAGGGGGCGGCCTGCCGCGCCTTGTGGAAGATCTCCCGCACACCGCGCTCGGACTCGCCCACATACTTGGACATCAGGGCCGGACCCTTCACCGAGATCACGTTGACCTGGGTCTCATGGGCGACCGCCTTGGCCAGCATGGTCTTGCCGCAGCCGGGCGGGCCGTCCAGCAGGATGCCCTTGGGCGGGCGAACGCCGGCCTGCTCAAAGAGGTGCGGGTATTTGAGCGGCCAGGTCACGGCCTCGCGCAGGAGCTCCTTGGTCTCGTGCAGGCCGCCCACGTCCTCCCATTTGACGTTCGGAATCTCGACGAAGACCTCGCGGATGGCGGACGGCTCCACCTCGTGCAGGGCGTCGAGAAAGTCGTCCATGCGCACCTCGAGCTGGGCCAGGCGCTCATAGGGTACCGCGTCCAGGCCCAGGTCCAGTTCCGGCATCAGGCGGCGCAGGCAACTCATCGCGGCCTCGCGGCACAGTCCCTGCAAGTCCGCACCCACGAAGCCGTAGGTCACGTCCGCCAGATGGCTCATGTTGACGTCGAGCGCGAGCGGCATGCCGCGGCTGTGGATCTCGAGGATCTCCAACCGGCCGTCGCGGTCCGGGATGGGGATCTCGATCTCCCGGTCGAAGCGCCCGGGCCGGCGCAAGGCCGGGTCGATGCTGTTGGGGATGTTGGTCGCGGCGATGACGATCAGGTTCTGGCGCGTGTTGAGCCCGTCCATGAGGGCCAGCAACTGGGCCACCACGCGCTTCTCGACCTCGCCCAGGGTCCCCTCACGCTTGGGCGCGATGGCGTCGATCTCGTCCAGGAAGATGATGCTCGGCCCCTTGGCCGCCGCTTCCTGGAAGATCTTGCGCAGGTGCGCCTCGCTCTCCCCGTAGAACTTGTGGATGATCTCCGGTCCGCTCACGGAGAAGAAGTTCGCCTCGGCCTCGGCGGCGATGGTGCGGGCGATCAGGGTCTTGCCGCAGCCGGGCGGGCCGTACATCATCACCCCCTTGGGGGCGTCGATGCCGAGCCGGTCGAAGAGCTCCGGATAGCGCAACGGCAGCTCGATCATCTCGCGGATGCGCTGGAGCTGGGGCTTGAGGCCGCCGATGTCCTCGTAGGACACGGGATTGGGCCCGGTGTTGGCGGCCGCGGCCTTCTGACCCTTGGGTCCGCTGATCACCAGTTGGGTGGTGGGGTTGATGATGACGGTGCCGCGCGGGGCGGTACCGACCACGCGGAAGTCGGTGGAGCGGCTGCCGAAGAGGGTCACCCGTACCCGGTCGCCCTCGCGCACCGGCAGGCCGTCGAGCAGGCTGCCGATGTAGGGCAGGTCGCGCTCGCTGGGGGTGACGGTGGTGGGGGCGAGCGTGATGCGCTCGGCCGGGGCGTGTTCCGTGACGCGCAGGAGCACGAATTCGTCGAGCCCGGCGCCCGCGTTGTCACGGCTGATGCCGTCGAGTTGCACCCGGCCCTGACCGCGGATCTCCTTGAAGGCCGGCAGTACCTTGGCGACCGCGCGGCGCTTGCCCTCGACCTCCACGATGTCGCCGATGGCCACGCCCAGGCGGGCCATATCGGCGGGGTCCATGCGCGCGAAGGCGCGCCCCACATCCTTGCTCAGGGCCTCCGAGACCTTCAGTCTCAATTCGCCGTTTTCGTTCATCGGCTGACTCTTATGCGGCATCGGACTTGACCTTGCGGCACTTGACCTCGACCACCCCGTTGTTGCAGGTGATGGTCAGACCCTCTTTGGTGCAGTGGGCGGGGAGTACGATTTCTTTGTAGTAGGAGCGTTCGCCCTTGCCGGCGCGCAGCGTCAGGATGTCTTCTGCCACCTCGACCGACACGGCCTCGACCGCCACCCCCGGCATCTCGGCCACCAGGTGCACCTGATCGGGTTCGTCGAAAATGTCGATGACCGGCTCCCTGACCTCCTGGACCACCGCATGACCCGTGACCTTGTCCCGTTTGATATTGCCGAAGGGCTCCACCTTGACCTCGTCGCGGTCGCCGCCGATCCCGCTGCGAACGGTGAACCCATACATACCCTTGAAGTTCTTGCCGTCGCCCCCCTGGACCTCGAAGTTGCCCTCGCGCTTCATCTGATCGCCCTTCTCAGCCAATTCACTGAGCTTCTCGATCAGTGTGGAGAGTCCACCGAAAAAACCATCGACCGATCCTGCCTGACGTTTACGGTTAATCATCTGTCTGTACCTCGTTGTGGGCGATCGGCGGTCAGCCGCCTGCCATCAGCCTCGTGCGCCGTGTTGGTTGCTCGATGCGATCCGCTGCTGCCGGCGTGTGGGCGCGGACCGTCTTGGCTCCGGGGTGTCCGGGCCCCGCGGGATTCAGTGAGCACCTTCGCCCTCCGCCTGGACGGCGACCGTGTCCGACCCGACCGGGGTACCCAGGGGGTAGGCGACCTGGATGTCCGGGTCCAGCCAGGGGGTGATGTCGTGCAGCATCCCCAGAAACAGGATGCCCAGGTCCCCGGGGGCCAGGGTCGAGTTGATCCGTTCGGCGATAAAGCGGTCGCGTGCCTTGAGCAGTACCCGCGCGTGCATCTGCAGGGCGTCGCGTCCGTCGCTGTCCAGGCCTTGGTGCCCCGGGTCCAGCAGGCGTTTGGCCAGGTTGTACTCCTGGAGCAACAGCGGGCCGGATTCGGTTCCCATCAGGATGGCGCCGCGGGTGTGCAGGCGCAGCAGGATGCGGTGATTGCGGCTGCCCTTGTAGGTCATCTCCTTGACGATATCGAGTTCGTGTTCGCAGATGGGTAGCCCATCCTGGTAGAGCCGGGTGCGCTCCGGATTGAGATCCATGCCCTCGATCAGCCGCTCGATCTCGTTCCACATCTGATCGACCGTGTGCACCCGGCGCCGCCAGGCCTCGGCCCCCAGGGCGGTACGGGTGGCCGACTGCACGGGCTTGCCCAAGGCGCCCAGGTCCACGACGCTGTGGATGACCGGGCAATAGATCAGGGCGCGCGGCTCGGTGAGCGCGTGGGAGCCGGATTCCTGGTCCCGTTCGGCGGTGCCGGACATGGCGGTGCTGGCCGTGACGATCTAAACGGGGACCTCGGCGGCGGCGGACTGCTTCAGCAGCAGGGCCTCCAGCCGGGCCAACCGATCCTCCAGCGCCTTGGTGTCCTGCACCGGCGGCGCCAGTGCGGGGGCGGCTTCGGGGGCCGGCAGGGCGCCGGCCGCGTCCTTCTTGGTCAGCCCCTTGAACATGGCATTGTCGGACCACCAGTCGATGCCCATCTCGCGCGCCTTGTCGACGGAGCAGATGACGAGGCGCAATTGGATGGTGAGCAGCTCGATATCCACCAGCTTGATGCGGATATCGCCCGCGATGACGATGCCCTTGTCCAGGACCCGCTCCAGCAGGTCGGCGACACTGGTGCTGTTGGTGGAGTGGGTGAGGGTGGCGCGTTGCATGGACATGGTGGCAATCTCAAAAAAGCTTTCCGAGCGGGCCGAGGTCGAGGTTCAGGTCCTCTTCCTCGAGGTCGAAGAGGCGGCGCAGGCGATCGATCTCTTCGGTCTGCCGCATCAGGGTCAGACCCACTTGCTCGATCTCGTCGTCACACAGGTCACCGCTGTCCATGCGCCGGATCGCTTGGCGCTCCAGCAGCACATGCAGCAGTTTCACCAGGGTCAGTACCAACTGGCCCAGGCCCTTTTGGACACGTTCGGGATCGATGTCGATGCGGCGACTGGTCGCGGCGACCTTGGTCTCCAAGAGGTCGGCCAGCAGGTTGATCGGGCGGGCGGTCTCCGGCGCGCCGGTCGGGTCGGCCGCCGGTGCGACCTTGGATGCCGCCTTGGCCGTGACCGGTGCCGCGGTGGGGGTGGTGTGCAGCGATCGAATGCTAGCCATGGGCAAACTCCCGCCGTGCGGTCGCGACCGAGGTGAGTACCAGTTGCAGGCTGAGATAGAGCAGGTCCACGTTGGCGACGGCGATGGTCAGTTCGCCGGAGACCACGGCCCCCTTGTTCAGGATGCGGTCCAAGGCCTCGCACAACGAGACCCGCTGGAGGTCCTGAAAGCTGTCCGCGGGGGTCTCGGCCCGTTCACCAATTGCGAGCATCATGACCGCAGCGGCTCCTGTGTGGCGGGGTCGGATACCAGGGCGGGCACCTCGCGGGCTTCCTCGTATTCGTCTCCATCCTCTTCCTCATCGTCATCGTCATCGTCCTCATCGGACCCTTCGGCGTCGGCCTTGGCGTCCAGGGCGTCGAGTTCATCGAGCAAGGTCTGTTCCCGGTCGTCAAAGACCTCCTCGGTGATCTCGCCTTGCTCCAGTGACACATAGAGCGCGCTCAGGGATGCCATGATCCCGTCGCGTCGCGAGCGTTGTTCCTCCTTGGCCGCGTTTTCGATCTCGCGAAAGACCCAGAGGATTCCCTTGACGGGAGCGGCCAGCAGATCGTCGACCAGCAACACGGAACACCTCCAATGGGCACGGCCGGGTGCTGATGGGCACCGGCCGCCAGGTCAGCTTGGGAAGGGCCGGGCGCTCACAATTGGATGTCCATTTCCACGAAGTTGTGCGGTGCCCAGGGCCCGTTGAAATCAAAGGTATAATTGTTGTCGAAGGGGCGTGCCGCCTGCAGTACCGCCTGTTCGAAGCGCGCCAGATCGGCGCGGTTCACCAGACAGGCCAGATTCATGATCTCCTTTTCCGTGCGGCACTTGTTGCGCTTGAGTTCGCGGCAACAACCGCGCATCACGGCCTCGACCTGCTCGGTGTACTTCTCCCGGTCCTGCTCCAGCAGGCGCTCGAAGCTGCGCCCCAGGGTGATCATCTGGTCCTGCGTCAGGTTACCGCCGTCGCGGAAATAGTCGTCGCGTAGTTCCTGCAGCTCCGGGTGGGCGCCGACGAAGAATTCAAAGATGTTGGGAACGTCCCAGGTCATGCGCAGACCCATCTCCACGCCATCGTTCACCCGCGCCAACTGGTCCAGAAAGGCCGTCCGGTTATCCTTCAGGATCTTCGAGATGGCGGCATCGTCATCGGCCACCAGACCGAACGCGGCCGGCAGGGGGGTGAGGTCGCGCAGCAGTTGCTTCAGTACCTCCTGGTGTGCCGCCATGTTACGCCGTTGGGGGCGGATGCGCGCGCTGTCGAGATCGCTGACCACCGCGGCGACACGCCCGTCGCCCATGGTATAGACCTCGGTCTCCTCCAGTCCGATGTTCCCCAGGCTCCGCCGGCCCTGGTCGGGGATGATCGCGTAGATATAGTGCCCGACCGCCGCGGTCTGCTGGCTTGCCTCTTGCATCATTTGACCTCTTGCGCAGGTGGCGGCCACCGGCCGCGCCTGGCTTCAATGGTGGTTTCGATGGGTCTCAGCCGGGATTAGCGGGACGCGCCTTGAGCGCCGCGGCCGGGGCCGGGGTCTTGGGGGGGGCCTCCATGGAGCGCAATTGCCCCTCCTCGACGCGGACCGCCATCAGACTCTTGCACACCGCACAACGCAGGGGGCCCTGGTAGTCGTCGTAGGCCTCGCTGAGTTCGATGGAGTGACCGCAATACATACAATGAATAAGCATCAGTGTTTCTCCGCCGTCGTTAGGATTCGTCGTTAGGATTCAGTAGCGAATCTTAACGGGTTCGGCGTTCACCGTCTCGGTCGGCGGCGTCTGCGCCGCGGCGCGGGCGCGCCGGGGGTCACCCGGCGGTGATCCTCGCGACGGGCGCGCGCCCGGTGCCTGGGCGCCGTCAGCGAGTGCCGCCGCCGGTATCTGCGCGGGGATGGACTCGACCCCCAGAAGACCCAGCAGTTGCTCCTTTTCCCGGTCGATCTCCGCACAACGCGCATCGATGTTGGTCACCCGCAGCATCGCGCTGAGGCGCTCCTGCTGGCGACGGTGGCGTTCCGTCTCCAACGCGAACAGGCGCATATACATCTTGTGGGGTGTGAGGAGGTCATCGGCCTTGCCCGCGAGGGTCTTGATGTCGCGCACGGTGCGTGACGGCTGAGTGAACTTGGGCATGTCAGCTCTCCGCTTCGACGGCCTTGGGTCGGCGTGACCGGCCGCTGATGCGCGCGATGACCTCGTCGGCCGGTGATTCGGTCAGACTGTTGCCGTCGCGCCGGACCTTGGCGGAGTCCATGTCCAGGATGTCGCGGCAGATGTCGCGGAAGAAGGTGTTGTCGGCACGGGCGCTGAGCTTGCGGCTGGCCATCACGCGCGCGATGGCGATGCAGGCGCGCAGGGTCGGGCGATGGTGGTTGACGCTCTGGCCGCGCAGTTCGCGCACGATGTCGACCACGATGGCCGCCTCGCTCGCGGGCAGACCGGACTTGGCCTGGGTGACACGGATCTCGGTCTCCCGGTCATAGTGACCGATCTTCATGGTGATCATGCGGTCCATCAGGGCGTCCTGCGTCTTGTGGGTGCCCGCGTATTCCTCCGGATTGGAGGTGAAGATCACCCGGAACTCGGGGTGGACCTGGAGATAGCCCGCGCCCTGGTGGCGCCGGTTGGGGAGATTTAGGATGCCCTCGCCCAGGATGCTGAGGAAGAGGTTGTTGACCTCCGGGCGGGAGCGGTTGAATTCGTCATAGATCAGGGTCTCGCCGTTGATACAGGCGGTGGTGACCCGGTTGTCGATCCAGAAGGTGCGGACCTCTTCCTCGGTCTTGACCACGGAGTGGATGTAGTTGTCCACCAGGGTGTTGCGGCGGTAGCCGTTGTCCTGGCCGACCAGATCGGCGACCCCGAACTCGTCGTTGCCGTGGATCAGCTTGACCGGACGCCCGCGCTTGGCGGCGGCATGAAAGGCCAGGGTGGTCTTGCCGGTGCCGGCGGGACCGGCCAGGTGCACCGGGTAGCC
>NZ_CAIKKU010000780.1 GCF_903828115.1 uncultured Thiodictyon sp. | reverse complement strand
GGGCGGCGTAGTCAGGGCTTCCAGCCCTGACTGTTCCAGCCCCGACACCGTCAGGCCAGGATGGCCTGACTACGCACTTTCACGGTAAGCAGGCGGGGGCAGGCCGAGCGCCGCGGGCAGATAGACCAAATCCTCGGGACGGTCGATATCACGCAGGCACTCCAGACGCGACCAGCGCCAGCCGAGTGCGTCGAGCCGCTGTCCCGTGAGCGCGGCGACCCGGTCGCTGCCCCAGGGCATCCGCTCGAAGAGCGAGTCATCGACGCGGCGCAAACCCAGCAGGACATAGCCGCCGTCCAGTGCCGGGCCCAGGACGGCGTCTTGCTGCCCCAGTGCGGTGAGCGCCGCGCCGAGATAGTCCGGCGAGAGCTCGGGGCAGTCGCTGCCGACCAGGATGACGGCCGCGGCGCGCGTCAGGGCCGCGCGGGCGGCGTGCGCCAGGCGCGCGCCCAGGTCCTGGCCCTCCTGGATATGGAGGTCGAGCGGCCAGTGCGCTGCCAGCCCGACGAAACAGGGGTGATCGGCATCGGGTGTGACCCACAGCTCGACCCTGGCCAGCCCCGCGGCGCAGAGCCGTCCGACGGTGTCCTCCAGCAGCCGCCGATGCAGACGGGCCGCACCCTGCGCACCCAGCGCGGGGATGAGGCGGGTCTTGGCCGCGCCGGCCACGGGTGCGCGTCCGAAGACGAGGATGCGGGCGTCCAGTGCGCAACCGTGCGCCGGGGTCTGGCGCTGACCTTGCCGCTCGGCTGGCATGACTCAGCCGGCCAGGGCGCCCGAGCAGCTCGATCCCTGTCCGGCGGTGCAGCCGTAGCAGTGGTCCGCCACCTGGATCGGCAGCCCCGGCAGGCGCCCCACCTCGAGGTCGCGCAGGTGCAGGCGCGAGCGGGTGCCGGCGTGCAGCGGCAGGTCGAGCATCTGGTTGAAGTCGCAGTCGTAGACGAAACCCCGCCAGTCGATGCTGATCAGGTCGCGGCACATGACCGAGCCTAAGTTATCGGCGCGATGGGCCGCTTTGAGCAGTTGCAGATAGGCGTCGAACCGGCCCTTGGAGATCAGGGTGCTGCCGAAGCGCTGGATCGGCATATTGGCCAGGGTGTAGAGGCGGTCGAAGCGGATGCCGTACGCCTCGTCAAGCCGTGCCCGATAGGCCGTCTCCAGGCCCGTCTGTTCGGGCGGCAGCGCCGGGCCCTGGGGATTGTAGACCAGGCTCAGCACCAGCGCGGCATCGCCGCGGCCGTAACCCAGGGCGTTCAGCCGCCGCAGGCCGGCGATGCTGGCGTCGAACACCCCCTTGCCGCGCTGCGCCTCGACCGCTTCGCGCAGGTAGCCGGGCAGCGAGGCGATGATCTCGACGCCGGCGGCGGCCAGGAATTCCGCCAGGTCCTCCTGGCCTGGTTCAGCGAGGATGGTGAGATTGCAGCGGTCGATGACGCGCACCCCCAGGGCGCGGGCCCTGGTCACGAGGTCGCGAAAGTCCGGGTGCAGTTCGGGCGCGCCGCCGGTGAGATCCAGGGTCTCGATGCCGCCGCGCGCCAGCACCGCCAGGATGGTGTCGATGGTGTCCCGGTCCATGCGCTCGGTGCGGTTCGGCCCCGCCGCGACATGGCAATGCAGACAGGACAGATTGCAGCGGTAGCCCAGATTGGCCTGAAGGGTCTTGAGGTCGCCGCGACGGAGCGCGGGAAAGTCGCTGTCGCGCAAGCGGGGGAGGGTGGCATGCATGGTCGATTGGCCTGGCTCAACTGGTATGGGGGTTGCACTGGCTTGGTAACGAGTCAAGAACAAGTCAGCGGACAACCCAGGGCCTTGCCCTGGGCTGGTATATGTGACCCCGTTGGGGTCAATCCTCCCGCCCGGACGCCTTGATCCCGCACGGGGGCGCCTCCCGTCGCCGCGACCCTCAAGCCCCGAAGGGGCGTGACATACCAGCCCAGGGCAACGCCCTGGGTGGCCTGTTGTAAAGGAGCCCAGCCCTGAAAGGGCGTGACATCCCCAGGCCGCGACGGGTTGCCGCAAGGGCGCGTGGCCGGGTCGGGTAGCCAGGCGACGTTACCGCCACCCAGCCCCCTAAGAACCGTGCTTGCG
>NZ_CAIKKU010000779.1 GCF_903828115.1 uncultured Thiodictyon sp. | reverse complement strand
CGGCAGGGCCGCCTCCAGCAGCACGGCAAGCACCTGCTCCAAGGGGCGGTGCATGAGTCGTGCGGCCTGGCTTGCCTGTCGGACCAGGGACTCGGACAAGTCCAGCGTAATGGTAGTCATCGCGGGTCTTCTTTGTTAATGGATGCAAGACATTGAGGCTGGGGCGCGCGTATCCAGGCGCGACCGTAAGCGTTCAAACGCATCGCCCTCAAGCAGCCTGCCTTGCGTCGAGTTCTTCGCACAGCACCCGCCGCAGTGTCTGTTCCAGATCATTCCGGCTTTGCTGCTGGTCGATGTGGACCTTCAGGGCCTCGTTGATCAGCGTCTGGTAGCTGCCGCCATTTTCCGGGACCTGCTCCCTGAACCAGTCGACGACGGCTGTATCCAAGGAGATGGTAATGCGTGTCTTATCGCTCTCAGGGGTGATGACAGGGCCGTGGCGGGCCTGGCTGAAGTCGATCTCTTGATCAAGTGGATCGCTATCGTCTTTTCTGTTCATGGTTCGCTTCGTTGGGTCCCACTCGATTTTCATCGCGGATAGGATGTGCGCGACCGGGCATATGGACAAGTATGGCCGCTCACAGCATCTCCCGCACCAGCACCTGCCGCCCCTCGCGTGGTACGACGCGCACCCGGAACAACCCCTGCTCGTCGCTGGGATGCCAGCCGTGCAACTCGCGGGCGTCCTCGCTCGCCAAACGCTGGGTGAAGATCTCCAGATTGGCGAAAACGCCTTCTTCGCCGACCCCGGAGAGCTGGGTGCCGTCCTTCAGTTCCAGCAGCAGATGGAAGATCTCCAGACCGATGATCAGGGTCTCAGTGCTACTGTCGGCATATCGGTAGATCAGGTGCAAATGGGTATGCAGGCGCTCCAGTCCGTCGGCGGCCAGCGGCAGCGCGGGTTCGAGGCTGAACCGGTCCCAGGGCTTGACCACCCAGAAGGCGCTCTCGGTGGGTGTGCGTGGGGTGATGCGCAGCGGCACGCCGCGGGCCAGGTTGTCGGGGGCGAAGGCGAGCGCGGGCAACTCCTCCAGGCGGGCGATACCTAAGCACAGGTCGCGTAGCGTGGCGTCCTGGTCCGACGGCGGCAGCAGCGGCAGATCGCGGAAACGGGCGAGGTGGCGGCCGTGACTGAGCCGCACGCCGTCGTCTTGATCCTGGTTGGGGCCTGGGTTCGGGTCTGGGTCCGGGCGCAGCAGCCAGGCGCGACGGCGGGCCTCGCGGAGCCGGTCGGGACCGCCGACGGCCGCATCCTGGCGCAGCAGCACGCGGTCGATGGCGGGGTCGGCCTCCAGGGCCGGGTCGAAGCGGGCCATCTCGGCGAGCAGTTCGCCCTGGCGCTGGTCGGAGCCAGAGTCTAAGGCGCGGTGCCAGAAGTGCACCGGGCGACGGTCGGGGTCCTGGTGCAGGTCGGCGCAGTCGTCGAGTCCGAAGAGGCAATAGGACAGGGCCGCGCGCAACTCGCGGGCGGTGATGTGGACCTCGCCCCGCTGATGACAGGCCTGGAACAGTTCGGTGAGACGGTTGCGCAGGCGGGGACCGCTCGCCGCGTCGCGCAGGGTCTGAACCGAGTTCCAGGCGGTGCAGCGACCGCTGGCGGTACAAGTCGCACAGGGCTGCCAGGGGTCG
>NZ_CAIKKU010000778.1 GCF_903828115.1 uncultured Thiodictyon sp. | reverse complement strand
CGCTACAGAGCAAAGCGTGATTTTTCCGGGCTAGCCCGAGTTCGTCAGTTGGAAAAACACGATCGTTGATCGTTAAGTAGTTATGGATTTTGACCCCTGTTTTTCGGCACTACATTGGTGATCTCGCGGGGGCCCTTGGGCAGACGCAGACCGAGATGGGCGAGCAACTGGGCGGCGGCGGGCTCGGGGGAGGTGACGACGCGCAGGCGTAACTCGGTGCGTACTGGGCCGCGTTTGACCGGCAGCAGGACATCGACGCTTTTGATGCCAGCGATCTCCTTGATGAGCTGGCGCGCGCAAGAGCCCAAGCCCTTCGCCCGCATCCATTGTTCCAGCGAGCGCCAGAGGGCCAGCGCGAGGAAACACACCAGGATGTGCGCCTGCACCCGGTCTTGCTTGTGGTGAAAAACGGGCCGCAGACCCAAGTCGCTTTTGGCGGTGCGAAACGCGGCCTCGGCTTGGGTCAGCTGGATGTACCAGCGCCACAACAGGGCCGGGTCAGTTTCCTCGCAATTGGTGCGCAGCAGGTAGGCGCCTTTGTGGCGCTGGGCTTTTTGCCCGGCGACCAAGTTACTGGCGATCTCCAGCCCACAAGCCCAATTGGCCGCGTCGCGCCGGACCGTGGTGGCGATGATGGCCGCCGCGGCGGGATACTTGCCCAAGGCGCGCCCGATCTGTCGGCCCACCGCTTCCAGATCGCCGGTCGGTTTTCGCTCCAACCGCCGGGCGATGCGGCCGAGGGCAAGGGCCAGTTGATCGCTTTGACGCTGGAGCATCGCCCGCTCCTTGTCCGCCCGGGCGGCGCTGCGGCACAGCACGTATCTTTCGCCCGGCTGCCCGTCGGGCTGCGCGACAAACCTCACCTCCAGCCCGGCCTGCACCTCCTGCCAGTCGGTCTGCGCGAGCAGGACGGCTTCGTGATGCCGCAGCCAACTCTTCGGCGTGCCGACCAGATAACGCGCCTTGCGCTCGCGCAGGAACGCGATGTTGGCCTCGCTGACCATGCCGCGGTCCATCACCCAGATGCGTTCGGCGACGCCGTATTTTTGCTCCATCTGGCGCACGATGTCCTCGACCGTCGTGACATCGGCGCGGTTACCGGCAAAGACCTCGAAGGACAAGGGCAGGCCCTCGGGGGTGCAGACCAGGCCGATGCAGACTTGTTTGCAGTCGCTGCGTTGGTCGCGCGAGTAACCGCGCTGGGCCTGGGGGTTGAGTTCGGCCTGGCCCTCAAAGTAGGTGCTGGTCACATCGTAGAGCAGAAACTCGAAGCGCACGCCGAACCACTGGCGGTAGCGCTCCATCAGGTGGGCACACAGGGCGTCCTTGTTTTGGCCGAGGTGATCGAGCGCACGATAGAGGCGCGCGTCGTTCACCCGGGCGGTGTCGACGCCGAGCAAATCGTCGAGGGCGGTGGTGTCGTACCAATGCTCGGCCACGCCCAGCTCGGAGCGTTGCCCGCAAAATCGGGCGACCGTCAGCAGCGCGGCCACCTGCGACCACTCGACGGCCTCGTCTCCGGCGGGCAGCAGGCGCCGCAGCAACTCGTCGAGCTTGAGCCGATGCCACAGCGCGAGGCCCAGGTAGCCCTCGCCGAAGTCCCGCGTACGTTCCACCCGCAGACCGCGCACGTCCACCTGTTCCCATTGCGCTGGGGCCGACGCCGCCGGCGCGCCGACACCTGGCAGCGCGGCCGTGACGGCACGACGCTCCGGCACCTCGCCCCGCAACAACGCCGGCAGATCGTCCCAGCCGTCCCGCAGGCCGGCGACCTCGACTTCCTCCAGCTTGCCGAGGGAGGCGACCACGCGCTGCCGCGGCCCCCGCGCCGTGCGCACCGTTTCGCACAGATGCCAATAGCTGTAACCAACACCCCGATACTTCTTGTTTTTTCGCCGCAGGAACATGCCCGCAGTATCGCCGAAACCGCCAAACCCAACAATGGGCTCTTCGGCACTACATCGTTCCGCCGAAAAATCCTCCTCTGACGCG
>NZ_CAIKKU010000777.1 GCF_903828115.1 uncultured Thiodictyon sp. | reverse complement strand
CGGCCGCTTCCCGCTCCGCGGCCGGCGGCCGTTCCTCGGACCCTGGGCGCGGGCGCTCCCCACTCCCTGGTGCGTCCCGACGGCCGCGACCGGGGGGAGCGCCGCGGCCGTCGCGCGCGGGACCACGCGGCCCGTCACGGCTAGGCGCCCCGCCGCCGGGGCGGGGACCGCGGCCGTCGCGGTCCGAACGGTATTCCCGATCCTCCCGGTCCGGACGCAACCGGCTGCGATAGTCGATCTCGGGCAACAGGGACGACTCCATCGGCGTCACCGGCACCTTGGCGCCGATGAAGCGCTCGATGTCAGGCAGGCAGAAGGCATAGGTTTCGCACACGAAGCTGATGGCGTCGCCGGCCGCCCCGGCGCGGGCGGTGCGCCCGATGCGGTGGACATAGTCCTCGGCGTCCTCCGGCAGGTCATAGTTGACCACATGGGTCACGTCCGGGATGTGCAGGCCGCGCGCCGCGACATCGGTGCCCACCAGGACCGGCAGGTCGCCGTCGGTGAAGCTTTTCAGCAGTTTCAACCGCTTCTTCTGGGGCACGTCGCCGGACAGCACGGCGGTGGCGATGCCGTTGCCCTGGAGGTAGCCCCAGACCCGGTCGGCCTCCCGCTTGGTGTTGACGAAGACCATCACCCGCGGGGCCTCCCAGGTCCGCACCAACCCGATCAGCAGCGGGATCTTCTCCGCATTGGCGGTCATGTAGCAGCGCTGACGCACCCGGTCGGCCGTGATCTTCTCCGACTCGATCTTCACGAGCTGGGGATTGTTCATGTGCTCGTAGGCGAGTTCCAGGACCCGGTAGGACAGGGTCGCGGAGAACAGCATCCCCAGGCGCTCCTCCGGGGGCGGCATGTGCCGCAGGAGGAAGCGGATGTCCTTGATGAAGCCCAGGTCGAACATGCGGTCGGCCTCGTCCAGGACCACCACCTCGACCCGGCCGAGACTGAAGACGTGCTGCTTGAAGTAGTCGATCAGGCGCCCGGGGGTGCCGATCAGGATGTCGACCCCGGCGGCCAGGTGGTCGCGCTGCTCCTGGTAGCCGGTACCACCGAACACCAGCCCCACGCGAAATCCGGTGTGACGGGCGAGCAACAGGGTATCCTTGTGGATCTGCACCGCCAGTTCCCGGGTCGGCGCCACGATCAGGGCGCGCGGCTGAGACTGGTGGCTGGACGGCGGCGGCTGCGACGCCAGCAGGCGCTCCAGGATCACCAGGAGGAAGGCGGCGGTCTTGCCGGTGCCGGTCTGGGCCTGGCCCGCGACGTCCTGGCCCGTCAGGGCGATGGGCAGCGTGGCGGCCTGGATCGGGGTGCAGTGGGTGAAGCCGGCATCGGCCAGCCCCTCAAGAACACTGAGATCCAGGTCGAAGTGGTCGAACCGGGTAGCGGTCAGGTGTTTCTCTGTCATTGAAATCCTTTATTTTTCGCTAAGTGCGGACCTCACCCAAGGCAAGGCTTGCAAATTCTTTGCGCTTTGGATCAAATAGCATCTTAACTCCTGGGCCCAAATCCGCGCCAATTTGCCCGCCGCCCGCCTGTCCCTGCCGCCGCGCGCGCCGGGGTTTACCCGAGTCAGACCAAACCGTCCGGCCGGCCCCGCCCGAACCTCCAGCCGGCCAACGAGCCCGCGGGTCCTTGAGGCGCGGTCCCCCGACAACCACGCAAAACCAAAACGGAGCCGACTTCAGTGAGCGATTGCATCGTCCATGTGACCGATGTCTCTTTCGAGGATGAGGTACTGAAATCCTCCAAACCCGTCCTGGTAGACTACTGGGCCGATTGGTGCGGGCCCTGTAAGATGATCGCCCCCATCTTGGACGAGATCGCCGACGAGTACGCCGGCCGCCTCAAGGTGGTCAAGCTCAACATCGATGAAAACCCCAAGACCCCGCCGATCTATGGCATTCGCGGTATCCCCACGCTGAAGTTGTTCCGCGAGGGCGAGGTTGTTGCTGAAAAGGTCGGAGCAGTGTCCAAGTCCCAGTTGACGGCCTTCATCAACACCAATCTCTGACCCTCTTCCGACGGACTCCGGTGCCCGCGGCCACTGCGTGCGTTCGGCCCGGGTCCGACAAGGTTCCCGTGATAGGCGTTTAGGACGCGTCGAGCGGTCGTTGCGCGCCCCGCCCGGTGGCCCCCGTGGCCCCGGGTGAGCCCCCATTAACCCACGCGGCGTTCGTCCGGACGCCGCTGCGCGGTGTGTAGCCCCCCGAGCCGTCCCCCCTTGACGCCGATTCCCTCGCGGGATGCCCAACACCTCCCCTGACCTCTGCCTCAGAAGACCCGAATGAATCTAACCGAACTGAAAAAAACGCCGGTGCCCGAGCTGGTCGAACTGGCGCAGTCGATGGAAATCGAAGGTGTCGGCCGCTCCCGCAAACAGGACCTGATCTTCGCCATCCTAAAGGCCCAGGCCAAGCGCGGCGAGGACATCTCCGGCGACGGCGTGCTGGAGATCCTGACCGACGGCTTCGGCTTCCTGCGCTCCGCGGATGCCTCCTATCTGGCCGGCCCCGACGACATCTATGTCTCCCCGAGCCAGATCCGGCGCTTTGCACTGCGTACCGGCGACACCATCTCCGGCAAGATTCGGCCCCCCAAGGACGGCGAGCGCTACTTTGCGCTGCTCAAGGTCAACGACATCAATTTCGACCGGCCCGAGAACGCCAAATCGAAGATCCTGTTCGAGAACTTCACCCCGCTCTTTCCCCAGAAGCGGCTCGGCCTGGAGATCGGCAACGGCAGCACCGAGGACATCACGGCGCGCACCATTGATCTCGTGGCACCCATCGGCAAGGGTCAACGCGGCCTCATCGTGTCCCCGCCAAAGGCCGGTAAGACCATGATGTTGCAGAACATCGCCCAGTCCATCGGGCACAACCACCCGGACTGCTACCTGATCGTGCTGCTGATCGACGAACGCCCGGAAGAGGTCACGGAGATGTCCCGCTCGGTGCGCGGCGAGGTCATCTCATCCACCTTCGACGAGCCCGCCACCCGCCATGTGCAGGTCGCCGAGATGGTGATCGAGAAGGCCAAGCGCCTGGTCGAGCACAAGCGCGACGTGGTCATTCTGCTCGACTCCATCACCCGGCTCGCACGCGCCTATAACACCGTGATCCCCTCCTCCGGCAAGGTCCTCACGGGCGGCGTGGACGCCAACGCCCTGCAGCGCCCCAAGCGCTTCTTCGGCGCCGCCCGCAACGTGGAGGAAGGCGGCAGCCTCACCATCCTCGCCACCGCGCTGGTGGACACCGGCTCACGCATGGACGACGTCATCTACGAAGAGTTCAAAGGCACCGGCAACATGGAGATCCACATGGACCGGCGGATCGCCGAGCGGCGGATCTTCCCGTCCATCAACATCAACCGCTCCGGCACCCGCCGCGAAGAGCTCTTGATGCCCGCCGCCGAACTGCAAAAGATGTGGATCCTGCGCAAGATCCTGCATCCCATGGACGAACTGGCCGCCATGGAATTCCTCCACGACAAGCTCAAGGCGACCAAGACCAACGGGGAGTTCTTCGACTCGATGAAGGGATAGGGTCCGCTGCGCGGACCGCAGGGCGCGGCAGACCGAACGGGTAGGGTCGGATGGGGGCCGGTGGGATCGCCGATTGTAGGATGGGCAGAGCGCAGCGATGCCCATCATCCGGCGCCGCGGTATCTCAGGGTCCGCCGTGCGGACCCGGGTGGGCGCGTGACGGCTGAAACTCAGGATTCAACCAGCGCAGATACCCGATCGATCACCGCGTGGGCGTGACCCGCCGCCGCCTGGGCCTCCGCCCGGTTGAATGCCTCCCCGGGGGTCAGACCCGCCAGGGCGTCCGGATACCGGGTGGGGATATAGAGCTTATCGAGTGCCAGGGCCGAATCCAGGAGCCCGGTCAGCGCCGCCCCCAGGTGGTCCGGGAGGTCCCGGATCAGCCGGGTCAGCGAATGGCCCCAGGGGTCCAGGTCGTTCCCGAACCAATGGGCCTTGAGCGCCTTTTCCCCCGCCTGTTGCGCAAGAAAGGCCGCCTGGGCGAATTTGCCCGCCGCAATCAAAGCCTCGGCCGCCTCCAGGTCGTCGCGCGCCTGACGTAGCCAGCGATCCGCGTCCTCCCGTACCCGCTCAGCGCTCATAGAGCACCCGCCCCTCGGCCAGAATGCGCCGGATGAACGGCCGGTGCGACATGGCCGCAAGCTCCCCCGGGGTCAGCACCACCGGCTCCACCGGCCAGGGGCTGTCCTGTAATAGCCGCAGCACCCGCCCGATGCGCTCCAGCGGTCCATCCGTCGTCTCGCACACCAGGAGCAGATCGAGATCCGAGCGCCGGGTCGCGGTCCCGCGGGCGCGCGAACCGAAGAGCAACACCAGGCTCGGATCAAAGGCCGAGCGCAGCCTGACCACCGCGGTGTCGAGCCACTGCGCCGCGGACGCCGCCTGCTGTGCTGACTGTTTGGTCATGACCATGTGCCATCGGGATTGGACTGCCAGTCTAGCAGACCAGGGACCGGGGCAGACTGCGGAAGCCGACGGCGCTCGGTCCGCACAGCGGACCCTGCGGGTTGGCACCGCCCGTAGGGTCCGCTGTGCGGACCAACCACCTCCGGGCACCGGAGCGGGCCGCCCGATGGCCCGCCCACACCCGCTCGGGGTATCCTTTACGAATCGACCCGCCCGGGAGCCCGCGCCATGCACGCACTCATCAAACCCCGTCCCAGCCTCTACGAACAACTGGAGGCCCTGCCCGAAGGGCTGACGGGCGAAATCATCGACGGCCAACTCTACACCCAACCACGCCCGGCCTGGCCCCATGTCGTAACGGCGTCCGGGCTCGGCTACGAACTGATCGGACCCTTCCAGCGGGGCCGCGGCGGCCCTGGCGGCTGGTGGATCGTCGATGAGCCGGAATTGCATCTCATCCGTGATGCCGAGGTCGATGTTCCGGACCTGGCGGGCTGGCGGCGCGAGCGCATGATCAAGCATCCCCCCGTGCATCGCATCGAAGTCGTGCCCGATTGGGTCTGTGAAGTCCTCTCCCTGTCGACCGAGAGCAAGGACCGCAAGGTCAAGATGCCGATCTACGCGAAGTTCCGCGTTCCCTACGCCTGGTTGCTCGATCCCATCGCGCACACCCTGGAAGCCTACGCCCTCGAAGCCGGCGCCTGGCGCGAGATCGGCCGCTTTGCCGGCGCGGCGCAGGTATCGGTCGCGCCCTTCGATGCGGTGACAATCAATTTGGCCGATCTCTGGGCAGCGAGCGCGTAGAGCGGGATCAGTCGCGCTCGGCCGCTCGGCGTGGCGCCCTGATGCCGCATCAACCGCCGTCCCGCGACTTGAGACAGCGATAACCGACTGTCTTCAAGAAATATTTCGCGGACAGGGAACAACGGGGCGCGACGGTTCAGGCGGCAACTATCTTCGGCATGGCTTTCTTAGGCGGCAAAGTTGCCGCATAACGCACGACCAGCACCGCGCGCGGTGGTGGCAGTACATTGACTAAAAGAGTAAATTTCGCTCGTCTCCCCAGGAAGTGCCGATTTATGCGGAACGCTCTTTGTCCCGCAGTGTGGTTTAGGCGGCAAGATTGCCGCCGAAACCACTAACGGTGCAGCGCACGGGCGCGCCCAGAGTCTTGACAGTCAGACGGATTTTTGATCCACTAGCGGCGACCCGGCGGGTTATGAGGTAGTTCGTCCGCCGAAATCTAGTACCGCATGATGGAAGTGCTCGGACCATTTCAATCTAAGCAACCAGCGGCTTTCCCTGGTAGGTCCAGCGGAATGGCTTAGCCATCGTCTTGTTGAAATAATCAATGAAGTTGTTGATTTTCTGGCACAGGTCGTCAACCGATAAGAAATTCCCTCGGCGAATGACTTTGCGTATCAAGATCGAGAACCAGATTTCGATCTGGTTCAGCCACGAACTATGCTTCGGCGTAAAGTGAAAAACTATGCGATGAGTAGGGTCGCACAAGAACGCTTGGCGGGTTGCCACGGATTGGAGAGTTCCGCACTTGCCTTTGACCCCGAGGTCGCCTTCAAAACCGATGCCAGCGGCCACTAAACGCACGACCGACTCGGAGGAATGGGTGTTGAGATTGTCCATGACTAAGTGCAACTGCACCGGTGGCGAGCACTGCGAGCACTCGGCGATCATGGGGGATAAGAAGTGAGTAAAATCGGCCTCGGTTCGCGTTGGGCCGAGTTGCCAAGTCACTTTTCCAGTCGCGACATCGAACTCGGCAATCAGGGTGTGGGTGCCGTGGCGGATGTACTCGAACTCGCGGCGCTCGACGCGCCCCGAGGTCATCGACTGGGTCGGAGCAATTCGTTCAAGTGCTTGAATCCCGGTCATTTCGTCAATCGATTTGGTGTTGATCCCCTCCGCCGCCCGCGCCGGTGCGAGACGGTAGACCTCGCAAATGTCCTGGCATTTTTCCGCGAACTGCGCGTCGGGCTTGGCCTTCAGCCAGTATTGCGAGCGATGCGGTTTGAGGTCCGCTTCTTTCAAAAAGCGCCCGATGGAGCGCGCGGAGATCGAATCGACAATCCCCCGTTTCATCGCTTCGTCGGCGATCTCCCATTGCGTCCAATGCGTTATCGCCCGCCCGCTGTCTTGCGGCGCCTCGCAGGCCAACGCGACGATCGTGCAGATCTGCTCCGTACTGAACGTGGGCGGGGTGCCGGAGCGCGGCGCATCGGATAACCGTTCCGCGACGCTCGCATCAGGGTTCTCCGACCACCGCCGCCGCCACCCCTGGACCGTGGAGCGACCGATGCCGAGTTGATCCGCCGTCGGCCGCACGCCGACACCCTGACCCGCCAGCAAGATAATCCGCGCACGCAGGGCCAACTGCTGTGGACAGGTCGCTTGTCGCTCAAGCGACTCCAGTTGTTCACGCTCGCGATCGGTGACGAGGACAGGGGCAGGACGAAGCAGGGGCATCGCAAAAACCCGAACAGGTGAGGAAAATTTCCATTTTACTACTAACTTTTCAGAAGCGGTATTAGGATTTTCATCCTGCGGTACTAGTTAGGCGCGCATGTTTCGCTCAGTGAACGTTTGCCCGATGATAAAACTCGATATTAAATTCGCTTTTGTCCTTTTCCTGGCAACTTCATGTGGAATATTGAACGCGCAACAGCATCCAGAGCCGATCAAAGTTAGCCCGCCGGATACACATTTGAGATCTAAGAACGAAAACACATCAAGTTACCAAGAACCAAAGGTACCGAAAGAGAGCACGCCGAAATTGCCAACAAAAGCGGAGGCTATAAGGCTAATTGAAATGCTGGAGAAGCGAATCGGCAACTCTGATTCTATTTTGAGAAAGGGAGATTTCAAAGCGCTTCATGATCATAGCGTGGCACTAAATCAGATTAAGGAAAAGGCAGAAAATATGTTTGGCGATTCTGTATTCGAGCCGCTTGGCTATTGTTTCGGCGCAGCTATGATGGGTCGTAGCTTCTGGCAGGAAAAACTATTTAACAAGAGTAAGAGCGATGCAATAAGTTTACAGTTGATTGACTCTGCTAGAAAACGGTATATCGATAACCTTGAATTGTGCAAAGCCCAAATCACTGAAAAATTGCGGTGAGTGCGATAGATGGTAGAGGAGGTCACGGAAAGGATGCCACGGAATAGCGGAAAATAGCGGAAACGGAACTAGGCTCGATTGTGAATACAACGATTGCCTAACGGGCGGCCAAAGAGCGAGCGCGCGCCATCAGGGTCGGAGTTAACTGGCTAGTATCGTGCAGAGTTCCGGTGGTTCCGGTGACAGTTTACTTAATTGGTGCGGCCATGAAAACAAGCCTAACATAAGCAGGGATGTAAGCAGGGATGGGGTGAGGTCTTGCCTTTTGTCTTCGCTGCCTAAGCACTCCAGGTGAGTGCCAAACTACGACTGCCGCGACGGGCAGTATCAAGCAATAGAAACCGGCGAAATCATGAGCTTCGAGTGGGACCCAAAAAAGGCGAGAGCTAATCTGCGCGAACATAGGGTTACCTTTGAAGAGGCGGGAAAAAGGGTCAGGGAAAAAGGGTCAGTACCCTTTTCTGTGTGAGCGATAGACTATGCCGACATTGCTTCTAAGAGACGGCTTCAAGTTTTTCTTTTATGCCAACGAGCACGAGCCGAAGCATGTCCATGTGGCGAAGGCGGAGGACTATGCGAAAGTTGAACTTTCAACTTTTCGCGTCGTCAGTAACTTCATGAAACCGAAAGACCTGATGAAGGCCCCTCAGATCATTCGAGAAAACAACGATGCATTCGAGGCAACATGGGATGACTGGTTCCGTCAAAGGTAAGGCTGTCCACTTCGATGATCGCTTCCTTCATGTCGAGTTGGAGGATGGCAGAATCATCTCAACCCCGATGCTGTGGTATACCGATCTCCAGTCGGCAACCATGCGTGAACTGAAGAATTGCGTCTTCATCTGTCATGGCACCGGCATCGAGTGGCCCGATCTGGACTACCAGTTGAGCATTGAAAGCATGCTTGCCTTCCATTCTGAAAGACAAGCCGCCTAGTTGCGAGATGTGACAAAGAATATAGGGGTCGGATGTCGGGATCAGCTCGTAGCTCGTAACTCGTAGGGCAGATGCCCGAAGGGCGATCCGCCAATTCGATACCAAGCTGGACGCCAGCCGCTCGGTCAGGGTCCGAACAGAGGGGAACCGGGGGCCGAACCAGGGTATCCACTCTACCTGACGAAGAATAGGGCACTAACAAGTGCCAAAGTGCCGACCCGAAGCCCCGCGCGCCGAGTTCGGCAGTAAACTTAAAGACCTTGCCAGCGCGGTTTTGGGCTGGCCGTTATGGGAAAGCCAGGAATTCCGTAAATTGCCGCCTCTGCAATAGCCATGATCTCGCCAACAATCGAAAGCGTTATACCATTAGAGGGCCATCTGCTCCTGGTAACGTTCGCGAATGGGAAAAAGAAAAAGTACGACACTCACTGCCTAATGGGCCGCGAAATGTTTGCGCCGCTGAAGAACGGAGCTTTTTTCCAGACTGTCGCGATAGAACCAGGCGGTTATGCAATCTCATGGAACTCAGAAATTGATCTTAGTGAGCATGAGCTTTGGCAGCATGGCGAAGATATACCATAACGATGATATGGGAAGCAGGGGTAATTCCAGAAAGAGCAGTTCTCACACAAAGACACAAAGATCACAAAGCTTTTCAACGCGATATGTAGGTCGAGGAGGTCACCCGTGCGGTGATCGGCTCAACGCCTTGAATGATCTGTTTTTCTTTGTGTTCTTTGTGTCTTTGTGTGAGCAATTCCCGGATTTAGG
>NZ_CAIKKU010000776.1 GCF_903828115.1 uncultured Thiodictyon sp. | reverse complement strand
CATACCTCCCAGCCTAGCCTCCTACCGCATGATGCTTGCAGTGGTGGTCGCCCTCACGGGCTCGTCTTACCCTTTCGGGCGGAGTACATTGTCAGAGCAGCTTCACACCGGGCCGTTACCAGTCTCGCATGTGCTCCTAGGCTACGACGGGAGAAACCGTCGGTTCCATCAGGTCGCCATATAGAGACTTCCAGTAGAACAATTACTTACGCGACTTCGTGTCGCACAACCATGATCAAGGCCGGCGGGTCGGGCTTGTCAGGATGCCGGATTGTATTCGATTCTGGCCCCTTTTCTCCCTTTTCCGCAAGTGAATGTCGCGGGTCTGATTGCCTGCCGGCTGATTTCCAGGGTCAGGGCTGGGGCACCACGTTGCCGGTGACGACCATATAGCGTGTATCCGGCCCCTCGAACCCCGGGCGGGTGTAGGCGAGGACCACCGCCAGTCCCTGGCCGTACTCGACGATGCCGCGGACCTGGTAGCCGAGCGGACAGGCGCGGCTCCGGGGCAGCCGCTGGTCGTCCTGGAGGACGCGCACCGCGCCGTCGGAGCGCTCCCGTCCGGCCAGTGAGAGCTTGAGCCGCTGCGCACCGCCCAGCTCGGCGCAAAAGGGGTCGTCCGCCGGGGGCGCGGTCTTGGTCGTTTCCACGACGATCTCGTACTCCGGCTCCTGCTCGACCGCCGGCCCGTGGCCCATGCTCATGAAGGTGAAGCGATTCGGGGCGCCTGCGTCCGCGTCCCCCGGTTCGCGCCACAGGAGGTTTTCTCCCGTCTCCTGGCCCTTGACGATGCCGAAGCGCTTGAGCTTGACCTCGCCTAAGGCCTGCTTAAGCGCCCGCTCGGGGCTTGCGCCGCTCTCCGACTCGATGAGCACGGTCTTGCTCGCCACCAGCTCGTTCCTGGCGACATCGACCACCCCGACCTCGGCATACGGAAAGCCCGAGCCGTCCTGGGTGCCGGTCTGCGCAAAGGCGTAGTATTGACCGCTCTCGGAGAAGCCCAGCGGGTGGAATTGTGCCTGGTCGCCGGCCGCGGCCAGCGCCGTCCAGGCGGCGAGGCCAAGGCTGGCCAAGGTCTGTTTGGTATCGATCATGTAGAATCTCGCAATGCAACGTCTACTCGGTTTGTCCCTGGTCCTCGCACTGTCCGCCGTCGGCGGCGCGCCGTTCCGGGTGATGATCAGGGGGTGCCAGGCGGCAATCTCGATACGATTGCCCTCGTAACCGCTTAGCCCCCCGGCGTCCGCTCGCCCCCAAGCAGTCTCAGGTGGTGATTTCCCGTAGGATGGGTAGAGCGCAGCGAAACCCATCCCGCCGCACCGCGGCGAGGGGGCTGAACGATTACCTCCCATCAGTCGTTTGTAGCTACGCAGCTATCGCCAATAATCTTGACGCCAAGTTATTGCCCGCAGTTGGAGGAGGAAGGGGTTTCCCGTCATCCTGCATCGTTTGAATCCACTCATCGACGATTCGGCACAATTGATCATATACCTGAACCTCATCGTCACCATGGCAGCAAGGGCCGATAATTCCGGGGCATTCGCCGATGAAACATTGATCTTCGTCAGACCATTCGACAAGTTTCAGGTATTTTGCGCTTTGGCATAAACTTGGCTTTCTTTCATGGGCGCGGGAATTAAGTAAACTGTCCCCGGAACTCCTAGCTTTGATCGAATTGAATAGTTCCCTTAGGTCTGGGTCTCCGAGCCACGTTTCTCTATCGCTTGTGTAGTCGCCCCACCCCATTTCCGTTTGTTGCAAGAATCTTATCATTCCAACTGGCCCGAGGCTCCGACTTAAGGCGTCTATGCCAACGGCCCTTACCTGATCCAACGTCATCGCTTCTGCGCTCATCTAAATTTCTTAAAATAGTGATGGGTGGTACGGATCACATTTTAGAGCCTCAAAATTCTCGTCGGCAAGCCGCTGAATACTTGTAGGAAGCAAAGCATAGAATTTCCAGAATTTCGGATTGGTGCGGTGTCTCACAGGTCAGTGCAGCGTCCCTCCCGAAGGTCTCGCAATGCTTCTTCAGCGAGCATGTCGAGACGTCCTGCAGAAACGTCGGCTTCCAATTGTCGGTCCCAAGCGTCAGCGTCAAATTCCTGAAACCAATCGCGAAAAGCAGAAAGGTCTTGACGGGAGAGCTTCGCCACAGCGATCCCAATCTCAGAAATACCGGTCATAAATGCTTACCTCTAAATGTCTTGAGCTATGCTGCGCCAGCCAGGCGTTCGTACGGGAAATGGGGTCAGGTTTTGACTTCTGCCGGGAGGAATAAGTCAAGACCTGACCCCATCCGCCGGCCCCTTATTCCTCTATTCGAGCCTGACCCCCTTATCCTCAAGATGGCGTCTCGCCTCCGCCAAGAGGATGGTGGCACGCTCGATCATCTCCCGAATTTCATCCGCGATGAGTACCGCATCCACTCCGTAATCCCCAAGTTGACGCTTGTCGAAGGCATCCAAGAGCCAGCGGTGATATTGCGGGTCCAACTCCCCGGTTTTGGCGAAATGGGCTCCAAAGGCGCCGATTGCTCCGCTGTGCTTGGAGAAACGCAATCCTTTCTCAGCAAGCAATGCCTGCACGCAGTAGAACATCGCGTAATAGGCCCGGCTGGCCGCGAAATCTATGTCGGAATCCGCCAGCAATCGAGTCGCGGCACGGATGGCGCGACCGGCCTTTTCCAATAGCTTGGCGCTGTCTTCGGTCATGCCGCGACGGCCTCGGCGCGCGCATTGACCAAGAAGGGGGTTGTCCGCTCCTTCCAATCCAGCGCTGAGACGAAGACCCGGCTGATCGTAATCCCGTATTCCAACGACAAGCGCGAGGCCAGATGACCGGTGCGGTCGATCTCCGCACCATAGCGGTCGATCCGATCCAGTACCACCAGCAGGTCCAGGTCCGATTCTGGCTGGGCCTGGCCCCGAGCGTAGGAGCCGAACAAAAACAGCCCCTTGAGCCGGGGACCGTAGATCTCCGACAGGCCAGTCCTCAGGTCCCGACGCAGTGTGTCGATCGGCGCGTTCATGGGCGACGTGCTCGCTAGGTGGTTCGGATCGAGTGGAGCGGATAAAGGAGCATGAACCTAAGCTTCGGCATAGACAAATCCGCGACTTACAGGCGGATCGACAAGCAGCCACTAGAGTTGAAGCGGCGCGGAATAGGGGACAGACCACGATTAATTCTCTGACTGCGCCTCACCGCGTTGTGTGGCAATTAAACGTGGTCTGTCCCCGATATCCGCTTCAATTAGTAAAAATCTGTTGCGGAATAGGGTGCGGAATAGGGCCTGCGGAATAGGTGCGGAATAGGGGACAGACCGCGATTAATTCTCTGACTGCGCCTCACCGCGTTGTGTGGCAATTAAACGTGGTCTGTCCCCGATATCCCACTGATCCATATCCAGTTGTCGCCGTCCAGGTTCTTCAAAATAGCAAGGACGGCTTCTGACTCCAGGTGAATCCTGTCCTGTGTTTGGTCGTCAAAGGGACGATTGAGGCAACAAACGTCCAGGTAAATCTTCATTGAGCATTCTTCAAGCTATCTGACTTGGTTATTTCGGATCGAGTTGCCAAGCGCGACAGAAGAATTAATCGTGGTCTGTCCCCTATTACGACAGAAGAATTAATCGTGGTCTGTCCCCTATTACGAAGCTCGCAAAGTAAGCGGGCCTGCTACGCCATCAGGCTGAAGATGGGCTAGCCGTTGAAAATCTGTTAGAACCTTCTCGGTCATTTCGCCAAAGTGGCCATCTGGTGCAAGTCGTCGGCGCCCAATCTTGGAGTTGAGCAAGCCTTGTAACTCTTTCACATGTTGTCCCGAATCACCACGACGCATTGCTCTTTGCATATCCAACTCCAGCACGTTTCACGTTGCGGATGCAATAAGACCAAGATCGTCTACCAAGACTCCCGCGCTCCCGGAGTAAGGTATAGATCATGGGGTAATCGGGGACGGGTAATCGGGGACCGGGTAATCGGGGACAGACCACCGGGTAATCGGAAGGGTAATCGGGGACAGACCCTGAGGTATCCCCACGAAAACAAACATAAAAACAGCGGCTTAAAATAAGTTTTCGATTTCCGTGTGCGTGCACGAGGGTTTGTTGCCACACTGTTAGGAAGGCAAACCCCACAGGAGGCCCCTCATGCACGCAGCGACATTATTGCACTCTTGGCTCGGTCAGTGGTTGTCATGTATCCACTCAAAACGCTTGCTATCGCTCTTCGATATGGTGGCCGCCTGCGTTGCCGGCACGGGTTTATCCATCACCTCGGTGGGACGGCGCCTGCCAGGCCCGACGTCCTTGAAACACAAGATCAAGCGCGCCGACCGCGTGATCGGCAATCCTCACCTGTATCGCGAGCGCACGGCGATCTACGGCGCCCTGTGCCGGATGACCCTGGCCCGGATTCCCGAACCGCTGATTCTCATCGACTGGTCGCCTATCAAGGTCGATCAATCCTTTCAACTGTTGCGCGCGTCGATCGCGGTCGGCGGTCACGCCTTGACCCTCTACGAGGAAATTCATCCCACCTGCGACCTCGGCAACCCCAAGGTCCAAGAGCGTTTTCTCCACACCGTGGCGGGCTTGTTGCCGCCTGGTGCCGCGCCCATCATCATCGCCGATGCTGGCTTTAAGGTGCCCTTTTTCCGTGCCGTCGAGGCCCTTGGCTGGCGCTGGGTCGGACGCCTGCGGGGGCGCGACTATGTGCGCCTGAACGCCGATTGGATCAGTGGCAAGTCGTTGTTTACAAAGGCAACAACGAAACCCGCTCGGCTCGGCATCGGCGACTGGGTGAGAAGCAATCCATTGCCTGTCGTCATGGTCTTGGTACGGTTGCCCAAGTGCGGTCGTCATGATAAGACAGCATCCGGGCGCATCGCACGCTCGCGCAAGAGTCGCAAGGCCGCCCGCAGTCAGCGTGAGCCGTGGCTGCTCATGGCGACGCGCCGTTTGGGGCATTTGGCAGCGAAGGCGATCGTGCGCATCTATCGTCAGCGTATGCAGATAGAAGAAGGCTTCCGCGACATGAAGAGCTTGTACTTTGGTCAGGGCTACGAGGCCAACCGTTCACACGACCGCAAGCGCCTTTCCATTCTCGTTATGATTGCCGCACTGGCGGCTTTCCTGCTCTTTATGATCGGTGCGACGGCGGAGCGGAAGAACCTCCAGCGCGGTATGCACGCGAGCAGTTCCACGCGTCGCGTCTATTCCCTGTCGTTTCTTGCCTCGCTCATTCTGAACATCACGAAAGTGGAGATCGCTCTATCCGAGTTCCTAGCGCCGGAAGAGCAGGTCGCCCAATTCCATCAGGCGCTATTGTTGGATGAATAAACGGAGGCGAAATTCGTGGGGATACCTCAGGGACAGACCACGGTTTCCCGAGCCAATCAGCGACAGTGATCGCGGACCGAGTGTCATCGGGAGTGAGAAACCGTGGTCTGTCCCCAGTTTCGCGCGAGATACATCAGGGTCGGTCTCCGTTCTCTCGCTATGTTTTGTAAGGACTACGAACAGGGAGAGAGCTAACCCAGCGATTGCCCAGAGGTTAGGGAACAAGAAATTGCGCCAGAAGCGCTTCCGGTCTGCTCGTCGATCTAGTTCGTCAGCTGCGATCACTGAATCGGTCTTGTCGTCACCAGCCCTAATGGCAAGGAGTTGCTCGCGGGACAACCCGCGAAAGTCAATTGCCATACTTGCTCTCCAGCCGCGCAATATCTTTACCGAGTGCATTCAATTCCGCATACGCGTCCTGGGGCTTATGGCCAGACCAACGGCTCCACGTCTTCTCCAACCCCACATGGGTGATTTTTGCTAGCAACCGCTTGTGGTAAATTCGCTCCCAGAAAAGTCTCTTGTCGACACACGCGTCGAACAGCGATTGCTCATATAACAGCAAGTGGCGGCAGAGGCGTATGGCGAACAAAAATGGCTCGCGCCTATCAGATTTGAAATTCGAGAGCACACCTTCCTCCATATAGACATCCTGATAAGAAAGAGCCAAGAGAATAGAACTCTGGCTAAGCTCTTGATACAGAAGATCAGCCCTTGGCATTAAATGGTGAAGCTCTCTTTCCGGGTCGTCTCGGTCAAGAACGTCGTCGAGGAGGCCCATTTGTTCGCATCGTCTTTCTGCCCAGTCAAGCTTTCTCAAAATTGGTCGGCCGGGCAAGCAACGCGAAACGTTCTCTTTAAAGACATGAACGTCAATTAGGCGGGGCCAGTGTGAAGCATAGCGTCTAGAATGATGCCACGCCCAATGTAGAAGCAGAATAATGAGGAAGTCAGTAGATTCGTCGTCGGGATCGTTCTCGAAAAGATTGATGAGGCCGATTGCCTCGTCTGGAGCGAAGTCGTCATAGCCTCGTTTTCCGATAAGTTCTAGCAAATTTGCTCTAGGAATGACCGGCCAATTACCCTTGGTCGTTAGAGCGAATCCACCGCCTGCCGTTTCTCCGAGTTCTGCTTTGTCGGTCGGTGCGTGCTGTAGTAGATTAGTCAGCAGACTAAGGCTGTCACGAAAGCACGAATTTGACAGTCCAAGTATAACTTCATGATTTTCATTGCTTCCATAGCGTGCAAGCAATGCCCAGAGGACGCGCAAGCTCTCGGCCGCAGTAGGGCGAGCCAACAGCTCTCGACCGGCGGGTGTGTGCTCCAGAAAGCGTTCTGCTTTATGTTCTAGAAGTTTCTGGAGAGTCAGTGTGTTGGCGAAATCAACTGTTATCGGCGTCCAAACCTGATTCCGGGAAAACTCATCCCTAGTGTGAGGTCGCGTAGCAAGAAGGAACTTCGTTGGATAGCTAACGCCATTGCGAAAACAATTCCAAAGCGGTGAAAGGAGGTGTGCAAGCGCCTTTCTGCCCTCCTTTTTGGGGATGCCTTCCACGTCATCGATGATGACGACAAGTTGCCGTTGCAGAAACGGTGAGGCGGCCGCGATCCCGTCTGTCAGCAGCGGAAGTTGCGACAGCTCAAACTTTAGCTTCGTTGCGAGATATGTGATGCGGCTTCCGCACTCCCACGCCTTTAACTCCCGGAGTATCGTATCGTCTATAGAGTCATCTTCTTCGTAGCGCGAGAGAATGTCGGGTTTGGTACGGACGACGAACGCGTGAAAGCTGGCCGCGGTCGGTTCCTGATCACGTCTTGCCTCGCGTTCTTGCTTCAAGCGGCGGAGGGCTGCGCCTAAGACTCCCTCAATAACACGGCGGACCGCATTGTGCGGCTTCTCATCGGGGTCGTCAGTATGGAGGTCAGTACTGTTAAAAGAACAATACAGTACTAGCGACTCCTCATGGAACTTTGTAATGCTGTCTGCGTCCCAGAGTCCGAAGAATCCCTTAATTGTTGTGCTCTTGCCGGTTCCTTTGTATCCAACTAGCTGCCACCAAGTTGTCTGATTGTGATCGATGAGTGCAGAGAGAATTGGTTCGCCGGCACTGTTTTGTAGGTAAGTCAACTCCTGCCCGTTTGAGGCGCCTTCAAGCACCGGATATGGGGCGAGTAAGAAGTCAATGAGCGGTTCAAAGTACCGTCGAATGTTTGAAGATCGAGCCGGCGCCCATTGCCCTCTCCGGCGCTCGGAGGCGCGCAACTTTTGTCGCATACTTTGCTCCCGTGCTGGACGACTCCAGCGAAATATCGAACTTTCTGATACTGGAGGCGCGGACGCCTAACGTGTTCTAGATCGAATCGAGTCAAGTATCCAAACACCAACTGTTTTCGTTAGACCGCTGTCTGTGTTGGACGCACATGACGGAAGCCGCATCCATGGTACTTGACCGATTCAGTCTGGCTTCTGTAATGTTCCCACGGACCAGAGCGCTCCGACGTAGGAGTGCGCAAATCAGACGCAGGCAACAAACGAACGCGAGTGTAAAGCCACGGCGATCGTTAAACAATGACCTCGATCACGTTTTTTTGATCGGCGTGGCCGCGCCGAAAGCCGTTGGATGGCGCCGCCCCGCACCAGCAGCAGCGACCGAGCCGCCGTCATCCCGGATCAGCGCCGCGCCGTTGCTGGTGCCATGCTGCAATGGCCCAGCAGGAGGCGCACCCCGGCGCCCGCCAAGGGTGCGGACGGTGGTTGTGGCCGCCGACGAAAAAAGGGGCACCGCAGGCCCCAACCGATGCCCAGCGGATGACGCGATTGGTCTATGGACTGCGGTGTCGGTCGTCCCGGGGGCTTTGGTGCGCACCCGGCTGCGCCCGGATCGCCCGCCCCGCTGGCTTGGCCGTGTCCTCCAAGGGGGTAAAGTCGCTGTCCTTGCAGAACTGGCGATACACCGCTGCCCGCGGCCTTGATCATCACTCCGGCTACAGGCCCTTACGGTAACCCGTCGCGGCCTGGGGGCCGCTCCT
>NZ_CAIKKU010000775.1 GCF_903828115.1 uncultured Thiodictyon sp. | reverse complement strand
GTGCCCGGGGGCACTTGGGCCAAGAGCCGCTCCGGCGTGCGCGTGGCCACCGCGTAGAGGCCGAAGTCGTCCTCCGGCAGCAGACGGTAGGTCTGCGCCGACGGCTCGACAACCTCGTGCGCCGGTTCTGCGCCCGCACCGGGCGCGGCCGGGGTGCGTGCCCGCTCGATGGAGACCAGCTTGCGGTAGGTCACGAAGTGCCCGATCAGTTCATCCAGCGCCCAGGCGTCGAGCGGCTGGTGCTGCGATTTGTAGGTCAGGACATTGTGTGCCGCGAGCCGCTCCAGCCCATCGGGCAGGTCGGCGAGCGCCGCGGGGCCGGCGTCCAGCGCGGCGCCCGGCCGGCGTTCGATGATGAGGATGTCGAGCCGCTGGCTCTTGAGCGCCAACTCCTTCTCGACGTCCACCCGCCAGGGACGGCCAGTGAAGAGGTCGGTCAGGGCGATGCCGAAGAGCCGGTGCCAGGGCGTGAGGATGTCCATGGGGGCAAGTGTAGCAGCAGGACGCGGCCCATCCGCTGTCGACCGGGGGCAAGGATCGAAAGGTCAAGTTGCCGATCGACGCGGGCTCGGGCCTACGCGGGCTGCCGCATGCCGGCGGTACTCTTGACTTGCGCCGGGGCATAAATGCCGAGGAGGGTCCGGACCCTCTCAGACCTGACCCCGGACCCTCTCTAGCGAAATCTCGCGTGTCGACATCTTGACAGCGACACTGTTTGATGTATAGTTAGGTTCATGACTGACCCACTCGACATCAACGCCCTCAGCCGCGAGACCGGCGTCCCCGTGCGCACCATCCGCTACTACCTGGCGGAGAAACTGCTGCCGGCGTCGGCGGGACGGGGACCGGCCGCGAGCTATGGCCCCGGCCACCGCGACCGCCTGCGGCTGATCCGGCGCCTGCAGGAGGCCCACCAGCCCCTGGCGACGATCCGGGCGCAGTTGGAGGCCCTCGACGATGCCGGCGTGGCCGCGGCGCTGGTCGAACCGGGCGCCGTGCAGGATGCTCCCGTGACGGCCTACGACTATGTGCGCCAAGTGTTGGGCAAGCCTGCCCGGCACGGCGAACCGCCCGCCAACGCCGCGCGACCGGAGCCCGCGGCCACGCCTGCACCGCCACCGACGGTGCGCCAGCAGCCCCGCAGCACTTGGGAGCGCATCGCCCTGCACCCGGATATCGAGTTGCATGTGCGTCGACCGCTCGCCCGCGCCGATCAGCGCCGGCTCGACGCCTTGCTGGAGCAGGCGCAGCGACTGTTCAGCACGGAACCCTGACCAGGAATCCAGCCACCGAAACCCAACCGGGCAGACGCCGACCCCAGCGGTCCCCGTCCGCCGCTACGACAACCTGAAGGAGACGCCCATGTCCGCCATTGCCGAGAGCCTGTCCCGAGTGGTCGTCGGAGACCCCGTCCAGTTCCTCAATCTCAGCCTCTTCCCGCTGCTGGCCGAAGGACCGGCCAAGCCGGGCTATCGGCTCCTGGATGAGGCACTGGGCGACGGCGGCGCTCGCGTCACGGAGGTCTCTGATGCGGGGCACGTGCCGGAGTTGCGTTTCGTCAACCTGGGCGACCTGCCGGTGTTGCTGCTCGACGGGGAAGAACTGATCGGCGCCAAGCAGAACCGCATCCTCAACCTCAGCATCCTGGCCCCCGCGCAGCAGGCCATCGTCGTCCCTGTCTCCTGCGTCGAGGTCGGTCGCTGGCAGGCCGAGTCCGCCGAGTTCGGCAGCGCCCGGCGTGCCCACTTTGCCGCCGGGCGGGCGCGCAAGGCGGCGGACGTGAGTGATTCTCTGCGGCAGCGCGGTTCTCGCGAGAGTAACCAGGGCGCGGTGTGGCGCGACATCGAAGAGCGTTCCCGCCGTATGAAGGTGTCCTCCCCGACCGGCGCCGCCGCGGCCCTGTATGAGGGCAGCCGCGCCCGGCTGGACGACTTCCGCACGGTCTTCATCCCGCAACCGAACCAATGCGGCGCACTCTTCGCGATCAACGGCCGGCTCGTGGGCCTCGACCTCTTCGACAGCCCGGCCACCCTGGCCGCCGCCCTTGGTAAGCTGGTGGAGAGCTACGCGCTGGATGCCATTGACGCGGCGAATGAAGCCCAGGCCCAGGTGCCGGACGCCCCCCGTCCCTGGCTCAAGACCATTGCCACGGCTCAGGTCGAGCGCTTCGCGGCCATCGGGGAGGGTGAGGACTGGCGGCTGATCGGCGCCGGGCTTGCCGGCGGCGGCCTGGTCAAGGACGGGCGCCTCATCCACCTCTGCGCCTTCCGGACTGCGGCCGACGCTGACGGCGGCGAGGCGCCGGACCCGGCGGGCCGCGACCGGCTGGGGCTCTCACTGGACACCGATCGCCGGCTGATCCGCTGGCGCGGCGACAGCGAGCGCTATCTGCATCTGCGCCTGCGTGCCCCGCGTCTGGGGGGCGAGCGTACCCCGGTGGACCTGGCCTTGGCGCTGGACCGGTCCGGGTCCATGGGTGGTGACAAATGGCCGCGCGCGTGCGAGGCCGCGTTGACCGCCATTGAGCGACTCGGACCCCGTGACCGGGTTGCCCTGGTCGTTTTCGATGACCACATCGACACCCTGCTGCCCCTGACCGCGGCGGGTACCGAGGCCCGTCGTGCGGCCGCCGACGCCCTCGGCGGCGTCGGCCCGCGCGGTTCCACCAACCTTGGCGAAGGTTGGCTCACCGCCTGCGGTCTGATCGGCCGCGAGGCCACGAACGAACGGCTGCGCCGCTGCTTTGTACTCACCGACGGCCAGGCCAATGTCGGAATCGTCGATCCTGCGGAGCTCGCCCAGCACGCCGGGCAGCTACTTCAGCTTGGCATCCGCACCAGCACCTTTGGTGTCGGTAACGACTACAACGAGGAACTGCTCGGCGCCCTAGCGGACGCGGGCGGCGGCGCAGTCCACGACATTGCCAACGCCGCGGGTATCCCGACCGCCATCGCCCAGGAATTGGGCGATGCCCTCGAGGTGGTCTATGCCGATAGCCGTGTGCAACTCGCCTGGCAGGCCGACCTCGCGGTCGCGGTCATGGGGCCTTGGCCGGTCACCCCGTCCGATCATGCGCTGACCATCCGCACCGGCGATCTGGTCAGCGAACAGGTGCTCGACCTGCTGGTCAGCCTCCGCTTCCCGGCCGGCAATAAGAACGCGGATTGCACCGTGCGGGTGACGGTCAGCGACGGCGACCGCCCCCTGGCCGCGCAGGAGTTCCATTGGACCTGGGTTGACTGGGCCGCGCGCAAGGGTCAGCCCCGGCAAGCGGACGTCGAGCGTCGGGTCGGCGAGCAACTGGCCCATCAGGCGCGGCGCGAAGCCGCCGCCCGCAACCGCGACGGCGATCTCGCGGGGGCGTGCGACAGTCTGCGCACCGCTGCCCAGCGCATTCGCAACTACGGATCGGAGAATCCCGCGCTGCTGGTCCTGGCGGATTCCATCAAGTCCGAAATCCCGCGGTATCAGCAGCCGCTCCCGGCACGAGCCGTTAAGGCACAGATCGCCGAGTCCCGGGCAGGAACACTTGGACGGGGCGGGGCCGGTGCCCGCATCCGGGACCTTGCCCCCCGGTTGGCGTATCTCCCCTGCCAGGACAGCCCGGAGCTTGCCGAGCGCTGCCGCAAGCTGGTGAAGATCCCGCGCGAACAGGCTGCCGCCCTGGGCCAGTCGGCACTGGCAGCAATCACGGTCGGCACCTATCCCAATGCAGCCGGACAGCCCGTGGACTGGGGTGCCGCCGTGGCCGCGGCCGTCGCCGCCAAACGCAGCCTGCCGCCGGAGGCCGTCTTGCCGGTGCCCGCCGTCGCCCGGTCCACCCAGACCAGGGTCCAGGTGGCCAACGAAACCACCCTCACGGCAGCCCGACGACTGGCCAACGCGGGTGAGCGGGTGCTGGCGCTCAGCTTCGCCAACGGTATCCAGCCCGGTGGCGGCTTTCTGAACGGCGCCCGTGCCCAGGAGGAGGTGTTGTGCCGCTCCAGCGCCCTCTACGCCACCCTGCGGGGCGATCCCATGTACGCCGCCCACGCGGCCAGGACGCTACCGGATTCAACTGACTGGGCGATCCTCTCCCCGGAAGTGCCGGTGTTCCGGACGGACGACGGCACCGCGCTGCCGACGCCCTGGGCGCTCAGCGTGCTCACCTGCGCCGCGCCTTATGCCCCCGGCATCGGCCAACCACTGGCGGGCGACCTCTTGGCCGTCCGCATCCGGCGCGTCCTCGCCATTGCCCGGGCCTACGACTATTCGGTACTGGTCTTGGGTGCCTGGGGCTGTGGCGCCTTCGGAAACGACCCCATCCGCACCGCACGCGATTTCCACGCCGCACTTGCCGGGGAGTTCAACGGCGCCTTCGCACAGGTCGTCTTCGCCATCGCCGACTGGTCGGCGGAGCGGCGCAATCTGGCGCCGTTTCGGGATCTGTTCGCCGCCGGCGCTGGCTAGCGGGGTTGCAACCAAGCCAATACACAGTGTCTGCAGACCACCCGGCGCGGCAGCCGGGTGTGTCCCAACGTCTTGACCTGAAGCACATTCACAGGCAGCCCCCATAAGGACATAATGGCGTGCCCTGAAGAACCGGCTCCCATCAACAACGACGGACGGACCCATGGACCACCGCCACCTGACCACCCTGTCTACCCGGCTCGCGGCCTTCCTCGCCGAGGTCTTGCCGCGCCTGTCCGATCACTGGTGGCAGACCCACGTCCTGGAAGAACTGACCTTTCAACAACGCAACCACGTCGAGACCGCCGGTTATGCCCGGCTCGATCAACTCGACCTGGCCGCCCTGCTGCGGATTGCCGACCGCAACTGGTCCGAAATCGCCCACGCCGCCTCCTTGCAGCCGACCGCAAGGAACTGGCTCAAAGAGGCCCAGACCATCCGCAACCGCTGGGCGCACGCCCCGGTCAGCGGCATCCCGGACGACGAGTGCTTCCGCGACCTCGACACCATCGAGCGGCTGATGCAGGCCATCGGCGCCGACCAGCCCACGCTGGCCGACATCCACGTCGACCGAACCGCGCTCCTTGCGCAACTGGCTGGGTCCGCCAAACCCACCGATCAACCGCCCGCAACGGCATCGCAAGGGGCCTTCGACCCCGGCCAACTCGTCCGGCTCAAGGCCCAGCCCACCGTCATCGGCGCCGTGGTCTCCCGTGCCCCGGCCGACCCCGAAGACCGCTACCAGGTCTTCCACGACGGCGCGGTCACGACCTATTACGCCTCCCAGATCGAACCGGCCGCCGTTCCGGCCGCACGCCCCAGCGTCACCCCGGCCGCACTGCACGCCGCACTCACCGCCGCGCAACTGCGCCATCCCAGCATCGGCAACCTCTATTCGCTCTTCGCCTCGCGCATCCAGTTCGTCCCCTACCAGTTCCGGCCCGTGATCAAGCTCATCCAGGCCGACCGGCCCCGGCTGCTCATCGCCGATGAGGTCGGTGTCGGCAAGACCATCGAGGCCGGACTGATCCTCAAGGAGCTTCAGGCCCGCCGCGAACTGCGGACCGTGCTCGTCATCTGCCCCAAGCCCCTGGTCGCCGAGCGCAAATGGCTCGAAGAGATGAAACGCTTCGACGAGCGTTTCGACCACCTGGACGGCCCGACCCTGCGCTACTGCATCGAAGAGACCCACCTGGACGGCGTCTGGCCGCAGAAATACGCCCGCGCCATCCTGCCCTATTCGCTGCTGGACGAGGCCCTGCTCATGGGCGACACCGAGCGGCGGCG
>NZ_CAIKKU010000774.1 GCF_903828115.1 uncultured Thiodictyon sp. | reverse complement strand
TCTCCCAGCGGCGCACGGTCGCGGGCGAAACCCCAAGAGCTTCCGCCGCCTCGCCTATCCTTACTTTGTACACTTTTTTGCTCATGTTTGGCAAAAATGTACAACTTTAATCGCAACAGTTCAAGCCCCGGCGCGGGGGTGCGCGGCCAGATAGCACACCAGATCGCGCCGCTCGTCTGCGCTCAGGAGCTTTTCGGCTCGGCGGATGTATTCGGGCACTTCGGCGACGGTCAGCATCGGCGAAGTCTAATCCAACGGATTACGCGACACCAGGCGACGCGGGTCAGGCGCGGCGGTAAGGCCACATGCAGGGACGCATAGCGGGGCTCGGATCGGCTGCTTAAGGGGCAGACGAACACCAGCGGGGAGTCGATATCCAGGATCTCCTACGCGGACAGTAAGTCCACCGGACGGAGCTTCCCGATCTCCGCGCCCTTGGCTGGGTCGAGCCGCGCCAGGTGGATGCCGCCGCGGATCAGCCTTTCCACCAGGCTTCCCGTGCCAAAGGCAGCGGTTCGCCAAGCGCCGCGTCGAGGTCTTGCGCGAAACGGCGGGCCACGGGGTCGCAAGCCATAGCCCGCAAGTCCTCGGCCCTGGTGCGGCGCTCCGCCGCCGCACGGTTTGTGCGTTCTCGTGCTCCAATGCCCGGCGGATCAGCTCGGACCTGGACACGCCGAGCCCTCGCGCGACATCCAGGCTTGCGGCCGCCAACTCCTCGGGCAATTCGATGGAAAGGGCTACCACTGGAATCTCCGGTTATATCGCCGATCAGGCTACAATATAGGCCGTCGATCCTTCGCGAACAACTCCGCGATGGTGCGGATGCGGTACGCGGACCGAGTCCGTAGGTTGCCATGAAAGTCGGGCGGAGCCGGAGACGAGAACAAACCGCGCAGGCTCGCAGAGACACGCAAAGCGTACGACGCTGGCCGGGCCTACGGCGCTCAGTCAAGCACCACCCCGTGGATGCCTATAACGTCGCCTGGGTAGCCATCAAATGTCCGATACATCGATTGTCAACGCGAAGGCGCGGCTGCCAAGCCTGGTGCAGCGGGCCGAGGCCGGAGAACCCGTGCATATCACCCGCCGCGGCAAACGGGTGGCGGTGATCCTGTCCGAGCAGGAGTTCAATCGCCTCACCAACGCACTGCCCAAGCCGACCGGGTATCTCGACTTTCTTGCGGGTTGGCGCAAGCGCTTGCAGGAGGACGGGGGCGAGCCGCTGACCGATCAAGAGGTCGCGAGCTTGCGTCCCAAAGAGGCCGGCCGGGATTTCTCTTGGGACCGATGAGATACCTCCTCGATACCAACGTCTGGTCGGAACTGGCGCGCCCGCAGTTCGTAGGTCGGGTTAGGCGCGCGCACCGAGCCTTGCTGTAATCCGCGAGGTCAGACGCGCCGTAACCCGACGGCTAGCTCGCGAATCGTCGGGTTACGCTTCGCTAACCCGACCTACTGAACGCAGAACTTCCGGAACCGCATTCCCAAGCGGAACTTGGGAACGAGTCAAGGAAGTGATTGAGATTCACCGAGCGACTGAGGTATATCGATATGCCAAGCATTACATTGCAGGCCCATTTCGACGGCCAATCGATCGTTCTCGACGAACCTTTTGAGCTTCCCGATAACGCTCGGCTCCTCGTGACGGTGGTGGCGCCGACGACGGATTTCGACCGCGACCCTTGGGCGAGCCTTGCCGGCACCGGGCTTGCGGGTGCCTACGGGGACGATGAGCCCGAGTACACGCCGGCCGATGTGAGACGCTTATGAACGCGGGCGACGTCGTTCTAACCCCGCTCCCGCAGTCCGACGGACGCGTAAAGAACCGTCCGACCATTGCGCTGCGGCGTATGCCGGGCTTTGGGGACTGGTTGCTCTGCGGTGTCAGTACCCAATTGCATCAGGAAATTCCAGGGGTGGGGTTAGGCGCGCGCACCGAGCCTTGCTGCAATCCGCGAGGTCAGACGCGCCCTAACCCGAAAGCCGCCAAGAAAATCGTCGGGTTACGCTTCGCTAACCCGACCTACGAACTACCCCGGACATGCCCGTGCCATCGAGCGCCCGCACCGCGGGCGGTGCGCCGGCGATTCGACGCCCATGGGCATCGAAGCGCTTCGGCCCACGACTGGGCTCGGGGTAGCGGCCCGGTCCTTTGCCCAGCAAGGGGTCAAGACCTTACTGGTCATTGACGGGGACGGCCGCAAACTGGGGGCTTGCGCCAGCGTGTCACCCCAAGATGCGAACAGGCAGCGGGCGCCGACGGATTGATTGCTCAGAAACCACGAGGAAGAAGCCCTCGACGCGAGCGGGATCGGCCATCAGGCCCAGGAGAATCCGCGCCGGACGCTCCGGCGGATAGGGCTCCTGCCGGAGATACAGAACGGCAGGCGGAGCCGGGAGTCTCAGCGAATAGATCAATTCGCCATAGTCACGGTCATAGGTGACCAGCCAACGCGACTGGGCACACGCCAAGGCAAGCACTTGCTCATCCGGCGCGCTCGGGCAGGTTTCCACCACGGCTTGGACATCGACGGCCTGTTCCCTCAGGATGCGAAGGGCCGGCATGGGAAAGTTTTCGTTGACCAGCAGACGCGGGTTCATGCGGTCGCCTTATGGATGGCGATGTATTCTTCCTCGCGTAGCATCTCGGCGGCAAAGGCAAGTGCCGCCTGCACATCGTCGCGCGTAATGTGCGGGTAGGCGGTCAGGATGTCCTCCATGCTCCAGCCATTCGCCAGCCAACCGAGGATGAGGTCGACGGAGATCCGGGTCCCCTTGATGGTCGGCTTGCCGACCAGGATGCTCGGGTCGCTGGTGATTCTGCCTCGCCAATCCATCGGTGGCCTCCGGTATTCGGGTCAGACTGGGGTCCGGACACCCCGGCATCGCGCCGGGGTGCCGGGGCTTGACGGCCAAGCGTCAGACGAGCAACTCCAGCCGGGTCAGATTGCCCGCGTAGGAGGCAGCCTCGGTCTTCTCCTTCAGCCACGCCAACCGCTCAAAGGCCGCCTCCGGCATCTCCATCTGGACGCGCTTGGTTGCCTTGTTCATAACGAACTCCGAAATAATAGCCCAGAAGCATCCCCAGCGGGACCTTGGTGTAGTCCGCCACCGCGGCCGGGCCGCTGAAATCGCCGTGCCGCCAGCCATAGACCGCCGCGCCGATGAAGAACAGCGTGGTGAGGCCGAGCAGTGCATAGGTCGGGTTAGGCGCGCGCACCGAGCCTTGCTGTAATCCGCGAGGTCCGACGCGCCGTAACCCGACAGCCGGGACGCGAATCCTCGGGTTACGCTTCGCTAACCCGACCTGCGACTCAGACCGACGGTGTCCCAACGCCGGCCGGAGCCGGCGCGGCAACCCACTCATAGGTCTCCACCTTCGACTGATCGCACTTACCGCACCCGCTCCCGCAGGCCGCGCCGTTGGCGATGCGGCGCACCCGGCCGCGGCGCTCAAGCGTCGCCAACATGCCGCGCACGGCGTCGGGGCTTGAGTCGAAGCGGGTGGCCAGGTCGATCAGGGGGGCGCGGTGGTGTTCGGCGAGGTAACCGGTCAGTTCGGATAGGATCATTGTCAAACCCCTTTGATCAGCGGTTGTCCGGGGTCTAGCCCCCGGCCCGGGCCGGCGCGGTCTGCGAGCACGCGCATCAGGACGACCGCGGCGATGAAGAGTCCGACCATGGCGGCGATCCAGGCGCTGGCGCTGGCCGGGTCGCGGGCGAAGATGGCGCCCTGGTAGAAGATCGTGGCGATGGCGTAGCCCAGGCCGGTGGTCCAGCCCACGGCGAAGAGGGTCCAGCCGGGGCTGCTTTCCCGCCAGATGGCGGCGACGGCCGCGGTGCAGGGGGCATAGAGGAGGATGAACAGCAGGTAGGCGAAGGCGCCGGCCGCTCCGTCGAAGCGCGCGGCCATGGCCCCGAAGGTACCGCTCTTGACCGACTGGCGCGCGGCGGCTTCATGGGCATCGTTCAGGTTGCCCAAATCCAGCCCCAGGGGGTCGCCCCAGTTGCCCAGGGCCTGGTCCAGGTTCGCCGGGATGGTCGCAAGCGCAGCCCGCAGGCCGCCCCACAGGCTGAAGGGCGGCGGCTGCGTCACCCCCCCGGCAGCCGCGGCGCCCAGGGCCGAGTAGGTGGCGTCGAGTGTTCCCACCACGGCCTCCTTGGCCAGCAGGCCGGTGAAGATGCCGACGGTCGCCGGCCAGTTGTCAGCGTTGAGCCCCATGGGGGCGAAGGCGGGGGCCGTGGTGCGGCCGATCGCGGCCAGCACGGAGCGGTCGCTGCCCTGGTTGCCGTAACTGCCGTCCGTGCCCAGGCTGTTGAACACCGTAATCACCAGGACCATAGGGACTATGACCCGCCCGGCCCCGACCACGAACCCCTGGGTGCGCTCCCAGGTCCGCATGGCCACACCCTTGACCCGCGGCAGGTGGTAGGGCGGCAGTTCCATCACGAAGGGGGTACTCTCACCCTTGAGCAGGGTGAACTTCATGACGAAGCCGGTCAGTACCGCCACCGCGATGCCGATGAGATAGAGCCCGAAGACGACGTTCTGCCCGCCCACCGGGAAGAAGGCGGCGGCGAAGAGCGCATAGACCGGCAGCCGCGCCCCGCAGGACATGAAGGGGGCCATAAGGATGGTCAGGATCCGGTCGCGATGGTTCTCCAGGGTACGGGTGGCCATGATGGCCGGCACGTTGCAGCCGAAGCCGACCAGGAGCGGTACGAATGACTTGCCGGGCAGACCGATGGCGCGCATGAAGCGGTCCATGACGAAGGCGGCGCGCGCCATATACCCGGAATCCTCCAGCGCGGACAGGAAGATATACAGAAAGCCGATGATCGGGATGAAGGTGGCGACCACCCGCAGACCGCCGCCCAGGCCCTCGGCCAGCAGCAGGGTCAACCAGCCGGGCGCCCCCAGACCGGTCAGGACATGGGCGGTGCCGACGACGAAGAGGGTATCGGCCGCGTGGTCGAAAAAGTCGATGAAGGCCCCGCCGATGTTGATGGTGAACATGAAGAGCAGGTACATCACGGCGAGGAAAATCGGGATGCCCAACACCCGGTTGAGTATGACCCGATCGATGGCGTCGGACAGGTCGCGCGACGCCTGCCCGGTCTGGGCCACGGCCGCGTGGGTGAGCCCGTGGGCGAAGCCGTAGCGGGCGTCGGCCAGCAGGATGTCCACGTCGTCCGCCTGCTCCCCGAGCAGGGAGCGGACCTCGGCGGGGCTGACCGCCTCCCCCACCAGGCCGCGCACCAGATCGTCGCCCTCCAGCAGCCGGGCGGCGAGCCACCGCGGCGGGTCCCCGGCGGCCGCCGCGATGGGGGTGAGACGCGGCAGGAGCACGGCCATGGCGGACTCCAGGGTCTCGCCGTAGACGACCTGCGCGGTGGCGACCGGCGGGGCCTGCACGGCCGCCAGTACCACCCGCTTCAGGTGGTCCAGGCCCTCCCCGCCGGCCGCGGAGACCGGGACCACCGGGCAGCCGAGTTGCCGGGCCAGTTCATCCACGTCGATCCGCAGGCCGTGGTCGCGGGCCACGTCGATCATGTTGAGGGCCAAGACCAGGGGGCGCCCCATCTCGATCAACTGGGTGGTGAGATAGAGGTTACGCTCCAGGCTGGAGGCATCCAGGATGTTGAGGATCAGATCCGCCTCGCGCGCGTGCACGAAGTCCCGGGCGATGCGCTCATCGAGCGACACGTCCTGGTCCGTCCCGGCCGCGATGACGTCCAGGGAGTAGGTCCCGGGCAGGTCCACCAGGTTGAAATCCACGCCCTCGAAGCGGTAGCGCCCGGTCTTGCGCTCGACCGTCACCCCCGGCCAGTTGCCCACCCGCTGCCGGGCGCCGGTCAGGGCATTGAAGAGCGTCGTCTTGCCGCAGTTGGGGTTGCCGACCACCCCGATGGTGAATTCGGGGTGCGCGCTCACGTCAGACGCTCGACCCGCAGCGTCGCCGCCTCGTCCTTGCGCAGGCTGAGATTCGAGCCGCGCACCCGCACCTCCACCGGGTCGCCCAGGGGCGCGACGCGCAACACCTGGAACTGCACCCCCGGGGTCAGCCCCATGGACAGCAGCTTGCGGCGATAGGCCCGACCCCCCTCCGCGAAGCCCTCCACCCGCCCGCGCTCCCCGACCCGCATCGCCTTGAGGGTCGTCAAGCGCTCGGCGTAGATTGGTTCGACGGGGCGCGTCCGCGGCCGCACGGACCAGAGGGACCGCACCCAGGTCTCCAGGCGACCGGGGTTGGCCGCATCCTTACGATGGGCGCTCGGAGCTGGGCGGTCAGGGCAGGCGACGGTGGAATTGGTCATGGTGGCAGGCGCGGCGCCAATAGCTAACGAGAATGATTCGCATCCTAAACCCGGACTCGATCCGATGCAAACCCTATCTGGGCGTCGCGCTGCCCGACCGATGCAACTTTTCGCTAACCGATGATTTTCTTGGCTGGAGCGTCACTGCCGTCAAGTTGAGCGCCGCAGCCCAAGCGCCTGGAGTCCACGGCTTGCGCCTTGGCGCGCGTCAAGGCTAACGGCCATGGCACCCGCGCCACCCCGGAACATGAAAGTCCTCTCGACCGCTAGCCGATGGCCAGCGTGCGGGGCGGCGTAGTCAGGGCTTCCAGCCCTGACTGTTCCAGCCCCGACACCGTCAGGCCAGGATGGCCTGACTACGCACTTTCACGG
>NZ_CAIKKU010000773.1 GCF_903828115.1 uncultured Thiodictyon sp. | reverse complement strand
TCGTTGTCGTTGTCGTTGTCGTTGTCGTTGTCGTTGTCGTTGTCGTTGTCGTTGTCGAGCCTATCGTAGCACCCGGGATTCTCTAGCACGCCAAATTGCATGGCTTCTCCGATTACGATTACGATTACGACAACGACAACGACAAGGCAACCGACAACGAGGAACAAGCCGCCCCGCGCAAGGCCGGGCGCCGGGCCGATCACGGGAGGCGGCTGAGCAGGTCGCGCGTTTGCCCCGCGATCATCAGCTCCTCATTGGTGGGGATGACCCAGGCCGCGGTCCGGCTGTCGGCCGTGCTGATGCGGGCGGCGCCCTTGGCGGCGTTGTTCGCCGCGGGATCGAGCGTCACGCCGAGCCAGGCGGCGGCCCGGCAGACGCGCTCGCGGATCGGGGCGGCGTGCTCGCCGATGCCGGCGGTGAAGATGATGGCGTCGAGCCCGCCCAGGGCGGCGGCGAGTGAGCCCAATGCGAGGGCGATGCGGTAGACGAACAGCTCGATGGCGAACTGTGCCCGGGGCTCGGCCGATTCGAGCAGGGTGCGCATGTCGCTGGAGACACCCGAGACGCCGAGCAGCCCGGACTCTTTGTAGATGAGCTTCTCGATGGCACGGGCGTCCATCTGCATCTGGTCCATCAGGTAGAGCAGGACGCCCGGGTCCAGGTTGCCGCAGCGGGTGCCCATCGGCAGCCCGTCCACCGCGGTGAACCCCATGCTGCTCGCCACGCTCTTGCCGTCCGCAATGGCGCAGGCGCTGGCGCCGTTGCCCAGGTGCAGGACCACGGTGCGCCCCTGCGCCGCCCGGGCGTCGTAGTCGGGCAGGACGCTGGCGACATACTCATAGGACAGACCGTGGAAGCCGTAGCGCCGCACGCCGCGCTCGGTGATGACGGGCGGCAGCGCGAAGGCCTGGGCGATCTCGGTCTGACCCCGATGGAAGGCGGTGTCGAAACAGGCGACCTGGGGCAGGTTCGGGTGGTTGGTCAGCAGCGTCTTGATCGGTGCCAGGTTGTGGGGCTGGTGCAGGGGCGCCAGCGGGATGAGCTGCTCCAACTGCGCGACGATCGCGGGCGTCAGCCGTACCGGTGCCGCGAACGCGAGTCCGCCGTGCACCACCCGATGCCCGACGGCAGCAAGCCGGTGCGCGCTGAGCGGCTCGCGCAGGAAGCCGGCGATGTGCTCGACGGCGCCGTCGTGTCCCAGGGGTTGCGTCCAGTGCTGCTCGGCGACGAGGGTCCCCGCCGCGTCGCGGGCGCGGAACCGGGGCGCGGTCGTGACCCCTTCGAGCTGTCCGCTCAGCAGGGGATCGATGGCCCGCTCCCCGTACCGATCCAGGAAGACCGAGAACTTGATGCTGGAGGAGCCCGCGTTGACAACGAGTATGGCGTCGCTCATCCGACCACCGCCTTGTTGGCGTGCTCGCGCCGCGCCTGCACCACCAGTGCCGCGACCGCGCAGGAGGCCAACCGCACCTTGACCGAGTCGGCGCGGCTGGTGAGGACGATCGGCACCCGGGCGCCGAGCACGATGCCGGCCGCGTCCGCGTCGGCCATGAAGGTCAGGCTCTTGGCCAGCATGTTGCCGGCCTCCAGATCGGGGACCACCAGGATGTCGGCGAGCCCCGCGACCGGCGAGTCGATCCCCTTGATCTGGGCCGCCAGGAGGTCGATGGCGTTGTCCAGGGCCAGGGGGCCGTCCAGGATGCCCCCGGTGATCTGGTGGCGGTCGGCCATCTTGCACAGGGCGGCGGCCTCCACCGTGGACGGGATCTTGGGGTTCACCGTCTCCACGGCGGAGAGGATCGCGACCTTGGGGTTTTCAAAGCCCAGGGCGATGGCGAGATCGATGGCGTTCTGCACGATGTGCAGCTTGTCCTCCAGCGTCGGGAAGATGTTGATCGCCGCGTCGGTGACGATGATCGCGCGGTCCAGGGACGGCACGTCCATGATGAAGGCGTGGCTGATCCGCCGCTCGGTCCGCAGGCCGGTCGCGGACGCCACCACCGCGCCCATGAGCTCGTCGGTGTGCAGGCTGCCCTTCATCAGCAGTTCGGCCTTGCCCTCGCGGACCAGTTGGACCGCCAGGTCCGCGGAGGCGTGGCTGTGGGGGGTATCCACCAGTTCGAGTTGGGAGATATCGAGCTTGAACTGGGCCGCGACGGCGGTGATGCGGGCGCGCGGGCCGACCAGGATCGGCCTCAAGATGCCCATCTTGAAGGCCTCGACCGCCCCGGTCAGGGAACTCTCGTCGCAGGGGTGGGCGACCGCGGCCAGGACGGGTTCCAGGGCCTGGGCGCGGGCGATCAGGCCCGTGTACTTATCGGGTTTCGGTTGCATGAAGAGGGTCCTGTTGTCAGTGGTGGTCAGCCAGCCTTGCCCGCACGCGGTGCACCCGCCGGCGCCTTCTTGGTCTTGGGCGCGAACAGTGCCTCGATCTGTGCCAGGTGGGCGGCCCGATGCTCGTCCAGCGCGCCGCCCGCGCAACTGATCTGCCGGATCAGCGCGAGCGCCCGCGCCCGTGCCGCGGCGTCGTCCGGCAGCATCGTGGGGATCGCGGCCAGCGCCGCGTCCTGGTCGAGCAGGAGCGAGAAATACTGCTCGCGCAGCAGCCGTTTGAATTCCTCCAGCGTCATCCCGTCGTGCGCGGCGCGGATCTTGCGTAGGGCGTTGAAGGCACGCTCGTCCACCCCGGGTCCGGCCAGGCCGACAAAGACCAGGCCGCGGATCGCGGCCTCGAGCAGGCCGCCCTGGGCGAGCCGCGCCTTGAGTTCGCCGATGCGATTCTGGATGAAGGTGAGCCGCTCCGGCTCCAGCCCCGGTCGGCGCCGCGGCGGCGTGTCGGTGGCGCGGATGCCGACCAGGGCCTGCAGCAGGGGCGAACCGTAGATACCCAGGAACAGCTCCTCCATGCTGCGGTCACGCAGGTCGCGATAACCATCCAGCGCGGCCACGATCCCCTCCGAGATCATCGCCTGCCAGGCCAGGAAGGGATTGTCGGGCGCCGCCGGCCGACGCTGCTCGCGCACCTGCTCGGCCAGTTTGGCGATCTGCTGCATCAGCGGGTTACGGTCCGAGAACAGCTCGAAGGGCAGCTCGGCCGGATTGAGCTGGTGCAGCAGGCCGGCGCTCCGCGCCCCGCCGAGCGCCTGCACGAAGGGCTGGAACAGGGTGCGATACAGACCGAGATTGATCTCGGAGACCCGCTGCACCGTGGCGAAGCGGCGCTCGTTCTCCGGGTCGGGCTGGACGATGACCCGGATGTCAGCGAGCGTGCGCGGCTCGAAGCGGACGATCCAGTCGCCGCTGATCAGATCAGGATTGGCCGCCTCCGCGGTCTTGGGGGTCATCACCGCCTCGTAGAGGCCGGGCGGCAGCACGTCGATCAGGTCGATGTTGGAGGCAAACTCATCGTGCTCCTTCTTGGCGACACTGCCGGAGACGAAGATGCCCAGGTGCCCCACGTGGTCGTGGACCGAGTAGACGATGGTCTGGGCGGCGGCCCGCAGGTCCTCGTCCGTCGCGTAGAGGTCGATGATCCAGCCGAGCGCCTGCGGGGGCGGGGTGATGTTGTCGCCCTTGGAGCAGAAGCACAGGATCGGCGAGCGGATGTTGCGCAGGTCGACCCGCACCCCGTCGCTGGTGACGATCTCCGCGGTGGCCAGCCGATTGCCGACGAACAGGTGGTCAACGATCCACTGCATCTCCTCGGCGTTGAGGTTGATGTGCCCGCCCCACCACTTCTCGAAGTCCAGGAAGCGTTGGGCGTCGGTATCCACCTTGGCCCAGAGGTCATAGTTCTTGGTCCAGAGGGTGTTGGCGGGATTGAGGTTCTCGAAGTTCTTGACCAGATAGGCGCCGTCGAACCGGCCGCCGCCCAGGTCGCCCATCAGCGCCGTCATCCAACTGCCGCCGGCGAGCCCCCCGGAGTAGCGCATCGGGTTCTCGCCCTGGACCCCGGCCCAGTAGGACAGGGGTGAGCCCGGGATGATGATGGGTCCGAACAACTCCGGGCGGATGGCGGCCACCATCATCACCGCCCAGCCAGCCTGGCAATTGCCGATGACACAGGGCTTGCCCTCGGCCTGCGGGTGCAGTTCGATGACCTTCTCCAGGAAGACCGCCTCCGCCCGCGCGATGTCCTCGATCGTCTGACCGGGCATGGGGTGGGGGGTGAAGCCCACGAAATAGCAGGGGTGGCCGGCGCGCATCGCCACGCCCAGCTCGCTGTCGGCCTTGAAGCCGCCGATCCCGGGGCCGTGCCCGGCGCGTGGATCGACCACCACGAAGGGGCGCTTCTGCGAATCGATGACCACCCCCTCGGGCGGCGTGACCCGCACCAGCCCGTAGTTCACCGGGCGCGCGAAGGTGCGGCCGTCGAGGATCAGTTCGGAGCCGAAACTGAGCACATGGGGCACCTCCTTGGCCTTTTGCTCGTAGTACTGGTCACTGCGCCGCCGCAGCACGTCCCAGAACAGGACGGTGCGCTGGGCGGCGTCCACCAGATACTCCCCGAGCGGCCCCCAGGGTTGCAGCATGGCGTCCAGGCCCGTGTTCGCCGCCGTGGCCGCTGGTGCCGGGGTGGCGGGCAGGCCGCCGTCGGAAGGGGTCTTGGGGGTGTCGGACATCGCAATATTCCTCTCGTGGTTGCCTGAGGCGGCGGCCGGACCTGCCCGCGGGTCAGCGCCTGGACCGCGGCGGGCGGGCGACGGTCCCATTAGAATACAATAGCCTTGCGACCGACACGCGGTTTCTCAGGCACGGGAGCCGGGGCGTCCCGCCCCGGCGTCGGTCCGCCGTGCATCATCCCAGAGGGCACCAGCCGGGTAGGGTCCGCTGTGCGGACCGTGCGGCGGCTGAATTCGCGCGGGATTCGGTCCGCACAGCGGACCCTACACGGTACCCGGCTGCGGCTGCCGAGCCCCGGCAAACCTTGGATCGGCCGCGGCAACGCACTATGATGCAGTTTGTTACGAGTGTGGTAGATCGCATCAGGAGTCACCATGAGCATCTCCGTGCGCGTCAGCGACGACCTCTACAGAGCGGCGAGTACCGCCGCCAAGGCCGAGTTCCGCTCCATCCCCCAGCAAATCGAGTTCTGGGCCCAACTCGGCCGCGCCGCCTTCGACAACCCGGACCTGCCCATCGACCTGGTGCGCGACATCCTCATGTCACGGATGGTCCCCGTGGCGGATGCGGAGCCCTTCGTGCCCGAGGGCAAACCCGGTGTCTGAGGTCCGGGTACTCATGTGGACCCCGGACCTGCGCGTCCTGCGCGCCTTGGGTGTGTACGAGAACTTCTACCGCGATCTCAAGCTCCTCAGGAGCACTATTCCCGGTGGCTGAAACCATCCGCGTCCGCGGCCTGGTGCAAGGGGTGGGCTTCCGGCCCACGGTCTGGCGCCTGGCGCGCGATCTGGGGCTGACCGGCGACGTGCGCAACGACGGCGAGGGGGTGCTGATCCGCGTCTGGGCGCCGGACGCGGGCGGCACGGACGCGATCGACCGGCTCTGCGAGCGGCTGCGCACGCGGTGCCCGCCCTTGGCGCGGATCGATGCGATCGAGCGCGGCGCCCTGGACCTACCGCCCCCGGAACCGGCGCAATTCCTGATCCTCGCGAGCGCCGCCACCGGCGCGCACACCGGGGTGGCGGCAGACGCGGCCACCTGCGCCGCCTGCGCCACCGAGGTCCGGGACCCGACCGATCGCCGCTCCCGCTACCCCTTCACCAACTGCACCCACTGCGGCCCGCGCCTCTCCATCGTGCGCGCCATCCCCTATGACCGCGCCAATACCAGCATGGCGGTCTTTGCGCAGTGCCCGGCCTGCGCCGCCGAGTACGCCGACCCGGCCGACCGGCGCTTTCATGCCCAGCCCAACGCCTGTCCGGTCTGCGGGCCCCGGGTCTGGCTGGCGGACGCGGCCGGCCGGGCGCTGGACCCCGCCGACCTGGCGGGCGGCGATGCCATCGCCGCGGCCAGCCGACTCCTGGCCCAGGGACGCATCCTGGCGATCAAGGGCATCGGCGGCTTCCACCTGGCGTGCGACGCGGCGGACGCGGCGGCGGTGGCGCGGTTGCGCCAACGCAAGCGGCGCTTCGCCAAGCCCTTCGCCCTGATGGCGCGGGATCTGGACGTGATCCGGCGCTACTGCCGGGTGGGGGAGGCTCCGGCCGCCCTGTTGGCGAGCCCGGCGGCGCCGGTCGTCCTGCTGGATCGACTGGCGGGACTGCCGGTCCCGGCCCTGGCGCCCGACCTGGCCCCGGGCCAATCCACCCTGGGCTTCATGCTCCCCTACAGCCCCCTGCACCTGCTGCTGCTGGCCGACTGGGACCGCCCCCTGGTGATGACCAGCGGCAACCTGAGCGAAGAGCCCCAGTGTGTCGATAACGACGAGGCCCTGGGGCGCCTGGGCGGGCTCGCCGACCTGGTGCTGCTCCACGACCGGGCCATCGTCAACCGGGTGGACGACTCGGTGGTACGCTGGATGGACGCCGCACCGCGCCTGCTGCGGCGGGCCCGCGGCTATGCCCCCAGCCCCATCCGGCTGCCGCCCGGTTTTGCGGAGGCCCCGCCGGTGCTGGCCATGGGCGGCGAACTCAAGAATACGGTCTGTCTGCTCAAGGACGGCCAGGCGATCCTGACGCAGCACCTGGGTGACCTGGAGGAGGCCAACACCGCCCGCGAGTATGAGCGGACCATCGATCTGTATCTCGCGCTGTTCGAGCACCGCCCCGAGCGGATCGCGGTCGACCTGCACCCGGACTATCGCGCGAGCCTCACCGGCCGCGGGCGGGCCGCGCGCGAGGGCCTGGAACTGGTCCAGGTCCAGCACCACCACGCCCATTGCGCCGCGGTCCTGGCGGACAACGGCTGGCCGCTCGACGGCGACCCCGTGCTCGGCATCGCGCTCGACGGACTGGGCTACGGAACGGACGGGACCCTCTGGGGCGGAGAGTTCCTGGTCGCCGACTATCGCGGCTTCGAGCGGGTCGGCTGGCTGCGGCCGGTGCCCATGCCCGGCGGCACCCGCGCCATCCTGGAGCCCTGGCGCAACCTGGTGGCCCAGATCGAGGTGTGCCTGGGCTGGGATGAGTTCCGGCGCCGCTGGCCGGGCCTGGAACTGGCCCGCCAGTTGGAAGAACGGCCGGTGCCCCTGCTGCGCACCCTGATGCAGCGCCGCCTCAACGCGCCCCTGACCAGCTCCGCCGGGCGCCTGTTCGATGCCGTGGCCGCGGCCCTGGGGCTCTGTGCGGAGCGGATCAGCTACGAGGGGCAGGCGGCGATCGAGTTGGAGTCACTGGCGGTCGCAGGAAGTACGGGAGTACGGGAGTACGGGAGTACGGGAGCGGTCGCGGCGGCGGCGGGCGTTGGGGAGGGCTACGCCTGCGGCTTGATCGAGGGGGACGGCGGCACCCTGCTCGACCCGGCCCCGCTGTGGTGCCGCCTGTTCGACGACCTGGCGGCGGGGGTTGCACCGGGGCCGATCAGCGCCCGTTTCCATGCGGGCTTCTGCCTCGCGGTGGCGGACCTGGCGGCGGACCTGGCGCAGGCGCAGGGGCTCGCGCGGGTCGCCCTGTCCGGCGGGGTCTTCCAGAACCGGTTGGTGTTGGAAGGGGTCAGCCGGCGGCTGCGGCGGCGCGGTTTCGAGCCCCTGACGCACCATCAGGTGCCTACCAATGACGGCGGTCTGGCCTTGGGGCAGGCGGTCATTGCGGCGGCTTGGGTGGGGTGAGGTCGCTCCTACCCAAAGACGCTGCGCGGCGGACTTTGCGCTTGCATAGGGGCACTGGAAGCGGCGTTTCGGGGCCTGGTGGATGCGTCCGTCAGGCGCGATCACGAAGGGGGTCCCCCTCACCTCGAACATCTGCGCCGTGATCAGGGTGCGCTGGGCCGTCTGCTGTCCGCAGGGTGTTGCGAGACCGCCAGCGCCGAGCGATCAACCGGCCGCGACATAAGGCCGCAACACCTCCGGATGTTCCACCGCCAGCCGTGCCACCAGCAGCGCGCTGCCGGGGGGTGGGAAGCGCCCTTGCTCCCAGTCGCGCACGGTGCCGACCGGGGTTTGCAGCAGCCGGGCAAAGGCCGGTTGGGACAGGCCCAAGGCGGTACGGGCCGCGCGCAGGGCGAGCTGCTCCCGGGTATAGGTGCGCCCCCGCTCATCGGCGGCCATCTCGGCAAGCGATTCGCGCAGCCCGCGAATCTCCTCGCCGGCATCCGCTTCGATCGCCTGTGCGACCTGCTCCAGTGGCATCGTGCTCATGTGTTGCGCTCCGGAATGTCGGCGGGTGACAAGCAATCCAGGTGATGAAGTCCAGCCGCTCGGCTTCGCTCCATATCTGATCGGCCTGCTTGGCAAAAGTTGGCGTTTCGATGACCGTATGCATGGCGCACAAGATACGGGATTCCCGCACGCTCATCAAGCCGCCGCGTGCCGGGGTAGGGCGCGAGGCCCGACCCGCCGAATGGGGCGCAGGGACTCGCGCGGGTCGCCCTGTCCGGCGGGGTCTTCCAGAACCGGTTGGTGTTGGAAGGGGTCAGCCGACGGCTGCGGCGGCGCGGTCTCGAGCCCCTGACCCACCATCAGGTGCCCACCAATGACGGCGGTCTGGCCCTGCGGCAGGCGGTCATTGCGGCGGCGGGATTTATGATCTAAGGCCCGCAGCCATTAAGCGACCGTGGCGCTTGCGCCGTTGATTACCTCGGCGAGATCGCGGTTAGAGGCACCCAAGGCAAGGAGCGAACGGATCAGGAGATCCAGCGAAACCGACGCGTCGCCCGCCTCCATCTTGGCGACCCGCGACTGACTGGACTTGATGCGCCGGGCCAACTCGACCTGGGTCAGGTGTTGTCGCTGGCGCTGCGCCCGTAGCGCATCGCTCAATCGGAGCCGCAGATCCACATAGGCCGATTCTTCCGCCGATAGTCCGAGGAAGTCGTCGGCACTGCCGACCTGCCAGCCCTGCGCTTCGAGGC
>NZ_CAIKKU010000772.1 GCF_903828115.1 uncultured Thiodictyon sp. | reverse complement strand
CGCATCCGACCCCGGCGGCGAAGACCTCTCGGTCTTCGCCGCCGCTTTGTTTGCCGTTGGCCTTCATGGTGAAATTTATCTGACAAAGCCCTCTTGACCGCCGCGACCCATGAGGATAATCTTCCCCAAAGCCCGCCTGGCGGCGGTTAAATTCCGATCGATCAGCGCGCCGCCCTGAGCGTCACTGCAAGGCCCCGGGGATTCGGTCGCATGTTATTCCGCAACTACACCCCCTTTCCCCCGCTGCAATTCCAGAGCCGCGACGAACAGCAGCGCGACTTCGGTGTCGTCGTCCTGCGCGGGACCTTCGCGCTCGTCAACGGCGAGCCGCTGCGGCTGGTCCAGGAACAGGCCCCCATCGTCATGACCGACGAATACTGGGGCGAGCCCGGGGCATCCAGCCTGCGACTGGAAAGCAATCTCGCCCCCTACAAGCCCAAGACCGACATCCATGTCACCGCCACGGCCCAGGCCCCGGGAACTGAGCCGGCCAATTGCTGGCAGATCGGCGTCGAGGTCGGGCTGGTCAGGAAGAAGCTGCTGGTCACCGGCCACCGCTACTGGCACCTGCGACCGGGTGAAGGTTGGCGCCTTTCCGATACAATCCCCGTCAGGCAGGTCCCTATCCGCTACGAACTGGCCTTCGGCGGGACCCGGGGCGAGGGCGGGCCCGCCACGCCCTGCGCCGAAAACCCGGTCGGGGTCGGACGCTACCCCGAGACACCACCCGACGGCTCCAAGCCGCTCCCGGCGCCCCAGGTCCTGGCCCCGGACGCGGCCGACTTACGGCTGGGGGAGCACCAAACCCCGCAGGGTCTGGGACCGCTGGCCCCCGCCTGGCAGCCGCGGCTCGGCCGGGTCGGCACCTTCGACATGATCTGGGAAAAGACCCGCTGGCCGGACCTGCCGGCGGACTTCTCATTCGCCTTCTATAACAGCGCCCACCCGGACCTGGTCTACCCCGGCTTCGTCAAGGGCGACGAGTCCATCGCCCTCATCAACCTGCACCCCATCTCCCGGATTCATTCCTGTCTCCCCGGCTTTGAACTCGCCCTACTGCTGCGCTGGGAAGACGGCCGGATCGCACCCGCCCCGGTGGTCCTGGACACCATCCACATCGACGCGGAGCAGTTACGGGTCTACCTCACCTGGCGCGGCATCTTCCCGGTGAACCGGCCGCTGCGGGTGTTGGAGGTGCGGATGCGTACGCCCGCCGACCGGGCGCGCCAGGACGCCGCAACTGCAGCCCAAGGCGACCCACCGCCGCCCGCCGCCATGGACTGAAGGGAGGAACGCCCGGTGCCGGACATTGAAGGCGGCTGCAAACGCGACTTCCGGGTTATCAGCCTGGTTCCGGACGTCTGCAAATCCCCGACGGTGCCGGTACCCTATCCCATCGTCGCCGTCCTCCAAGACAGCGTCCGCACCGCCGCGACGGTCCATTTCAGCGGCAAGGGCAGCAGCGACACCTTCACCCTCAATAGCCGCATCACCACCCTCAGCGGCGACGAGCCCGGCACGGGCGGCGGCGTCATCTCCGGGGTCAACCGAGGCTGGTCGCGCCCCATCAACGGCAGTGCCACGGTGCGCGCCCAGGGCTTCGGCGTGGTCCAGGAGAAGGTCTCGCTCTTCTGGATGAACTGCGCCGGGCCCGAGGGACCCGGCAATACGGTTGGTATGCTGATCTTCGACCGGCGCTCGACCTCGGCCGCGGTCGGCCCGGACGGGCTCAGCCCCGCTGAACTCGCGGTGGCGCCGGAGACCGAGGCCGAGGCCGGATTCCTGGACGGCATGCTGGGCCAGATTGGGCTCAGCACCGCAGACCTCGGCGACATCTTTGAGTGGGGTAAGCAGGCGTATGCGCTGTCCCAGGTCGATTGGAGCAATCCCGCCGGGGTGCTCGGCGGGATTGCCGGGCTGGCCGGTATCCCCGGGCTGGGCAACCTCGGCGAGGCGGCCGGGATCGCGCAGCTCGGTTACAACCTGGCGACCATGGATTGGAGCGATCCCGCTCAGGTCTTGGGCGCCCTCGGGGGCGTGGCGGGTCTGAGGGGGCTGTCCGACATCGCCAGGCTTGCAAGCCTTGGCGGCAAGGCCTGTGCGATCGTGACGACTGATTGGACCGACCCCGCATCCCTCATGCGGTCAGTCGGCATCGGCGCCAGCCTCGCCGGGTATGGCTGCGTCCCTGGTATCGATGGGACTGCCGCGCAACCCTTCGCCATCGCCACCGCCGATTGGCGCAACCCGGGAGCCATGATCGGTTCAGCGATGAACCTCGCCGGTATGCTTGGGCTGCAGGACGGATTGCTACCGAATCCGAACGGACCCAAGCCCTCACCGGCCGCGAATAGCACGTCCACCGGCCCGCGAGTGGCGTTCCCGTCCACGATGCTTTCGACGCCGCATTCGTCCCGATCGGCACCAGCAATCCGAGCGTCTTGCGACCCCTAAACGACAGCAGTGGAAATGAGGTCGATATGCGTCTAGACCCAGTTCTACGTAAGATCGCCTCGCGGACCTGGATGCCGGGCTCGGCCACGGTCGATCCGGCACAAACACCACCCAGCATCGACCCAACTGGTGCGATTGGGGAAACGAGATGGCTCGTGGTCCAACCAGAGACACCTCTGGAGCGCGTCACCCCACTCGTGGACCGACTCTATTCAAACAGTATGATGTCATCGAGCCCGCCCGCCGAAATGGCCCTGAACATCGATCGTCCAGACCATTCGAGTGATGCACCGGGAACCGCGCTGGAGACCGAAACACTTCGAGAACGGGAATATGCGCAATACCACAGAAGACAATCCGGGAGCCGCTTATGACGGACGAGAGAGCCGACGCTGCTCCCGCAGACCAGCCAAGCTTGCTCGAACGGGTTCCTGGTGCATTATATAATGCGTTGCCAAGCTGGGAAGAGTTTGGACGGGGTGCAGCTATCGTTGGTGGAGTCGGCGATGTTATAGGTGGAATCGGTGTGGCGGCGGGCGGGAGCGTTGCGACGGCGGGCATCGGTGCCCCAGTAGCGGTCGCCGCAGGTGCAGGACTGATGACCCTGGGCTTGGATCAGATCGTATCTGGCATCACGGGCGAGCAGTCAATGGTTTCCAGGGCCGGAGCGACCGCCGTTGGCGCCGCCTTCGGCGAGGAATACGCTTGGATCGGTGGCATTCTGGGAGATTCGGTCACTGGCATCGGCGGCCTCCTGAAAGGAGCAAAAAATGTTGGTGAACTCATTGCGAACCTCAGGAAAAGCGGAGAGATAGTTGACTTTCTCAAGAAGTTATCGCCTGCGAAACTCCGCGAGCTTTGGGATAAGAAGTTAATCAACGCGGAGGACCTCGCAAAGGCCGATATCGATCCTCCAGTATCGACTGGCGCCAACGCCACCAAGAGCCCGCAACCGGCACCGCCCGCGGAGACCCCCGCTGGCAGTGCGTCCTCAAGCGCAGCCAAGGAAGGAGTCGATGGTGCGCCGGGGACACCAGGCACCGAAGGAGGCAACGCCAACCCGGTGCCGACCGGCGAACCGGTCGACCTCATTACCGGAAACGTCTTTGCCGACGAGGAAGACTTCACGCTCCCCTGGCATATCCCTCTCGCCTGGAAGCGTTTCTATTCATCCGATTCCCGCCGCTGGGGTGCCATGGGGGTCGGCTGGGAGTCCCCCGCGGACTTTCGACTCACCCTGCGGTCCTCCGGGGAAGTCGCGTTTTGGGCCGGCAAGGGTGGCGGGGATATCTTTGCCGAGATGCCTGAGCCGGGCGCTTGCGTGGTACAGCCCAAGGAGGGCGCACGCCTTGAGCGTGCGGCCGATCAGGTCTCTATACACACCCGCTCCGGCCTGACGTACTGCTTTCCACCGCCCGCACCGCAGAGCAAGGAGCTTGCGTTGTTGTCCATCCAGGACCAGAACGGGAACAGCCTCACCTTTATCCGCCACAACGGCGTGCTGGCCGAGATCCGCAATTCCGCCGGACCCTGGCTGGAGCTTCAGGGCGGCGACGGATTGACCCAGGCGATCATCCTGCACCACCCCGCGGAGCCGCCACGCCTCTTGGTGCGCTACCGCCACTCCGCCGCCCGTGACCTGATCGCCGTCGAGGACGCCCTGGGCGTCCCTCACACCTTTGAATACCGCAATCACTGTCTGATCCGTCACACCGACCGCAACGGCGTCTCCTTCCAGTACCAATACGACCGCGAGGACGCCACCGGCCGCTGCATCCGCACCTGGGGCGACAACGGCCTGCACGACACCCATATCCAATACGACTTGCCGAACCGGCGGGCCACCGCCACCGACTCGCGGGGTCTGGTCACCACCATCGAGACCGACACCGAACAGCGGCTCCGGCGCAAGGAGGACTCGTCCGGCCAGGTCACCACCTACGAATACGACTCCGGGGGCCGGGTGAGCACCGTCACCGACGTACTCGGTCGGCGGGTCGGCTACCGGTATGACGCGCTCGGCAATCTCCTGGCCGTCACCCGCCCGGACGGGGCCGTCCTTCAGTGGACCTACGACACACGCCAACACCTGACCGCCTTCACCGACGCGGCCGGTGCCACCTGGCGCCAGGAGTGGGACGCCCAGGGGCGGCTGGTCCTCCAATTGAGCCCCCTGGGCGCGGTGCGCCAGTACCGCTACGATGCCCGCGGTGACCTGGTCGCCTTCGTCGATCCCAGGTACGGCACCACTCGCCTGGAGCCGGACCCGACCGGCGCCGGACCCCGCGCCCTCATCGACCCGACCGGCCGCGCTCGGCAGTGGCGCTACGACGGCCTGGGCCACATCACCGCCGCCGTCGACCCGGCGGGGGCCGTCAGCCGTTTCAGCTACGACGCCAAGGGCCGCCTCACGCGAATCCAGCGCCCCAGCGGCACCGAGGTCCACTGCGGCTACGACCGCGAGCTCAACCTGACCAGCTACATCGATGAACTCGGCCACGAAACCCGCTTCGACTACGGCTTCGTCAACCGCCTGACCGCCCGCCACCTGCCCAACGGCACGACGGTCCGCTACGACTATGACACCGAGAACCGGCTCACCGCCGTGATCAACGGACGCGGCGAGCGCTACAGCCTGCTGCGCGACCCCGCCGGGCGCATCACCGCCGAGATCGACTATTGGGGCCGCCTGAGCGCCTACCGCTACGACGCCGCCGGCCAACTCATCGAGCGCGTCGACCCCCTCGGGCGCCTCACCCGCCTGGAGCGCGACCCGCTTGGGCGCCTCAGCGCCCGGCACTTCGCCGACGACAGCGTTGAGCGCTTCGAATACGACACCGTCGGCAATCTGATCGCCACCGAGTCGCCGCACGGCCGGGTGACCCGCCGCTTCGACGCGGAGGGCCGCCTGAGCGCCGAGGATCAGGCGGGGTTCCAGGTCCGCTTCGACTACGACCTGGCCGGGAACCTCAACCGCCGCACCAGCAGCGCCGACAACCGGGTGGACTACGCCTACGACGCCGCCGACCGGCTCACCGCCATCCGCGTCAACGGCGAGACCATCCACCGCATCGAACACGACGCCCGCGGCCTGCCGGTCCATGAGGTCTTCGGCGCGGGCCTGCACCGCCACAGTGAATTCGACCCCGAATGCCGCCTCACCCGCCGCTGGACCGAGTCCCCCTTCAACACCCTGCTCGAGCGCGGTTACCGCTACGATGCGGCCGGCAACCTCCTCCAGCGTATCGACCCGGCGAAGGGCACCCAGGGCTTCGACTACGACCCCATCGGCAACCTGATCCGCTATACCGACCCTGAAGGCCGGATCAGCGACTTCCTGCGTGATGCGGCCGGCGACTTCCTCCGGCCCGAGGCCGCGAACCCGCCGGACGAGCGGCCCGGCCCCGAGACCGGGGGGCGCCCCCGGGGCGGGACTGAACCCGTCGGCGGGACAGACCGGAGCGCGGCCGGGGGCGCAACCGCGCCCGCGGGCAGTGGTGCCGCGCCCGACCCCCGTGACCGTCTTGGCATCCCGCTCCGCCCCATCCCGGGCCGCGAGCCCTATGGCGCACCCGTGCGCGGCGCCTGGTTCGGGGACCTACATTACCGCTACGACGCCGCCGGCAACGTCATCGAGCGCACGACCAAGGCCGGCACCCAACGCCTCGACTGGGACTGCGCCAACCGCCTGATCCGCGCCCGCGGCACCGACCAGATCCCGATCTGGTTCGGTTACGATGCCCAGGGACGGCGACTCTCCAAGACCCGGCAGGGCCAGACCACCCGCTTCGGGTGGGACGGCGACGCCCTGATGGCGGAGCACGACGGCAAGGGGTGGCGGGAGTACCTCTACGCCCCGGACGGGTTCACGCCGCTTGCCCTGGTCGAGGGCGGGAAGGTCTATCATTACGAGACCGATCAGGTCGGGTGCCCGCACGAGGTCCTGGACGGCGAGGGACGCATCGTCTGGAGTGCGCAGTATGATGCCTGGGGGGGCACCACGCGGATTACGACGGAGCGGGTGCGCAATCCGCTGCGGTTGCAGGGGCAGTATTGGGATGACGAAATTGGGGTCGCGTATAACCGGTATCGGTACTATGATCCGCGGAGTGGGGGATTCTTGTCGCAAGACCCGTTGGCGGTTGCAGCAGGCGACAATCTCTACGCGGGCGCACCGAATTTCCAGGGATGGGTCGATCCCCTCGGATTGAAATCGACTCCGCCGCCGACCAACGCCGAGGGACTAACGCATGGCAATTCAGCGACCAGCACCCGCGCCCAGCACGGCTATGAGATCGTCGATACTAATACGGGCCAGGTTGTGAAAGTAGGGGTTAGCGGTGGACCTCGAACCGCTGCCGGCGGGTCGCGGCGCGCAGATACTCAAGCGAACCGATGGAATCGAGGGGTTGATAAGCCCGGCCTCTACGAAGGACGAGTAGTCGCGGAAGTTCCCGAAGGGCCCGGATCCCGGCAAGCGATTCTCGATTGGGAGCGCGAGCGCTCTCAAGAGCTTAGAGATGCGGGTCAACTGCTAGATCCAACGAAGCACGCGAGGCCATAATGATACTGAAGCACATTTACCTGTACCTGAACCTCAACGAATATCCCGTCGACGTCGTAAGACCTTTTGGGTTCCACACTCGATATCTGTGCAACTACCTAGAGCGACGACTGAAGGCAGAGAAATTTCACGCAGAAGGTTTCAGTAAGATCGCCGTTGAGGGTAAGCATTTCCCAGATGACAGCTGCCTGATCTTACCGGAAAACGCGGCCGTGCCCGGGGTATTATTCGAGTTCGAGCGATACGACACACTCGCTCAGGAAGATCGCCACGAATTCTACATTTCGATGCTTTCGGACGGACTCGCCAAGTGCGCAAGACACCATTGCATCCCTTTGAATGTGCTAATGCAATCAATCGATGATTTCAGACAAGCAGGCTATAAAAACGAATGGATTCACCGCGTCAAGCTGCTGCGCGGGACCGGAATCCGTGCGTCGCTTCTATGTAGGCTTAGTCCCGAGCGATTTGTTCTCGATCTTCAGCTGGAACGGCGCGGCGCGGTATTCTATCGCGAAAGAGCACTCGAAACAAAGCCTGATGAGATCATCTTCGCGCACCGCTTCAAGGACGTTGTATTAAACGAGGGCAGCGTAATTATTTTAGGCATGTCGGGCAAACCGACATTCAGTGTCAAGCTCAGTGAAATCCAATGAGCGAACCCGATAAGGACCACTGGCACCGCGACTCGGATAGCAGAGCAAACAATTGCCGTTGGGTGTACCGGCACACACGATTGCCCGCCCTGCCCCCACTCAGCCTCAGTCGGCCGGTGCGATTGTCCGCAGCGGCTCGCGCAGAACGTAGAAAATTTGGCGCAATTTTCTGGAATTGCGTCCATCTCATTCCGACAGTCCGGCGCACGCCATGGCAATCCCATTCGACCCTGAAGCCATGAACCACACACAGCACCACCGCCCCTTCCAAGTCTTCACCCCGCTCCCCTTCGACACGCTGCTGTTCTACCGAATGTCTGGCGAGGAGGACCTCGGCCGCATGTTCCGCTATGAACTGGACCTGCTGAGCGAGGCCGGGCAGATCGACGCCAAGGCCCTCCTTGGGCGCCCCATGTGCGTGCGAGTCGAGGGCCACGACCGCGACCCGGCGGACCCCGCCCGCTGGTTCCACGGCATCGTGCAGCGCTTTTCGCTCGTCGGGTTCCAGGGTAGGCTCGCCCACTATCAAGCGGAACTGCGGCCCTGGTGCTGGTTCCTGACCCGCACCGCCGACTGCCGTATCTTCCAGGACCAATCGGCCCTTGAGATTGCCAAGCAGATCTTCCGCGAGCACGGCTATACCGACTTTGACGACCTCACGGGCGCGACCTATCGCCCCCGCGACTATTGCGTCCAGTACCGCGAAACTGATTTCCACTTCATCAGCCGGCTGCTGGAACACGAGGGGATCTATTACTATTTCCTGCATGACAAGGACAAACACCAACTGGTGCTGGCCGACTCGCCAAGCAGTCATTCCGCCTGCCGCCAGGCAAGCCGGGTCCCCTACTACGCCGGCGAGTCCGCTGGTGCCTCGCCGTTCAAGGAATACCTCTCGCAATGGCGCCTGGATCAGACGGTATGCTCCGGCGCCTTTGTCCATACCGCCTTCGACTTCACCAAGCCGCTGGCCGACCTGACCGCCGGCACGGCCCTGGCGCGCGGTCATGCCAACGACCACCACGAGGTCTTCGATTATCCGGAACCGGGGTGCGGCTTCAGCGAGATTGACGGCTATTCCCGGGTTCGCATCGAGGAACTCCAGTCCGAGCATAGTGAGGGACGCGGGATGAGCAACGCACGCGGGCTCGCGAGCGGCTGTCTCTTTGACCTGACCGGCCACCCCTTGGCCGATCAGAACCGCGAATACCTGGTCAAGTCAACCCACTATCAACTGGAGACGGCCCCCTACGCGACCGGGGACGACGTCCACCAGGAGGATACCTTCGCGGTCGAATTCACCACCCGCTCCAGCCAAGAGCCCTTCCGTCCCGCCCGCAGCACGCCGAAGGCGCGGATGCAGGGGCCCCAGACCGCGATCGTCGTCGGCAAGGCCGGGGAGGAGATCTGGACCGACCAGTACGGCCGCGTCAAGGTCCAGTTCCACTGGGACCGCTACGGCAAGCGCGATGAGCAGAGCTCCTGCTGGCTGCGTGTCAGCCAGCCCTGGGCCGGCAAGGGCTGGGGTGGAATCAGCATCCCGCGCATCGGCCAGGAGGTCATCGTCGACTTTCTGGAGGGCGACCCCGACCAACCCATCATCACCGGCCGCGTCTACAACGCCGCCGCCATGCCGCCCTACGGCCTCCCCGCCGGAGCGGTCGTCAGCGGGATCAAGAGCCAGACCCACAAGGGGGCTGGGTACAACGAAATCGCCATGAACGACACCGCGGGCAGCGAACTGTTGCGGGTCAATGCCCAGTATGACCAGTCGACGAATGTCAATCACGACCGCACCGAGACCATCGGCAACGACCAGTCGGTAAGCATCGTCAACAACCGCACCGACCAGGTCGGCGTCGATGCCAAGGAGGACATCGGCGCAAACCTCAGCCTGGCGGTCGGCGCCAACCGCAAGGAATCCGTCGGCGGCAACGACAGCCTCTCAGTCGGCGGCAACAAAACCGAGACGATCAGTATCGCCAGTGCCGAGACAGTGGGTGCGGTGAAGGCACTCAGTGTGGGGGCGGCCTATCAAATCTCGGTGGGCGCGGCCATGAATACCACCGTGGGGCTCGCGAGCTTCGAGCAGGTGGGCGTCAACAAACACATCCTTGCCGGGAGCAAGATCGTCTTCGAGTGCGGGGGCGGCAAGATCACCATCGCGAGCAGCGGCAAGATCACCATCGAGGGCACCGAGATCGCCATCAAGGCCAGCGGTCCGGTGGACATCGACGGCAGTGTCGTCGACCTGAATTGAGCATCGCCACTCAGCCTTGCCGCTTTATCGGCGCTGATCCGCTTTCATTCGCGGCTGACAGCCCTTGTCGGGGTAGCCGGCGGGATGGGCGCCGGCCCAATCGCACTGACCGGGCCGGGCCGGGCCGCCGGCCTACTTGAGCCTCGCCAACTCCGCTTCCGCCTGCGGATGTCCATCCCGCCGGGCCTGCTGGAACCACACGCGGGCCTGCTCCTGGGAGGGGGTAACGCCCTCCCCGTCCCGATACATCAAGCCCAGGGCGTAGGCGGCCCAGGCGTTGCCTTGATGAGCGGACTTCTCGAACCAGTCGCGGGCGATAGCGGGGTCTTTGGGAAGCCCGATCCCCGAGCCGTACATCCACCCCACCAGGTTCTGGCTCTTGGCCCCGCCCGCTTGCGCGGCCTCGAGCAGCAGGTCCACCGTCTGCCGGTTATCGAGCGATCCGGTTTGCCTCTGTCCGTGCCGCGCCTGCCAGTCACTGATAGCGCGACGGGTGCTGTTGCCGATCAACCCGTCCGACGGCCCCTGGTATAGATGCAGATCGGCCAGGGCCAACTGCATATAGTGTGGCGGCAGTTGGTTCGCCTTGCTCAGGGCCTCCGCCGCGGCGCGCTCTGCCGGCGTGGGTGTGGGCGTGGGCGTGGGCGTGGGCGTGGGCTCCATTGCCGGGGTGCGCTGCGCATCGGTTGGCGGCCGTCGCCCGGTGGCGGCCACGGGCGGGGGGGGCGCGGCCGGCGTCTGCGGCTCTGGCCGGTTCCCGACCGCAACCGCCTCACGCTCGGCCGCGGCCCGCAACTCGCCGATCCGCGACCGGGCGAAGGCCCTCAGAACCGGGTCCTCGACACTGTCCATAAACGCCTTGAAGACGTCCGGATCGCGGCTATCCTTGATCAACTCCCAGTATCTGAACGCATCGGGCTTGGGCGGCGGGGCCGCGGGCGGCTCCGGCGTCCGCGGGTTGAAGGACCACTCATCGGCACCCAGCGAGTTATAGACGGCGGGCTGCTGGGCATTGTGCGTGTCCGCAAGCACCTGATCCCGCACGCGACGGAACATCAGACCGACCTCGACCCCAGGATCGCCGATGTGCTTCAACAGGGCCGCGGTGTAGGGGCTGTGATCGAGGTCGCCGTCGGACGCGGTGGCGCCGGCCTCGGTGGCGTAAGCAATCAGGGTGTTGAGAGGCGGTGCATTGGGTGTCGCCAGGCCGCGCGCAACATTGGCCGAGCGCGTGCCCCTGGCGCGGGCGATGCCGTCGGACACAGGATTGTCACGGCAGGCGTCCAGGATTGCGACCCGCAGCTTGCGCGCCCCGCGTAGTTCAGCCATCGCCTCATCAAAGGGATAACTCCTCCGTAAGTCCCTTTGGGGGTCTTTTCTGATGTCCACCGGCAGCAGATAGTTGACGCCGGCGACCTGGACCGCATGACCCGCATAATAGAGCACGGCGACATCGGCCTGCTCCAGGCCAAAGCTATTCAGCACGTCCGCCAACTTCATGAAGTCCAAGTCAAAACCCTCATCGACCGTGAAGCCGAGCCCGCGGAGCTTGGCCGCAAAGGCCCGGGCGTCGGTGACCGCGGTGCGCAACGCCGGGATATTCTGGTATGCGGAGTTGCCAATCACCAGCGCGACGCGCTTCTCCTCAGCCGGCGCCGCGCCGACCGGGGCCGAAAAAAATACCAGGCAACCGAGCGCCAGCCACCCCCCGCGAACCAAGGCCGGCCACATCATCCCCGGCCTCTGCGAGAATGCGTCGCGAGCGGCCAAGCGCGTGATCGCGCACCGGCTGACCAAGGGGCGCGGGCGCCCGGCCCGGAGCCGGTACAACCAGCGCAAAATTTTGTTCGGCACTGCCATCGCTCCTCTACCACTCGTGCGCCACGGTCCGCCTGGTCGGCGGCTGATCAATTGTCGCTTCCTATGGCGTGGCAAAGCGAACGAGCTTAGCCCCCACGCGACAGCACGCCTCAATGCCCCCGAAGCCGACACAGGACGCAACGGCCCCGTTGAGAGCCTGCTCCGCGGTACGCCGGCCTAGGGCTGCGCCAGTCTTGCCCGTGAGGGAACATTGGGCGATCGCAGAGTAACCGGGTACCGTGACCGGCCGGGCGCCGTTGCGACAACAGTCCGGCACCCCGCCGACGCGCCGGCAATCGGTGATGGCGGCCTCGAGTGCCTTGGATGGCGTCAAGGCCAGGCCTTCGCCGTTCGCTCCCGTCATCAAGCAGTGGGCCTTGGCCGCGTAGAGCTTGGTCATCGGCGGCGGCGGCGCGGACACTGGGGCCCGCGCACTGGACTCGTTCTTCGGTTGCCGCTTGGGCCTTGTCGGGGCGTCCTTTCCCGCAGCGCACGAACGACAGGGCGGCTTCGGCGGCTGCGACTTGTGTCCTCCCGAGGGCTGCGGCGTGGGCCTTGGGGTTGGCGTCTCGACCGGCGGGGCGCTGAATTCGCCGATTTCCAGGGTGACGCCTGGCCGCGGCCAAAACGCGAAGAGGCCGACAAGAGCCGGAATGACTAAACCACACCCTATCGCTTTCATTATGTATCCTCACGTGTAAGCAACACACCGGTTTGCGTGCGAGTCCCCAGGCCAACGGCCGTGAAGGGTTGCCCGCCACTCCGGACCATGAAGGTCCATCCTGGAGGCCGCCCGCGGCCGCGATGCGGCGCCGCGGAAAACTCCGCCACCGCTCGGCCTGTCGCGGCCGACGGCCGCTCCCACAGGGTCGCCACGCGACTTCCACGGTAACACTGGCCGTCTCACTGCCTAGGCCAGGCGACCGCTTGGGGGTCGACCCTAAGGATGACAAGAATAGGCAATATTCCGGGTTTAGGCATTATGAATCGGTCGGACAGGCGAAGCGCTCCGCTCGTCGGGGGGCGCGGGCGCCATGGCCGTTAGTCGCTACCCCCCACCCCGGACGATAAGAGTCCTCGGCCCGACCTTTACGTTAGAGCGACGGCGGCCGGTCCGCACCGCGGACCCTACCTTGCCGCCCCGCGGTTGGTTATGCTGCACGCCTGCACCACCCCGCAGGAGGACCTGAGGCGATGAATCCACTGCCGCACTACGACCCCGACGACCCCTACCCGGAGAGCGACGGTCAGCCCATGGCGGAGAACACCGAGCAGTACGAATGGTTGGTCAAGATCAAGGAGAACCTGGAGATCCTGTTTGCCCGCAACCCGAATATCTTTGTTGCCGGGGATCTCTTCTGGTATCCGACCAAGGATCGGCAGATCGCCGGCCCCGTGGCGCCGGACGTGATGGTCGCCATCGGCCGACCCAAGGGCCGCCGCGGCTGCTACAAGCAGTGGGAAGAGGGCGGCATAGCCCCGCAGGTCGTCTTCGAGATCCTGTCGCCGGCCAACAGTCTCAAGGAGATGGCCGACAAACGCTCCTTCTATGACAGCTTCGGGGTGGAGGAATACTACGTCTACGACCCCGCTGCCAACCGGCTTGAGGTGTGGCTGCGCCAACAGGGGCGGCTGCACCGGATGTCGCATCTGAAGGGCTGGACCAGCCCGCGGTTGGGTATCCGCTTTGCCCTGGGCGGGGCGACGCTGGAGATCTTCGACCCCGCGGGCCGGCCCTTCCTGACCTCGGTGGAACTGGCCGAGCGCCTGCGGCGTGCGGATCAGCGGGCGCAGGACGAGGCCGCGCGGGCGGAGCATGAGGCCGCCCGCGCGGAGCATGAGGCCGCGCGGGCAGAGCACGCGGCCGCGCAAGCGCAGCAGGAGCGCGAGCACGCCGCGCGCGAGGGCCTGCGTGCACAGGAGGAGCACGCCCGCGCCGAGCGGCTGGCGGAGCGGCTGCGCGCGTTGGGCCTCGAGCCCTGAACCCATGCACGCGCGACTGACCGGCGAAGGATTGGCCGCGCGGGCCGAGAGGCCCCCTGCGCTATCTGCGGCGCAACGTCCTCAGAAGTCCCCGAAGGTAGTGAAGTCCCCGCCGTCGTCGAGCAGCGTGTCGTCCTGCGCCTCCGCCTGATCGGGCGCGGTCGGGTCCGGTTCGTTCGCCGACGGCTCGGCGGCCTTCGCCTCCTGGCCGCCGAAGAGACCGCCCAAGGCGCCGGCGAGCATGACACCGCCCGCCACCCCGGCCGCGGTCGTCAGGGCCGCGGACATGAAACCGCCACCGCCCGGCTGGCCCTGCCCGAACAGGCCGCGGCCGGCGGCTGGCGGCGCCGTCGGATTGCCCCAGCCCCGACTCTGGGTGGGCTGGGTCCCGTAAGGGGTGCCGGGCGCCATGACCGGCGTGCGCTCCGCCCCCGGCAGCACCGTGCCGACCGACTGACCCGAACCGCCGCCGAAGAGCCCGCCCAGGAAGCTGCCGCCGCCGGCCGCCGGCGCCGGGCGCTCGGCCAGTTCCTGCTCCAGCTCCTGAATGCGTTGGTACTGCGCCTGCATCGCGTGATCCTGGACCAGGATCACCTGCGCCATGTAATAGGGTGCCGCCGGCTGGGCCCGCAGGGCCTCCGCGATCACTTGCTCCGCGCCGGGATCGCGGGGACCGGACTGCTGCTGCGCCTGCTTCAGCTTGGCGAAGAGCCCATCGATCAGTTGGCGTTCGTTTTGTTCCATCGTGTCACCTTGAGTGTTGGTTGAAAGTGTTCGCAGGACAGACGCGATATGGGTCCGCCGGCCCGCGTTCCCACGCTGCCGGAGCGTGCAAATCGTCGCCGCGGCGAGGCCCCGCGGGCGGGTGCGGGACCGGCAAATGATCCCGGAAATTTACCGTAAAAGTCGCGCAGCGACGCTGTGGGAGCGGCTTCAGCCGCGACCAGGCATCGCAAGCTGCCGCAACGTCGCAGGTTACCGCGGCCTCGCAGCGCGGCGGCAAGCCGCGACGAGGCCAGGGCGGCTTGCGCGGTCGCGTCGCGGCTGAAGCCGCTCCCACCGGGTTACCGCCGGACTTTCACGGTAAAGCCGCGACCTGCGGTTACCGACGGACCGCTACCGGCCGTGACGAGGTAGACTGGGGAGATTGACCACCGCTCCGACCCGAATAAGCCAACACCGAGAACCGCCGGATGCACCCGTCGCGCCCACTGCTCCCACTGCTCCTGTGTCTCTGGCCGCTGGCCGCGGCGGCGGAGCCCTTCGCGGGCAGCCTGATCGCGGAGAAGGACTGTCCGGCGGGCAGTTCGACCAAACATCAGAGGAATCCGGGCCAGATCCGCCTGGTGCCGGGGCAGAGTTATCTAATCGTCGCCCGCGACCGGCCGGAGCCGACCCATTACCAATTGCGCATCGAGTCAGCGCAGCCCAAAGACCGGTGGGTGGAGGTCTCATGCGGCCGGTTCGCCGCGCCCCTGTCGGCCGCACCCCAGGCGCCTGACCAGCCGTCGGCGCCACCCGCGGCAACCCGGGCGGCAGTCCCCGCTGCCGCCACGCCGGGCGGCATGGACGCCCACTACGTCCTCGCCGCCACTTGGCAGCCGGCCTTCTGCGAGCCGCGCCCGCATCGCCCGGAGTGTCAGGGTCTGACCCCGGAGCGGGCCGACGCCCGCCGGTTCTCGCTCCACGGGCTCTGGCCGCAACCGCTCGGGCGCGCCTACTGCGGAATCGCTCAGCCGGACCGCACCGCCGCGGAGTCGGGCAACTGGAAGCGCCTGCCGCGGCCGGATCTCAGCACGGCCACCCGTGCGCAGCTCGAGCAGCAGATGCCCGGGACGGCCGGGAACCTGGAGCGCTACGAGTGGGCCAAGCACGGGAGCTGTTACGGCACGGATGCGGAGACCTACTTCCGGCACGCGCTGGCGCTGCTGGCGCAATTCAACGCCTCGCAGGTGCAGCGGCTGTTTGAGTCCAACATCGGCAAACGGCTGCGCGCGGAGGAGGTACGGGCCGCCGTCGCGCACACCTTCGGTCCGGGCAGCGGGGAGCGGGTACGGCTGGAGTGCGACCAGGACGGCCTGATCACGGAACTGCGCATCGGGCTCAAGGGGGCGATCACTGACCGCTCGGCCCTGACCGAGCTGATCCGGGCGGCACCGACGCGCACGGCCGGCTGCCGTGGCGGCTGGGTCGATCGGGCCGGGCCCGGTCGCTAGATCGGAGCGCCAACGCAGGCGCCGGCCGGGGCCGCGACTCGATCAGAAATCAACCACCTGCCACCCGTCCGCCGTCTTGGTCAACGCGATTTCTTCGCTCCGGGCAGACAGTTTGACGGAAACGGTGGCGTGCCGATCGTCCTTGATCTGCTCATCGGTGACGGTCGCGCCCTGGAACAGGGTTGCCAGGTCGTCCAAATCTTTCTGCGACGCGGTCTGGCTTCGCAGCGACGTGAACTCCTCTGCTGCGCTGTCGGCGAAACAGTGACTCAGCAGTTCACCATTGCGCGCGGTCGCGGCGGCGATCAAGGTCTGCACCGCGGCCCTGGGGGTCGAAAAATTGCCCGCGGCCGGTGCTGCGCCGGGGCTACGCGGCGCCGCGGCTGCCGCGCCCGCGCTCTTGTCCCGAATCATCGCCACTTTATTGCGGAAAAAAAAGTGCCAGCCCGCGCCGCCGTTTCTTGTTGTGATCGCAGCCAGTTGCCAGCCGTCGTTCTCCAACTTGATGAGACCGTCAGCAAAGCTGTTGGGACCCAGATCAGTGATGCCCTGATCGTCGATCAGTTTGTATTCAATCGACGGCTGCGGCAGCGGCCGGTGCCATGGCGATTGCCTGAAATACAGCCACCCGGCGGCACCTTGATCGTTCGCCGTAGTAACGATGAACAACTCAAACCCCACCTCGCCGAGCTTGTTCATCCCCGCGACCATGTCGCCACCGCCAAGCCGCGCAAGGCTGTCGGGGTCGTGGCGCAAGAACCGCCAATGCGCTGACGGCCCCGCGTCGGTCGGCGTCGCGGCCGGCGGCTGGGCGAGTGCGACCTCAGCACCGCACGCAAGCAGATTGATCAGAATGACAACTGCAACGTAATGACGGGCGTTCATTGCGCTATTGCCTCTTGTAGACTGCCTTCGTCTGCTCGTCGCGGAGCCGGTCGGCGTCGAGGAAGGTGAACTGGGTCGCGGCGGCGGGATAATTCAGCTGCGTGCACACGTTGTCGCGGACGCACCACTCCTGGGGCTCCCACCCGGTCGGCTTCTGGCTCAGTTGAAACAGCGTCGAGGAGATGGGCGAGACGGTATAGGTACCCCACACCTGCACGGTCAAACCGAAGTCCCAGCGCTCGAATCGGTTGAAGTTCCCGTTGGCGTCGAGGATCGCGATGCCCTCGACCCGGGCGCCGCCCAGGACCAGGCTGGTATGCCAGGTGCCGACGATCGGCGCGATCAGCGTTGCCGACGGTGGCTGGGGCGATGGCGGTCCGACCCCCGGCGCGGGGGCTGGAGTGGCGAAGCTCGGCGGCAACGGCCTGGGGCCGGGCGGGGGAGCCGGCGGCGGCACGGGCCTCAGGTCACCGAACGCGGGGGGCTGCGGACCGAGCGCCGGGGCGGGCGGCGGCGCAACAGTCCGTGGCTCGGCAACGGGTGGCGAGGGCTGAGGGGCCGGCGGCGCTGAGACAGGCAAGGCCGCGACGAGCGATGCCGGGTCAGCAGTGCCTTTCAATGTTCCCTTGAAGGTGCGGTTGGCGATCACGACCTTGGTTTCGCCCGTGGTCGGGTGCTTGAGGATCACCACGTCCGCCATGAACTCGGCCGAAATCGAGCCATCGTCCTCGCAGACAAAAGTCTGGCCGTTAGCGAGCGGGATCTCCTTTCCGGTTTCACAGCCCTCGAACAAGACAAAATCGTAGCCTTCAGCCACTTCGACCTCAGTCGTGCCGACCACGACGAAACCCTTCTCTTGATAGAACGCGACGGTGTCGTCCTCGACTCGGTCGGAGTCCTCGGCGCCGGCAGGGGTGGCTCCGGCGACGGCGAGTAGTAGGGACAGCCAGAGTACATGCCGGGCAGCGACGCAATGGGTATTCATAGGGGGAGCGCCATGACACAATGGAAAATCGGCTCGCAGGGGCGATTCATACGCATGAGTCTAGCCAAGGCAGGGGGCGGTCGGCCATCTGCTGCGCCGCGGTCCTTGCGGCCTTGCCTGAGACAGTGGGGCTAGACCCGCCGCGCGGCCATCATCCGTTCGATGATGGGCTGGAGGATGATCTCCATCGCCATCCCCATCTTGCCGCCGGGCACCACCATGCTGTTGCGCCGGGACATGAAGGAGTCCTTGATCATGGAGAGCAGGTAGGGGAAATCGATTTCCAGCTTATCGGGCTCGCGGAAGCGGATGATGACAAAGCTCTCGTCCGGGGTGGGGATGTCCCGGGCGATGAAGGGGTTGGAGGTGTCCACCGTGGGCACCCGCTGGAAGTTGATGTCGGTCAGCGAGAATTGAGGCGTGATATGCAGGATGTAGTCCGGCATCCGCCGCATGATGGTGTCGACGATGGCCTCGGCCGAGTAGCCGCGCTCCAGGTTGTCCCGATGGATCTTCTGGATCCACTCCAGGTTGACGATCGGCACCACGCCCACGCCCAGGTCCACATGCTGGGCGACGTTGTCCTCGTCGGTGACGACCAGTCCGTGCAGACCCTCGTAGAACAGGAGGTCGGTGCCCTCGGACAGGCCCTCCCAGGGGGTGAACTGACCGGCCTTCAGCGTCGTGCCAAGCCGGGCGTTCTGCTCCGCCGCCTCCTCGTCGCTGTGGATGTAGTAGCGTTTCTTGCCGGTGCCGGTCTCCCCGTAGGCGTGGAACAGTTCCGCCAACAGCTCGAAGTGATTGGCATCGGGTCCGAAGTGGCTCAGGTTGCGGCCCTCCGCCGCGAAAGTGGCCATCGCGGCCTTCATGGCCACGCGGTCATAGCGGTGGAAGCTGTCACCCTCGACGACGGCGGCACTGATGCCGTCGCGGTAGAAAATGTGCTCGAAGGCGCGCTTGACGGTGGTGGTGCCAGCCCCGGAGGACCCGGTAACGGCGACGATCGGGTGTTTTCTTGACATTGCGGTCTCCCCTCTTCTCTCTCTCTGCGGTCCGGCACTTCGCAGCGCCCAGGGGCCCGGCGCGGCCGGCTTCCGGGGTGGAGGCCATGGGCGGCACGCACAAGCGCTTCATGATTGGCTAATATACCATGGGTCGCGGGACGGGGCGCCAGCGGAGATTGTCCCGGCTCGGCGGCCTCGGGAGCCCCGTGGTCTTCTTCTTCGATGACGGCAAAGCGGGGGCGACGATGACATCCAAGCGCGGGTTTGCGGGGCTGCCGAAGGACCTGACGGCGAACGCCGAGTTCCAATCGACGGTGGTCCGGCTGGGGGTCTGGTGCTTCGGTACCCTGTATATCTCGCTCGCGGCCTGGAACAACTATTACAAGGTCGATGTCCCCTACTTCCTCACCCTGTTCGCGATCCTCCTGGTCGTCATCCTGGGGATCTTCGTCAGCGTCCTGATCCGCCCCGACTGGCCGGCCCGGCGCTACCTGTCCCTGAGCGTGGATATCGTGGCCATCAGCCTGGCGATCTTCATCACGCGGGAGGCGATCAGCCCCTTTTACCTGCTCTATATCTGGATCTTCATCTCCGCGGGGACCCGCTACAGCGCCCGCCATCTGCTGGTGGCCTCAGCGGAGGCGGTGATCGCCTACAGCCTGGTGCTGAGCGCCCTGGACCAGTGGTCCAGACACACCTATGAGGCGGTGTTCTTCCTCCTGCTCCTGGTGCTCCTGCCGCTCTACCAGTATGCCCTGCTGCGCCGGGTGCAGCAGGCCAAGGACGAGGCGGAGCGGGCCAACAAGGCCAAGGGGGACTTTCTCGCCTTCATGACCCACGAGCTGCGCACCCCGCTGACCGGCGTGATCGGCATGATCGAGTTGCTCAAGACGACGCCACTGGACGCCGAGCAGCGCGACTATGTGACCGCGGTCGCCAACTCTACCCAGGTGTTGAGCGCCCTGATCGGTGACATCCTGGACTTCTCCAAGATCGATGCCGCCAAGCTCAGGCTGGAGCAGTTGCCCTTCAACCCGCGCTTGCTGGTGCGCGAGGTCTGCGGGGTACTGGAGGGCCTGGCCCTGGCCGCGGAGGTGGAGTTGATCTGCGACGTGGCGGCGCAGGTACCCCGGACCATCATCGGCGACCCGCTGCGGGTGCGCCAAATCCTGTTCAATCTGGTCGGCAACGCGGTCAAGTTCACCACGCAGGGCGAGGTCCGGGTTCGGATGACCGTGCGGCCCCCGGAGGCGGAAATTCATGCACCCCACCTGCTGCTGGAGGTGGAGGATACTGGGGTGGGCATCCCGGCCGATAAGATCGCGCAGATCTTCGAGAGCTTCAGCCAGGCGGACACCTCCACCACCCGCCGCTTCGGCGGCTCCGGCCTGGGCACCACCATCGCGTTGGAACTGTCGCGCCTGATGGGCGGCACCATCGGCGTGGTCAGCGAGGAGGGCCAGGGCAGCCGCTTCTGGGTGCGGCTGCCGCTGCTGGACGGCGCGGCGCCGCCGCCCTCCCCCTGCGCTGACCTGACCGGGCGGCGCGCCCTGGTGCTGGAGGCCAACCAGACCCAGCGCGAACTGGTCTGCGCGGCCTTGTGCCACGCGGGGGCGACCTGTCACGCGGTCGCCGAGCCCGACGCGCTCGCAAGGCTCGGGATCGGCGCCGGGGACCTGGACGTGCTGGTGCTTGCCGATCGTCTGGAGGGGCGCAACCTGGCGGCGATCCGCGCCCAGGTGAGCGAGTCCCTGGGCTGCGGCAGGGGCGGCGAACTGCCCTGCCTCTTCCTCACCTACGCGGCACGGCGGCCGGCGGGGCGCGCCGAGGGGACCTGCTGCCTGGGCAAGCCCTTCCTCGCCGAGGACCTGGTCGGCGCGGTCGCGGGACTGCTGGGCCTCCTGCCCGAGTCGGCACCCTGTTGCGAGCCGCAGCAACCGGGCTTTGTCGGCGCCACCGCGGCCTCGGTCGCCGGCATTCGGGTCCTGGTCGCCGAGGACAACGAGATCGCCGCCCGCGTGGTCACGACCTTCCTGACCAAGATGGGCATCGCCTTCACCCGCGTGGTGGACGGCGAGCAGGCCCTGCGCGAGGCCCTTGCCGGGACCTACGGCATCGCCATCGTCGATCTGCGGATGCCTAAGATCGACGGGATCACCTTCGCACGCCGCTACCGCATCCTGGCCCCGGAGCGACCACTGCCCATCGTCGCACTCACCGCCAACGCCTCACAGGAGGTCAGGCAAGACTGTCTGGACGCCGGCATGGTCGACTTCCTGGCCAAGCCGATCAGCCCGGAACTGCTGCGCGAGACCATCGAGCGGTTGGCGGTGCGGGCCGAATAGGGCGTTTCGTCTTATTTTGCGATCCCCCAAGCCCCGAAGGGGCGCGACATACCAGCCCAGGGCAACGCCCTGGGTGTAAGGTATAACGGAGTCCAGCCCGATCAACCGACGCTATCCCAGGGCGTTGCCCTGGGCTGGTATGTCCAACCCCGTTGGGGTCAGCGACCAACATGCTATTTGCCCATTGAGAGGGCGGCGCCATGATGAGCGGCTGGGGCGCCAACCGCCAACTCGACCCGATCCCGTCCATTCTCCTTGGCCTGGTAGAGCGCGGCGTCGGCGGCCCGCAGAACGGCTTGCGCAGTCTCGCCATGGGCGGGAAAGACGGCCACGCCGAGTGACAGGGTGATCGCCGCCAGCGTATCGCCCTCGAAACTCACCTGCAGCGCATGGATGTTGACGCGCAATTGCTCGGCGCGCTGGTGCGCCAGTTCCTGCGAGGCGCCGGGGAGGATGAGCGTGAATTCCTCCCCGCCGTAGCGGCAGGCGATATCATCGAGGCGCACCTGGGTTCGCAGGAATTGACCCAACGCGGTCAGCAACACGTCACCCGCCTGGTGACCATAGGTGTCATTGAAGCGCTTGAAGAAGTCGATATCGAGCATAATAACGCCGATTGGCAAATCCCTGCGCCTGGCCCGCTCGATCTCGCGGGCCAGGGTCTCGTCCATATACCGGCGGTTGAACAGCCCCGTCAGCGTATCGCGGATGGATTGCTGGCGTAACGCCTCGCGCAGATTCAGGTTGGACAGCGCCATGGCGAGCTGCTCGGCAATAGTCTCGGCCAATCGCTGGTGTTCCTGAGTGAGGGCGGGTGAACCGGCGGTGCATTGCACATGCAGCAGGCCCAGCGCCTCGCCCTGCGCCATCATCGGCACGCAGAGGGATGGCCATTGCTGTCCCCCTTCGGCGGTGACATGCTCGCAGATCAGACCCGTCGCGACGTCCTCCACACGATGCGCGCAGCCGCGCCGCAAGGCCCAGCACCCGTCCATGGCAAACACCTGCGCCTTGGTGTCACCGGCACCCCAGCGGATGACCGGTTCCATGTGGTCGCGCGAGGGCGGCATCTCATAGAGGGTTCCGGCCATGCCCGGGAAGATTTTCGCGACGGCATGGGCAATGACGCGGTGCGCCTCCTGCGGCTTGATACAGGCTTGCAGAAGGTTGCCCATCTCGCCCAGGAGGGTGAGCTCGCCGGTGCGTTGTTCGAGTGTCGCCACTGACCGTGAGAGGGTCTCGTTGGTCGTTGCCATCGCGTCCTCAACCTGCTTGAGCTGCGAAATATCCGCAATGATGGCGCTGAACCCGGTAATGGTGCCGGTGAGTTCACGCAGGGGCGACATCGAGGCGCTGACATGGACGCGGGTGCCGTCTCTGCGCAGCCGTTGCGTTATCACGTTCGTCAGCGACTCACCCCGCTCGAGCGCTGCAAGAATGGTTGAAAGTTCATCCCGTTTATCCGGCGGAATAGTGGGCAATGGATGCGCCAGGACCTCGGCTTCGGTCCAACCGAAGATCCGCTCGGCGGCGGGATTCCACATCTCGACCCGTTTTGCGCTGTCGAGTTGGATCATAGCCAGGGGTGACGACGAAATGATGGTCTGGAATCTCAGGCTGTGCTCGCGCAGTGCCTGGTTGGTCCGCTCGATTTCATCCGCCATCCGGTTGAAGGCCCGCCCCAGGTCACCTGGTTCACCCGGGTTATCGCTCGGGGCGCGGGCCTCGAGTCGACCACCTTCAAGCTGTTGGACGGTCCTCATGAGCGTACGCAGCGGGATCAGTGCCAACTTGCGCAACAGCAGATATTGGGAGCCGATCTGGAGTAGGGAGAGGAAGAGCAGCACCCCGGCTACCCAAATAAAGATGGCGTCGATATCCCGCTCCGCCGCAGAGAGAGACAGGTCGATCGACACCGCGCCGACCACGTCTGATGCGCGTACCGGATCATAGGAACCATGGATGGCCTGGGACAGGCGCAGATAGCGCTGACCAGAGGACGTATAAGCAAGGGAGCGCGTCTCATGCTTGTCGCCGCTACGCATGAGTTCAATCAGTGCACTTTGATCGGTGATGCTGCCAAGCGGCGCGCCGCTGCTGTCGGCCAACACACGCAGGCGATAATCCACCACACTCATACGCGAAATATCCGGGAAACTGGCGGTGAAATCAGCGATGGAGCGGTTGAGCCCCTTACTCTTGAGAGACGCATCCGGCTGGATGAGCACCGGCGCCTCCTGGAGCAGATGTGCCTCTTCCTTAAGCAGGTGCACCAGCATTTCGACGGCCGTCAGACCGGACGTACGAATGCCGTCATATACCTGCGCCCGGATGCCGAAATAGAGGATAACCAGACCGATACTGATAGCGATCATGAATCCCACGGCCTGGCCAAAAAGCAGCCGGGCAGTGAGAGAAAGTGATGGTTGTTTCATCCGCGGCGGCCGCTGAACCAACGGCTGACACCGGCCCAACCGAGCAGCATCATGCCCATCAGGGCCGCGCTCGTCGGCAGGTAGAGATCAAACCACAGCAGTCGGCGACGGTCGGCGCGTACCTGGTCGCAGCGGATCAGCACATCGTCGCCGGCCGTGGTCCCGCCCCAACGCAATACCGCGGCGAGCTGTTGGCCGCCGGCAATGTCGTAGATGTAGTCACCGGACAGGCAACTCTCATCCATCTTCAGAATTTCGCCGCTGAGCGGCTCGACCCAGACCTTGAAGCTAAACTGATCATCGGCGCACCTCACTTCCTGCCCGGCTGCGATCTGGACGCCGGGATACTGTGCCGTGCCGAGATAGGATTCGGTGTATTCGCCGCGGCCCTGGTAGCCGTAGACATAGGTCATCAGGCCGCCGATGTCTTCTTCCCCCTGATAGGCGAGCGGGACGCCTTTGAGGTAATTTGAGCGCAGCCGATAGGTCTTCTTCTCAGCATGGCGTGGGAACACCAGAACCTGGTCCTTGACATCAGGCTCAAGGTGTACGCCGGTAGCCGGGTCGGCCATGGCCTTGGTGATGTACTCCCAGGTGATCTTGCCGGTGTTGAGGTCACGAATGGTAAAGGTATCCTCGGCCTTGACGAGGTGCGGACGCCCGGCGTCGCTGACAATGCGGGTGGAGCGCTGATAGGTAGCGGTGGTATTGTCGGCAGGAAATCGCCCACTGGCCGGGTCCGGCGTGGCGCTGATGCCGATATAATTGGCTCGCCACGCCCAACCGGGCGGCAGGCGCTGAGTCCACCGCGGGGCGAGGGAAAATTTCCAGACGGCGGCCAGCACGAGAAAAAGACCGCCGACGATCAGTAACTTTTTGTCTATCATCATAGAGATCCGGAAGGCAATACCGGCGGAATCGATCATCCAGGGTGATATCCGTCGCGGCCGGGGGCCGCTCCTACGGCGTACGCACGAACGAGAATGTGACCAAGGCCGTCATCCTCCTGGTAGCGAAGCCCCCCGTAAGAGCTCTGCCACGGCCGCGGCCGGGATGGGTCTGCTGTAGAGATAACCCTGCATCTCATCGCACTTCTGCTCGCGCAGGAAACCCAATTGCTCCGCGGTCTCCACACCCTCGGCAATCACCTTGAGGCCCAGCGCGTGGGCCAGGCCGATGATGGCCGTGACGATCTTCTCATCATCGCCGCTGCCGGACAGGTCCCGGACAAAGGACTGGTCGATCTTGAGCTTGTCAATGCTGAACCGCTTGAGATAGGCCAGCGAGGAATAGCCGGTGCCGAAGTCGTCGATGACCAGGCTGGTGCCGATCTGTTTCAGGAGACTCAGGCTCGCGATGGCATACTGGGCATCCTGCATGACCACCGACTCGGTCAATTCCAGTTCCAGCCACTGCGGCGCCAGGCCGCTGTCTTGCAGCGCGCTGCGCACCGTGTCCGGCAAACCCTTCTGGCGGAACTGGACCGCCGAGAGATTGACCGCGACCAGGACGGCGGGTAGTCCCTCCCGCTGCCATTGCGCATTCTGGCGGCAGGCCTCGCGCAGCACCCATTCGCCGATCGCGATGATGAGCCCGGTCTCCTCCGCCAGCGGAATGAAAAGGCCCGGCGCCACCGCGCCCAGTTCGGCGCAGTTCCAGCGCAGCAGCGCCTCCAGGCCGATGATGCGCCCGCTCCCGATGGCCACCTGCGGCTGATAATGAAGCTGAAATTCCCCGGCCTTCAGCGCCCCGCGCAACGCATTCTCCATGCGCATCTTGCGCATCTGGCGGCCGATATCGCCATTCATATCCTGCGAGAAGAACATGAAGTTGTCGCGCCCGGCGCGCTTGGCGGCATACATGGCGGCATCGGCGTGCTTGAGCAGGGTCTCGTAATCGCTGCCATCCGCCGGGTACAGACTGATGCCGATACTGGAGGTGACGGTCAGGGACTGCCCCGCCACCTGCATCGGCTCATCGATGAGGAGCATCAGCCGACGCGCGACGATGGTGGCGTCGTCGGCCTGGGCGATACCAGGCAACACGCAGACGAATTCATCCCCACCCAGGCGTGCCAGGATGTCCACCTCACGCACGGCGGCGTGCATGCGTTGCGCCGCGGTCTCCAGGATCGCGTCGCCCGCGGCGTGACCCAGCGAGTCATTGATGACCTTGAAACGGTCCAGATCGATGAACATCAGGGCCAACCCGGTCTGGGTGCGCGCGGCCAGGGAAATCAAATCACCCACCCGCTCTTCCAGCAAGCGGCGATTGGCCAGCCGGGTCAGTGGATCATAATGGGTAAGAAACTCGATATGTTGCGTGGCGGCCCTGATCTCCGAGACATCCGAAAAGATGGCGATATAGTTGAGCACCTGCCCCTGGGCGTTGCGCACCACGGTAATCGACAGCCACTCCGCATAGACCTCGCCACTCTTACGGCGGTTCCAGATCTCGCCCTGCCAGTGGCCGGTCGTGTGCAGGGAGCGCCACAGCCGGTCATAAAAATCAGGCCCCTGCCAGTCCGACTTGAGCAACCGTGGATTCTGGCCGATCACCTCCTCCTGACTGTAACCGGTGATTTTGGAGAAGGCCGGGTTGACCGACAGGATGCGGTTTTCTTCATCGCTGATCAGTATCCCCTCGCCGCTGCTTTCAAACACCCGTGCGGCCAACCGCAACGCCTGCTCCGCACGGCGTGGTTCGGAAACGTCGCGCATCACCGCCCAGGTTTCGGTCGCCCGCCCCGCCGCGTCACGGCGCAGGATGAGTTGCACAATGACCGGGACCGCCCGGCCGTCCTTATGCCGCAGCTCAACTTCAGATTCCGGACTGAAACCGCGCACCAGCAGCTCGTCACGGATCAGTTGATTCACGCGGTCGAGTGTGTCGGGCATCAGCAGATCGCTGAACAGCAAGCCGGTCAACTCATTGCGGTCCGCGAAGCCGAGCAGGCTCAGGAAGGCGGCATTGCAGTCGACGACGTGTCCATCGGCTATCAGCAGCCCCGGCCGTTCATCGGCGGCATCCGTCACCGAGATGGCGATATGCGAGAGCGCAAACAGCAGCCGGTAGCGTTGCTGCACCTCACGCAGCGCCGCCTCCGCGCGAATGACCCGCGCACACTTGAGCAAGGCGCTGCTGAGCAGGTCGAGATTCAGCGGCTTGGTCAGATAGCGATCCACCCCGAGTTCGATCGCCTTTTGAAAATAGCTGGTCTCCTCGAAGGCCGTCATGATGATGATCGGCACCTTGGCATTCACCGCACGGATGCGCTCGGCCATCTCCAGACCATTCATGACCGGCATGCGGATGTCGGTGATCACGAGATCCGGCTGATGGTTGGTAAAGGCGTCCAGTCCCGCTTGACCATCCGCTGCCGTATAGACCCGTGCCACGCGCCGACGCAGATACACCGCCAACTCATCGCGGATCTCGTCCTCGTCCTCGACATAGAGGACGGACAACGCCCGCAGATAGTCTTGATCGTCTTGATGGTCTTGGTCGCGATGATTGTTCATCTTATCCTTCACCTGCGGTTTGACTACGACTCACGCCAAGACGCCAAGAAGAGTCCCGGCCTGGCTCCTGCGCTCCTGCGTGGGTGCCAAGCGCGGGTGCTGCGCGGTAGGATGGGTAGAGCGCAGCGAAACCCATCGTTGGCCCGCGCATAGGGCGTTGATTGCTGGGTTTCGCTGCGCTCTACCCAGCCTACAGGTCTCCGCGTCCAGCCGACAGACCGGTCGCGGAGCGCCCGCACGGCATTCCCACGCCGGAGCGTGGGAACGAGATGGCGCCAAAATTGCGGGGCTCATGGGGGACCTTCCGGCGCCAGCGGCGTCAGCAAGGTGAACTCGGCGCCGGCCTCCAGGGTGCGCGCGCGGATGCGCCCCCCCATGCCATTCTCGATGATCATCTTGGACATGTACAGACCGGTGCCGGTGCCGGTGCCGCCCGGTTTGGTGGAGAAATAGGGTTCAAAGATACGGGCAAGCACCTCGTCCGCAATCCCGCCGCCGGTGTCGCTGATCCGGACCCGCGCCTGATCGCCGGCGCGATCGACCTGCACGGTGATCTGCCCGCGCCCGAGGTTGCGGGCGATGATGGCGTCCTTGGCATTGCCGAGCAGGTTCAGGATCACCTGTGAATATTCATTGGCGGTTCCCAGGGTCCGCACGTCCTCGATGATCTCGGTTACGACCTCGATCCCATGCGCCTTGAGACTCGCGGCCACCAGGGCGATCGCCGCGCCGATGGGTCGGCTGACGGCGAAGGGTGCGGGGCTCTTGTCGGGGCGAAAAAAGTCGCGGAAATCGCTGATGGTGCTCGACATCTTGTCGATCAGCCGATGGGCATCGGCGATCTTCTGCCCCAGGTACTCGGGACTGAGGTCCCCATGCCGTGCGGCATCCTCGATATTACCGAGCACCAGGGCCAGGGCGTTGAGCGGTTGGCGCCATTGATGGGCGATATTGCCGATCATCTCGCCCATCACCGCCAGGCGCGATTGACGAATAAGCAGGTGATCCTGTTCGCGCAGGCGGGCCAGTTGTTCCGCGACCCGCTGCTCCAGGGTCGCGTTCAATTCCTGCAATCGCTCATTGGCATCGGTCAACTGGCGGTTCTGTCGCGCGATGACCTGATTCTTCTCGGCAATCTCCCCGGCATCCTGGAGTATCCGGTTACGCAGGCGGAACAGATCGGCAAAGACGCTGACCTTGGCGCGCAGGATGTCGGGCAGCACTGGGCTTAAGATATAGTCCACCGCACCGAGCGCATAGGCCTGCAGACGCGCCTCATCGGCGAGCCGCTCCGCGGTGATGAAGATGATCGGCAGGTGCTCGGAGCGCGGCCGGGTGCGGATCAGGGCGGCGGTCTCGAAGCCGTCCATGATCGGCATGTTCACATCGAGGAGCACCACCGCGAAATCCTGCACCAACAGCCGGCGCAGGGCCTCGGTGCCCGAGGGGACGCTCACGATCTCCAGTCCCAGGTCCGCGAGCGCCGCCTCCAGGGCCATGAGCTTGGAGGGATTGTCGTCCACCAGCAGGACGCGGACCGCGCACTGGCCTTGACTGATGGTGAGATCGTTATTCATGGTGTGAAGAAAATTTTCTCACAAAGACACAGAGACACAAAGAAAGAGCATCTTAGGAACGGTTTACTAATAAGTTAAACAAGTCCATTAGAGAATGCTGTTAGCGTCGTTGTCGTTGTCGTTGTCGTTGTCGTTGTCGTTGTCGAGTTTATCGTCGTGCCCCGGAT
>NZ_CAIKKU010000771.1 GCF_903828115.1 uncultured Thiodictyon sp. | reverse complement strand
GCGGGTGGCGAATCCTGCAACCCGCTGAATCGCAGCCTCCCAAGTGCCTATTGTTGTCGCTTTCCTGCGCCGCGGAGGAAATCTGCCAGTGCCAATATTCTATCCCAAAAAGCGGGAAACTTTTACTCAGAAATCTCCTAACGCCTGGCTTTGTGGGTGGCCTCACCGCCTAACGAAATTCCGGGTGCGGGGCTCAACCTTAGCACAAAAACTACACGTTCCGCTCTGGACGCGGTTTAGCTATCGCTCAAGCTGAAATCGGTGTCGCTCTCGCTCCACCGATTCAGCTTAGCTTCTTAGTTGGGCCGCAGCTCAAAGGCGGCGCGCCGGGCGATGACCTTGCGCACGCCGAGCGGCATGGGGGCGATGGACTGCATCGGCACCCGCACCTCCCCGGCGAAGGCGGCGTCATAGGGGGTGGAGAGGGTCTGCCAGTTGTGCTCCGGGTCCTCGGCGACCACCACGCAGTTCACCAGCACGCCGGGGATCTTCACCGCCTTGGCCGGCAGGGTGCCGCGCTGGGCGAGCCGCTCCACCTGGACGATCACCAGCCCCCCGGAGTTGTGGACGGCACCGGCGATGGCGAGCGACTCCAGGAACAGGGCCTCCTTCTCCATGGTGATGTTGCCGTCCGCGTCCGCCGTGGTGCCGCGCAGCAGGGCGACATCGACCGGTCGGGCCGGGTAGAAGAGACACTCCTCCCCGTGGATGGTCATCAACTCCACGAGGTCCTCCGTGGTGCGGGCATTGAGCTTGCCGCCGCCGTTGCGGGGGTCGACGAAGGTGCCGAGCCCGATCCGCGAAGGGTCAGGTCGCGCGGCTCGCCGGTCTCCTTGAAGCGCTCTTCCAGGGCGATAGCCAGGCCCTCCGGGAAGCCGATGCCGGCGAAGCCGCCGCTGGCCAGGGTCGCCCCGCTGTGGATCAGGCGCACCGCCTCGGGTGCACTGACCACCTTGCCCAGATTGCCCAAGGCTTGCGACTTCAATGTCGGAAGGGTCGTGCTCATCGCTCGTCTCCATGATCGGCGGGGGCGTTCCCCCCGGGGACGGGGCGCCGGATGCGGCGCGCCGGTGCGGCAATTGGGTCGTGCTCGATACCAGCGGGAGGCTGGCGGGCAGGGCGAGTTCCAAAGCCCCTGCAAGTCCAGCCCCCAGTCACGATCTCAGGGCAGCCGCGATTCTTGCCGCCAGTGCCTTGAGCTGTTCCGGCTGCGCTTGCTCGTGGCCATGAGTACCGATCCGCTGCCCGTCCTGCATCGGGATGATGTGGACATGATAGTGAAACACGGTCTGGCCGGCCGCGGCGCCGTTGGTCTGCATGATGCGGATGCCATCGGGGGCCAGTGCCTGGTGCACTGCCCGGGCAATGCGCTGCGCGACGATCGTTACGGCGCACAGGTCAGCCTCGGCGATGGCCAATAGATCCGGCGCATGGATCTTTGGAATCACCAGGGTATGACCGGGACTGGCCGGCTGGATATCCATGAAGGCTAGGGTCTCGGCGTCCTCATGCACCCTGATCGCCGGGATGTCGCCCCGAACGATGCCGCAGAAGACGCAGTTGGTGTGGTCGGACATGGCGCAAACTCGCTGTGGTGGGTAGCCCCGGGGGTCTTGATCACTATTTCGGCCGCCTTTGAGGGTGATATCCGTCGCGGCCTGGGGGCCGCTCCTACGGCCGTAGGAGCGGCCCCCAGGCCGCGACGGATATCACCCTC
>NZ_CAIKKU010000770.1 GCF_903828115.1 uncultured Thiodictyon sp. | reverse complement strand
TGGGCGGCGGCATCTTCACCAAGGGCGCCGACGTCGGCGCCGACCTGGTGGGCAAGGTCGAGGCCGGCATCCCCGAGGATGACCCACGCAACCCGGCCGTCATCGCCGACAACGTGGGCGACAACGTGGGCGACTGCGCCGGTATGGCCGCTGACCTGTTCGAGACCTATGCGGTGACCACGGTCGCCACGATGCTGCTCGGCTGGCTCCTGATCCAGGACACCAGCGCCGTCATCTTCCCGCTGGTCCTGGGCGGCGTGTCCATCATCGCCTCGGTCGTCGGCACCTTCTTCGTCAAGGCGAAGGAAGGCGAGAAGATCATGAACGCGCTCTATCGGGGCCTGATCGTGGCCGGCGGCATCGCCGCGGTGGCCTTCCTGCCGCTGACCATGCTGCTCAACCCGGTCGGCACCGGCGAGTATGCGGCGGCCTACAGCAACTTCGGCCTGTACCTGGCCGCCCTGGTGGGCCTGGCCCTGACCGGACTGCTGGTGGTCATCACCGAGTACTACACCGCCACCGAGTACGCCCCGGTGCGTCACATCGCCGCCGCCTCCCAGACCGGTCATGCCACCAACATCATCGCCGGCCTCGGCGTCTCCATGAAGGCGACCGCCGCCCCGGTGCTGGTCATCTGCCTGGCGATCCTGACCTCCTTCTGGCTCGCCGGACTCTACGGCATCGCCATCGCCGCCACCGCCATGCTCTCCATGACCGGCATCATCGTCGCACTCGACGCCTATGGCCCGATCACCGACAACGCCGGCGGCATCGCCGAGATGGCCAAGATGGACGAGAAGATTCGCGCCATCACCGACCCGCTGGACGCGGTGGGCAACACCACCAAGGCCGTCACCAAGGGCTACGCCATCGGCTCCGCCGGCCTTGCCGCCCTGGTCCTGTTCGCCGACTACACCTATGCGCTGGGCGGCAAGACGGAGTTCAGTCTGAATGACCCCATGGTCATCATCGGGCTCTTCATCGGCGGTATGGTGCCCTATCTGTTCGGCGCCATGGCGATGGAGGCGGTCGGTCGCGCGGCCGGCGGTATCGTCAACGAGGTCCGTCGTCAGTTCCGCGAGATGCCCGGGATCATGGCCGGCACCCAGAAGCCGGACTACTCCCGCGCCGTGGACATGCTGACCAAGGACGCCATCCGCGAGATGCTGATCCCGTCCCTGCTGCCGGTGGGCTTGCCCATCCTGGTCGGCCTGATCTTAGGGCCGGTGGCCCTGGGCGGCATGTTGATCGGTACCATCGTCACCGGTCTCTTCGTGGCCATTTCCATGACCGCCGGCGGCGGTGCCTGGGACAATGCCAAGAAGTATATCGAAGACGGTAACTTCGGCGGCAAGGGCTCCGAGACCCACAAGGCGGCGGTTACCGGCGACACCGTCGGCGACCCCTACAAGGACACCGCCGGCCCGGCCGTGAACCCGCTGATCAAGATCATCAACATCGTGGCGCTCTTGATCGTGCCGTTGCTGGTCTGATGAGCCCCGGCGGCCGCCGTGACCCCCGCGTCAGTGGGATTTGCGGCGGTCTCCTGGATTAGAATCGGCGCTTGATGCGCCGGGAGGGGACCCGCACGGGTCCCTTCCCTTTTTCGGCATCTTTACAACCAATCCGAGGTCCAGTCATGGATTTATCGAAGGTATCTCGCGGCGCCAACGTGCCGAACGAGATCAACGTCATCATCGAGATCCCGTCCCACGCGGAGCCCGTCAAGTACGAAATGGACAAGGAGACCGGGGCCATGTTCGTGGACCGCTTCATGTCCACCGCCATGCACTACCCCTGCAACTACGGCTATGTCCCCCACACCCTGTCACTCGACGGTGATCCGGTGGACGTGCTGGTCCTGGCCCCCTATCCCCTGATCCCGGGCTCGGTCATCCAGTGTCGCCCGGTCGGGGTGCTCACCATGACGGATGAGTCGGGCGACGACGCCAAGATCCTGGCCCTGCCCATCGACAAGCTCTACAAGGGCTATCAGACCGTCGCGAGTTTCCGCGATCTGCCGGTTCACCTGCTCGACCAGATCGCCCACTTTTTTGAACACTACAAAGACTTGGACCAGGGCAAGTGGGTGCGGGTCGGCGGCTGGAAGGGCGTCGATGAGGCCAAGGAGGAGATCATGGCGAGCGTGAAGATGTTTGAGGACGCACCGGAGAAGCCGGCGTTCTAGGGGAGTAATCAGGGGATAGGAGTTCGGAGTTAGGAGTTAGGAGTTAGGAGTTAGGAGTTAGGAGTTAGGAGTTAGGAGTTAGGAGTTAGGAGTTAGGAGTTAGGAGTTAGGAGTTAGGGGATAGGAGTTAGGGGATAGGTGGGTGTTTAGCTCGTCCTCTACTCCAGCAACCATCTACTAACCCCGAACCCCGAACTCCGAACCCCGAACTCCGAACTCCGAACTCCGAACCCCGAACTCCGAACCCCGAACCCCGAACCCCGAACCCCGAACTCCGAACCCCGAACCCCGAACTCCGAACCCCGAACCCCGAACCCCGAACTCCTACCATGACCCTGACCCACTTCAACGCCGCCGGCGAGGCCCAAATGGTCGATGTGGGCGACAAGGCCGCGACGCGCCGCGTGGCGGTCGCCGCGGGCCTGATCCGGATGGACCCCAAGACCCTGGCCCTGATCGCGCAGGGCGGGCACCGCAAGGGCGACGTGCTCGGCGTCGCCCGCATCGCCGGTATCATGGGCGCCAAGCGGACCGCCGACCTGGTACCGCTGTGCCACCCGCTCGCACTCACCCGGGTAGCGATCGAGTTGGACGCGTGCGCCGCGGACTGCGCCGTCCACTGCCGGGCCACCGTCGAGACCACCGGTCAGACCGGGGTCGAGATGGAGGCCCTGTGCGCCGTCCAGGTCAGCCTGCTGACGGTCTATGACATGTGCAAAGCCGTGGACCGCGGCATGACCATCGAGTGCGTGCGCCTGCTGGAGAAGACCGGCGGCAAGTCCGGACACTGGTCGCGCACTACTGGAGCCACCGCATGAACCCCCTCTACCAGGGCGCGCGCTTCCTCACCGCCGCCTCCCGCATCGAACAGGCGCCCGACGATCAAGGCCGCGAGGTCGCCTTCGCCGGCCGTTCCAACGCCGGCAAGTCCAGCGCCATCAATACCATCTGCCACCAGCGGGGACTGGCGCGCACCAGCAAGACCCCGGGCCGGACCCAGTTGTTGATCTTTTTCAACCTGGATGACGAGCGCCGCCTGGTGGACCTGCCGGGCTATGGCTATGCCCGCGTCTCCGAGGCGATCAAGCTCGAATGGCAGGCCCACATGGCGACCTACCTGGAGCGTCGCCAGTCACTCGCCGGTCTGGTCATCGTGATGGACTGCCGCCACCCGCTGGCCGACTATGACCGGCAGATGCTCGCCTGGGGGCGCCGCGCCAATCTGCCGTGCCTGCTGCTCCTCACCAAGGCCGACAAGCTCAAGCGCGGCGCCCTGCTCGCCACCACGCGGGCGGTGGAACAGGAGGCCGTGCGACTGGCCGGGAAGCAGACCGGGAAAGATGCCTGCCCGGTCGAGGTGCTGAGCTTTTCCGCCTTGGAACAGGTCGGCGTGGAGCCGGTGCAGGCTTGGCTTGATGGGCGGCTTGGGGTCATTCATCCAGACGCGACTTGAACGGGGGGAAGTTTCCGCCGCCGCGCCTCCATCCATACGTGCTTTGACCGATGTCTGAACTCGTCAATCCCCACGACAAACTGTTCCGTGCTTTGCTCGACGACCCCATTCGGGCCGAGACGCTGATCCGCGAGTATCTGCCGCCCGCGCTCCGGGACCGCCTCGCGGATGCGCCCCCGGAACTGGTTGACGGGACCTTTGTCGATGCCCGGTTACGCGGCTCCCAGAGCGACCGGTTGTTTCAGGTCCGCCTCAAGTCCGGCAAGCCGCTGTTGCTCTACGTCCTGCTGGAGCACAAGAGTACCCCGGACCCCGGGACTCCAATCCAGCTACTCGGCTACTCCGCCCGGATCTGGGAGCGTTACGGCGAAGGCCGGACCGAGAAACTGCGGGCCCTGCCGCCGATCATTCCCTTAGTCTTCTACCATGGCAGCGCGGCCTGGCAGGTGCCCGCCTCCGTGATCGACTGTCTCGACACCGATCCGGAGGTCTTGGACCTGGTACGGGATTTTCGCTATGTACTGTATGATCTCAAGCCCATCGCCTACGAGCGCCTCTCGGCCGAACGCGCCTTGCGGGCCGGGTTGGCGGCCCTGAAATTCGCCTTTGAGCGGGGCCTACCCCTCGCGGACATGGTGCGGATGCTGGAAGATCTACCCGACGGCGGGATGTTCGAGAAGCAATTCTTCGAGTATGTTGTGGCCGTCTATGACATGCCGGTGCAGACCTTGCTCGACGCGGTCGCACTCGCCAAACCCGAACGGGAGGAGATACTTGTGACCACGATTGCACAACAATGGGTGAACCAGGGTGAAATGCGCGGCAGGGCCCAAGGGATCAAAGAAGGCGAAGCCCAAGGCCAACGTAAGGCCATCCTGCTGGCCCTGGAGACGCGGTTCGGGGATTTGGACATCAAGGTGCGTGCCCACGTCGCAAAAATACCGGACGCCGATCTCGATGTCTTGCTCCGGCGGGTGCTGACGGCATCGACCCTGGAGGGCGTGTTCGACGATAGCCAATGGCATTGACCGCCAGCAAGCCCATCAATGTCGGTCGGCGAGACCCGGACGAATCCCTGAAAAGTGGCGGGCGACTGCGCTTTCTGGCCTCCTATTTCCGCCCCCTCTGATGCAGAGTTAGTATTATAGGCGGCATGGACGAATATCTTGATCTAGACCGCCGATTCAGTCTCCGGACAACGTACACGGCCGACCAGCTTCTTGCATCTGATGTTTTGGGTAAGCGACTAACCTGGAACAACGTGCTGGCGGGGAACTTCTCAGTCATCGTGGGCCGGGCCAACTTTGGCAAGACCATGGAGATTAAGGAGATTTCTGAGTAAAAGTTTCCCGCTTTTTGGGATAGAATATTGGCACTGGCAGATTTCCTCCGCGGCGCAGGAAAGCGACAACAATAGGCACTTGGGAGGCTGCGATTCAGCGGGTTGCAGGATTCGCCACCCGC
>NZ_CAIKKU010000769.1 GCF_903828115.1 uncultured Thiodictyon sp. | reverse complement strand
GCGGGTGGCGAATCCTGCAACCCGCTGAATCGCAGCCTCCCAAGTGCCTATTGTTGTCGCTTTCCTGCGCCGCGGAGGAAATCTGCCAGTGCCAATATTCTATCCCAAAAAGCGGGAAACTTTTACTCAGAAATCTCCTTACAGGGTGGGCGCTTGGTCCTGTTCCGCAAATACCTGGAGACGATCGTTGGACGGATTCCGGAGCCCGCCACCCTGCTCGATATCATCCGGCCGCTCGCCAAGTTCATGCGTGCCCTGCCGCCCTATGCCCAAAAGGCATCGCACCTGAGCGGCACCGCCGTGGCAATTCGCGAGACTTTTCCGCGCGCCCGCGGGCCGGCTGCACTCTTGTTTGAGACCCTCCCGCGCGCCTGTGGCACTGCACCCGTTGCGATCACCGACACGGACGAAACCCTGATGGATGAGTATCTGCGCACACTCGTTGCCGGGTTGCGGGAGCTACGCGATGCCTATCCCGGAATGATCGACGACTTCCAGCAAAAACTTGCGCGTGCCTTCGGACTGGATGTCGGGTTGGCACTGGCTCAGCTACGCCAGGCATTGACCGCGCGTTTTCAGGATTTGGATCGCTACGCTGGGGAGAATCAACATGACCTGCGCACCTTCATTCGACGCCTGACTGCCGGGCACCATGACGACCAAGCCTGGTTAGAGTCCGTCATGACGTTGCTCGGCAAGATTCCGCCTCAGAAATGGACCGACGAACAACGCCTTAATGCCAGCAATCATCTTGGCGATCTCACGGTACGTCTGCGCGACCTGGAGACGCTGGACCGGGCCGTCCAGGCACGTCCAGCGGGCGAAGACCGAGAGGTCATACTCCTGCGCACCGTCTCCAGCACGGACGGCGAACGGGCTGGTCGCATCGTCTATATCAATCCTGAACAGCGACCCTTGATCGACGCTCAGGCCGAGCGTATCAACGCCTTATTAGCGAACTTTGAAGACCAAGAGTTGCGGCTTGCTATTATTGCGAAATTGCTTCAGGCAGATACCTAAGTGGGAGTTAGAACATGAGTGAAAAACCGGCTCGACATTTGCTGGGATTATCCGGCGGCAAGGATAGCGCAGCGCTTGCAATCTACATGCGTGACAAAGTTCCGGATATGGAATATTTTTTCGCCGATACTGGGGCTGAGTTACCGGAAACCCTCGAGTTCATCGAGCGCATGGAAGACTATCTGGGACGCAAAGTTGTCCGCATCAATGCGGGACGAGACTTTGACTATTATCTGAAGCTGCATGACAATTTTCTACCTGCTGTGGATCAAAGATGGTGTACGGTTAACCTCAAGATTAAGCCATTCGAGCGATTTGTAGGGGAGGACCAGGCGGTCAGCTATGTCGGAATTCGCGCCGACGAGCCGGAAAGAAAAGGATACATATCACGGAAGCCGAATATAACAGCGCGTTTTCCGTTCCGGGAAGACGGACTAGCCAAGAAAGACATCCTTAAGATACTGGAAGATGCGGGAATCGGGCTCCCGGATTACTATAAATGGAGAAGCCGATCCGGCTGCTATTTCTGCTTTTTCCGTAGCCGTTCAGAGACCCGGCATTGGAGCCGGCAGCGGAGCGGCCGCGCGACCGGCGCGGCGCTCAGCGATCACGCCGGCCAGATAGGGCCACGGCACCTGGCCGCGCTGGCGACAGGTTTCAATCACGCTGGCGAGCAG
>NZ_CAIKKU010000768.1 GCF_903828115.1 uncultured Thiodictyon sp. | reverse complement strand
CCACAACCACAACGACAACGACCAGGACGGCGTACCCGGGAGATCGGTCACCACATCAGTTCTGATCGCACCCGCCGGGCCGCGACGGCTTACGTTCCGGGCGGCGTTGCGCTACCCTGAGTCGCTTTCATGGCCCCGCCAAGTGCGCCGAGGGGCCGCTTGTCGGCCTTGCCGAGACCACTGCGGCGCGCGGCGCAAAGCGGGCGCGTCCCAGGCCCATCCGCACACGGCCAACGGCCGGGGTGCCTGAACCCAACCTGAGCACGGTGGTTGCGATGACCGTTCTCTTAGACCTATCCAAACCTACGCATAGGTAGCTTCAGTGCTAAGTTCCTGCTTCAACGAGGCTGCCCGGGGAAACGGCTTGGTTTTCGCCAAAAAAGCTCCCCTTGGTGGGGAGCTTTACGCCGATGAGGCGACCGCATGCTCCCCCAGGTCTCACGAACCTCTCCACAGGCTGCCACCGCGGAACTCGCGGCGGACCCAGTGCGTGGGAAACCCACTATTTGGGAAACCCACGTTCCCACAATTCTGTCTTGAATTCTACGTGAGCTTTAATGATGATTAAGCAGAATTGTGCAGAGTTTTTGCTGACTGGATCAGCCCTGTTTCGCCTGCACGAGGCCGGTACCACGATCCGCACCGAGGTCCTCGCCGGTATCACGACCTGGCTCGCGATGGTCTATATCGTGGCGGTCAATCCGAGCATCCTGGCCACCACCGGCATGGACCAGGGGGCGCTGTTCGTGGCGACCTGTCTGGGTGCCGGCATCGCCTCCATCGCCATGGGGCTCTACGCCAACCTCCCGCTGGCGCTGGCGCCCGGCATGGGGCTCAACGCCTATTTTGCCTTCGTCGTGGTGGGTGGGCTGCACATCCCCTGGCAGGTCGCGCTGGGCGCGGTCTTCCTGTCCGGCGTGCTGTTCCTGATCGTCTCGCTGCTGCGCGTGCGGGAATGGCTGATCAACACCATTCCGCTGTCGCTCAAGCTCGGCATCGGTGCCGGCATCGGCTTCTTCCTGGCGCTGATCGGGCTGGAGCACATGGGCGTGGTGGTCGCGGCCCCCGCGACCTATGTGACCCTGGGCCCGCTCGGCAACCCCGCGACACTGCTGGCCTGCGCCGGCTTCCTCACGATGGCGGCGCTCGCGGCGCGCGGCATCGCCGCGGCGGTGCTGATCGGCATCCTTGCGACCGCCGCCGCCGGCATCCCGTTTGGGCTCACCAGCTTCCACGGGGTGGTCTCGCTGCCGCCCTCGCTGGCGCCCACCTGGCTCCAGATGGACATCCCCGGCGCGCTCAATCTGGGCCTGGTGAGCATCGTGCTGACCTTCTTCCTGGTCGACGTGCTGGACAATGCCGGTACCCTGATCGGGGTCACGCACCGGGCCGGGCTGATGCGCCCGGACGGCACCGTGCCGCGGCTCAAGCAGGCCCTGACGGCGGATTCGGGCGGTGCCATCCTGGGCGCGGCGCTCGGTACCTCGACCGTCACCAGCTACATCGAGAGCGCCGCGGGCATCCAGGCGGGCGGGCGCACCGGCCTGACCGCGGTGGTGACCGGTGTGCTGTTCCTGGCGACGCTCTTCTTCGCCCCGCTCGCCACCGCGCTCCCCGACTTCGCCACCGCGCCCGCGCTGCTGTTCGTCGCCTGCCTGATGGCCGGGGCCCTGCGCGGGCTCAACTGGGACGACCTGACCGACTATCTGCCGGCGGTGGTCACGGCGCTGGCGATGCCCTTCACCTTCTCGATCGCCGCCGGCATCGGGCTCGGGTTCATCGTCCATGCGGTGGTGAAGACGCTCGCCGGGCGTCCGCGCGAGGTGGGCGGGGCGGTGTGGCTGATCGCGGCGGCCTCGGCGGTGAAGTTCGCGATCTAATAACCCTGGAAAAAGCAGTTCACGGGCCCAGGCGCCGATCCGGGCGGCGGCGCCTGGGCACGCGCAGCACTGAGGGGCCGGGGGTACTAGGCCGCCGCGGCCAATGCCTGCTCCAGGTCGGCAATGATGTCGTCTATGTGTTCGATGCCGATGGACAGGCGCACCAGGTCCTGAGAGACGCCGGCGCGGGCCAGTTCCTCCGGGGAGAGTTGGCGGTGGGTGGTGGTGGCGGGGTGGCAGGCGAGCGTCTTGGCGTCGCCGATGTTGACCAGGCGCACGGCGAGCTTCAGCGCGTCGATGAATTGGGCGCCGGCGGTGAGCCCGCCCTTGATCCCGAAGGAGAGGATGGAACTGGCCTTGGCGCCGTCCATGTAACGCTGCACCAGCGGGTAGTCCGGGCTGTCGGGCAGGCCGGCGTAGCGCACCCAGGCCACCTTGGGGTGATTCTTAAGGAATTGCGCGACCGCCAGCGCGTTCTCGCAATGGCGGTCCATGCGCACATGCAGGGTCTCGATCCCTTGCAAAATCAAAAAGCTGTTGAACGGCGAGATGCAGGCGCCCATGTTGCGCAGCGGCACCACGCGGGCGCGGCCGATGAAGGCGGCGGCGCCCAGGGCCTGGGTGTAGACCACGCCGTGGTAGGAGACGTCCGGCTCGTTGAGCATGGGGAAGCGCTGCGCGTTCTGCGCCCAGGGGAATTTGCCCGAGTCGACCAGGACGCCGCCGATACTGGTGCCGTGGCCGCCCATGTATTTGGTCAGGGCGTGGATCACGATGTCCGCGCCGTGCTCGAAGGGGCGGCACAGATAGGGGCTCGGCACCGTGTTGTCGACGATGAGCGGGACGCCGTGGGCGTGGGCCATGTCGGCGATGGCGGTGATGTCTGCCACGTTGCCGGCCGGGTTGCCGATGGACTCGACGAAGACTGCGCGCGTCTTGGCGTCGATCTGAGATTCCATGCCGGCGATGTCGTTGGGGGCGGCGAAGCGCACCTGGATGCCGAGGCGGGGCAGGGTGTGGGCGAACAGGTTGTAGGAGCCGCCGTAGAGGGTGGAGACGGCGACGATATTGTCCCCGGCCTGGGCGATGGTGAAGATGGCGTCGGTCACCGCCGCCATGCCGGAGGCGAGCGCCAGGGCCCCGACCCCGCCCTCCATGGCCGCCACCCGCTGCTCCAGCACGTCGCTGGTGGGGTTCATGATGCGGGTGTAGATGTTGCCCGCCACCTTGAGGTCGAAGAGGTCCGCCCCGTGCTGGGTGTCGTCGAAGGCGTAGCTGGTGGTCTGGTAGATGGGGGTGGCCACGGACTTGGTGGTGGGGTCCGGGGCAAAGCCCGCGTGGATGGCCAGGGTTTCGATCTTCATGGGGGCTCCGGTGGTGGTCTGGTGGTCGGTCTCATTATCCTAAGAAGAGCGGTCATCCACAGATGAACACAGATTATCACATATAATTTATTGACTTACGCTTGATCAAAGAAAGAGAAGTCATCCACAGATGAACACAGATGAACACAGATGAAGACAGATTATTCATTGGCTTACGCTTGGTCGGGGGCTCGCCTTGCGGGTGATTGTCACAGTAGCGATCAGCGCATGACAATTCAAAGAACATCTGTGTTCATCTGTGTTCATCGGTGGATTCTTGATGGTAGCGCCCGGTCCGTAGCGCCGCGAGTGCGTCAATCCCCCCCTCAATCCTCCCCCAAGGCGGCGCGGATCAGCGCCGCGTCCAGGCTGCCCCGGGAGCCGATGCGCAGGCCGGCGCTCTCGCCCCCGCAACTGATCCCGTCCGCTCCCTCGTGCACGAAGCCGGCGGCCGCGATCGGCGCGGGTGCAAAGAGGTCCGCCAGGTCGCGGTGGGAGAACTCACTGGGAAAGAGCACCGGGCGTTCGCCGCGGCTGGTCTTCAGCACGATGTATTTCACGCGACGGCCCCCCGGGGGTCGGGGGCCGCCCCGCGGTCCAGGTCCGTACCCGGACGGGCGGTGAAGGTCGGTCGCAGGCGACGGTCGCAGGGGGCCATGGTCGGGTTCTCTCGGATAGGTCTGCCGGCTAAGGACCGACCGCTTTTGCCGCGTCGCCAAGCACGGCCAGGTCGTTGGTCAGGGCGAACCGCAATTGTGTATCGGCGATCTTCGGGAGCCTGGTTCGTGCGTCGGCCAGGCGCAGTGCGAGCGCCTCGTTGATCGCCAGGATCGCCAGCGCGCGGTCACGTTCCGGCAGCGACGGTACCGATTCGGCGAGCCGCAGTGCCTGCGCGAAGCCGCGCTCCGCCGCCGCGCTGTCGCCGCCGCGCGCGGCGAAGCGCGCCAGTTCGGCGGTGACGGCCGCCTGCTCCGCGGGGTTCGTCAGCAGGGCGACGGCCGCGGCGGCGCGTTCGGTTGAGCGGGCGGCCAGCGGCCGATAGGCGGGCAGCGCCGTTTGGCGCAGCCCCACCAACCCGGCTGCCAGTGCCTGATAGGCCGGGGTATGCAGGCCCTCGGCCAACTCGATCGCGTCGGCGAGGCGCCCTGCTGCAAGTTCGGTCGCGACGAGTCGATGCAGTGCCCGATCCTTCCCGGCCGGGGCGGCAATCCGCGCCGCGGCACCCATAGCGCCCTGCCGGTCCCCCAACTGGGCATTGGTTTGCGCGATCACGCCGAGGATGCGCTCACGCTCGCGCGCGTCCTTGGCCGAGGCGATGTTGCGGGTCGCCTCGTCGAGCAGATTCAGGGCCGAGGCCCGGTAGCCGGCCTTGGCATAACCCTGTGCGAGTGGTGGGATCGCCGCCAGACGGGCGGCCGGGGCCTGGATGCGACCCAGCGCCCCCAACGCCGCCTGAAAATGGGTCCGGGCCTCTGCCGGACGGCCTAAATCGGTCAGGAGTGCGGCAATCTCGATCTCGGCCGCGGCCTGATCCGCGGGTGCGGTCAGGGTCGCGGCCATGCTCATCGCCTGCTGCAGGAGCCCGGCGGCCTCGGTCGGACGCCCGGCCCGGTGGCGATGGCGGGCCAGGGTGGCGTAGGCGGCGACCCGTGCCCCGGCGTGGTCGGGTTGCTGATCGGCCGCGGCGCCCAGGCGCAGGTACAGGTTCTCGGCGTCCGCCGATCGGCCTTCACGCCCCAGGTCATCGGCCAGCCGGGCGCCGCGGTCAAAGCGCAGTTCGGGATCCTGCAGGTGCTCGACCAGGGCCATGGCCTGCGGCGCGGCGCCGCGTTCGTGCAGGGCCTGGATGCGGCCGAGGAGATAGAGGTCCCACTCGGTGTCGTTCTTCAGATCGGCCAGGCGGCTATCAAGGAATCCGAGCGCGTCCGACCCGTCAGGCGCGGCCGTGCCGGCCCGCGCCGCACCCGGTTGCCCGGGGCGCGCGGCGCCCGACTGGCCGAAAGAAGCATTGGGGAGAGGCCCGGCGGCCCCCGGGATTGCGCCAGTGTCCGCGGCGGCGCCAGGGCCTGTGGCGGCGAAACCCGGGTCGGTGGCGGCGGCACCCGGTTCCGCGGCGGCTGCGCCCGCCGCGGGGTCCAGGAGTGCGGAGACCTGCATCTCGGCGACCATACCGGGATCGAATACGCCCGACTCGGCCGCCGCTTGGCCCATGGCCAGTGCGCCCTCGCCGAACCGTTTGGGGTCAGGGGCGATGGTGCCGCTCCCGGACAACAGGTTGTAGGCGAACAGGCCCCCCGCGCCCATGCTTAGGCCCAGCAGATAGATTCCGGCCGCTGAACTGATCAGCCCGGTACGGCTGGCCATCAGGCGCGGCAGGCCCAACTGCTTGCGGATCTCATCTTCCAGTTGGCGGCGCCGCTGCTGCGCCAGGCGCTCCTCCTGTTCTCTCTGATCCCGCTCCAGGGAGCGCTGTTGCTCGTAGAGCAGCGTTTGCCGGATCTGCTCGCGTTCTTTCTTCTCCTTCGCCAGATTTTCATACTTGGCGAAGACGATTTCGCACTGCTCGCAGGTCGTGGGGGCCGGTTCGTCCCCCTTGACCTGTTGGACGTGGCCACAGGCCGGGCAGGTCATCACCGTCGGTGGTGCCTCTACGGCGGCGAGTTCCAGGGTCAGGCCCGAGGTGCTGCAGGGGCGCAGATTGCAGCGGACCCCGATTGCGAGCAATTTACGCTGGGTCTCCGCCCCGGTGTCCGCATCCAGGCCGCGGGCAATGACGAGCCCGCGTTGTTCGAGTATCTGTGCGCCCTGCTCGGGGGCGACCTTCAGCAACTGCGCCAGGCGACTGACCGCCTGCGCACGTTCTGCGCCTTGCAGGTCGCTGCCGAAAAGAACCAGGTCGTAGCGGGTGCCGTTCGTCGTCATGGAAAAACCCCAAGTGCCCGGGCCGGGACCAGTGCCCCGGGCCGCCCGGACCCTTTCTCACTTGCGTCTGCTGACGGATCTCTATTCATTGTGTCAGGCCAAAGGAACGGTTCACTGATAAGTTAAACAATTCCATCAGGTACTGCCTGCGCCATTTTCGTTGTCGTTGTCGTTGTCGTAATCGAGGTTATCGTAGTGCCCCGGATTCT
>NZ_CAIKKU010000767.1 GCF_903828115.1 uncultured Thiodictyon sp. | reverse complement strand
GTAATCGTTGAGCCTCGGATTCTCTCGCACCCCACGATGCATCGCTTCTCCGACAACGACAACGACAACGACAACGATTGTGTCTGCGTTTGACTTGTTCCTGACTCGCTGCTAAGCCGCGACGGCGACCGGAATCTTGCCGATCCGCGCCCGCCACTCTGCCGGCCCGCTCTGGTGCACGGACTCACCCCGGCTGTCCACGGCCACCGTCACCGGCATGTCCAGCACCTCGAACTCGCGGATCGCCTCCATCCCCAGGTCCCCGAAGGCGATGAGGCGCGACGACTTGATGGCCTTGGCCACCAGATAGGCCGCCCCGCCCACCGCCATGAGATAGACCGCCTGGTGGCGCCGGATCGCCTCGACCGCGACCGGTCCCCGCTCGGCCTTGCCGACCATGCCGATGAGGCCGGTCTCGCTCAGCATCTGCTCGGTGAACTTGTCCATGCGGGTGGCGGTCGTCGGGCCGGCGGGGCCGACCACCTCGTCGCCCACCGGGTCGACCGGGCCCACGTAGTAGATGAAGCGCCCGCGCAGGTCGACCCCGTCCGGCAGCCCCTCGCCGCTGTTCAAGAGATCGACCATGCGCTTGTGGGCGGCGTCGCGGCCGGTCAGGAGCCGGCCGGAGAGCAGGAGGCGCTCGCCCGGCCGCCAGCCGGCGATGTCCTCGCGGGTGACCGAGTCCAGGTCCACCCGGCGCGCCCCCGCCGCCGCATCCCAGGTGATCTCGGGCCAGTCGGTGAGCCGCGGCGGTGTCAGCGTCGCGGGGCCCGAGCCGTCCAGGGTGAACTCCGCATGCCGGGTGGCGGCGCAGTTGGGGATCATGGCCACGGGGAGCGAGGCGGCATGGGTGGGGAAGGTCTCGATCTTGACATCCAGCACCGTGGTGAGCCCGCCCAGCCCCTGGGCACCGATGCCCAGTGCGTTGACCTTCTCGAACAGTTCCAGGCGCAGTTCCTCGATCGGGTCGGCGGGACCGCGCGCCTTCAATTCATGGATGTCGATGTGACCGAGCAGCGACTCCTTCGCCATCAGCATGGCCTTCTCGGCGGAGCCCCCGATGCCGATGCCGAGCATCCCCGGCGGGCACCAGCCGGCGCCCATGGTCGGGACCGTCTTGAGCACCCAGTCCACCAGGCTGTCGCTGGGATTCAGGATGGTGAACTTGGACTTGTTCTCCGAGCCCCCGCCCTTGGCCGCCAGGCGCACCTCGAGGCGGTTCCCCGGGACCAGTTCCACATGCACCACGGCCGGGGTGTTGTCGCCGGTGTTCTTGCGCGCCCCGATGGGTGGGGCGACCATGGAGGCGCGCAACGGGTTGTCCGGGTCCAGATAGGCCCGGCGCACCCCCGCGTCCACCAGTTCCTGGATGCTGAGCGCCGTGTCCCAGCGCACCCCCATACCTACCTTGAGGAAGACCACCACTGACCCGGTGTCCTGGCAGATGGGTCGGTGGCCCTGCGCGCACATCCGTGAGTTCACCAGGATCTGCGCCATCGCGTCCTTGGCCGCCGGGGACTCCTCCGCCGCGTAGGCGGCGGCCAGGGCGCGGATATAGTCCGCCGGGTGGTAAAAGGAGATGAACTGCAGGGCGTCGGCGATGCTCTGGACGAAATCGGACTCGCGGATGGTGGTCATGGCTTACCCTGCGTCTGGTTCGGGGTCTGGTTGGCGATGGCGGGATCTTAACCGACCCCGGGGGCGGCGAGGTCTGAGCAGCCTCGCGATCATGGCTCAGAGGTGCCGCATCAGCCCCAGGACGCCGATGACGATCAGATAGATGGCCACGAAATAACGCAAGAACCTGGGAATGAGCAGGATCAGAATGCCGAGCAGGAGCGTTGCGGCCGGCTCGATCAGGAGTGGGTTCAAGTGCAGGTGCATCGGCTGGCTCCGGCGTCGGTTGAACGCTGCGCGCGCCCGCGCGCCGCGCCGCGCCGCGATGGCAGGGGCCACCCGCGGGCGGGCGGCCGATCCGCCCCGCTGACGGGCGCCCATCATACCCTGAAAACACTTGCCGCACGGCGCAGGACCGGGGAGACTCGCGCCCGTCCTGCTGGGCGCGGGCGCGGCCTTCATCACCCCGGCCTGTCCCGTAGGGTCCGCTGTGCGGACCTTCGCGCGGACCACCCGCCGCGGCCGTCGGGCGCTTCCCGGCCGGATGACCATCGTTAACAGGAGCCATCGAGATGAACGGGTTTTTCAGCGCGATCGTCAACTATTTCAGAGGCGTTGAGCGGCTGGGTCCCGGCCTGCGCCTCTTTTTTGCCGTGTCCGGGACCATCTTGTGGACGGGCATCTGGCTCACCGGGTTCGGGGTGGTGCATTGGGTGCTGTATATTCCCCCGATCTCGTTCACCTTCGCCGTCATTACGCGGATCTGCCCCGGCAAGATTCTCTCGGAGATGACCGTCAAGTCGCTCGCGACGCTGTTTCCGCCCAAGCCGAACGAGGCCTGAGCGGCTGGAGTCAGGCCCTGCCGGTGCCGGCCGACCGCTGCGAAGTGACGCCCCGGGGCGGCGGCACTGGGTCGGCGCGCCGTCCGGTCACGGCATTACGCAACCAACCTGCGGTATCGATTCTCAGTGAGCGGTTCGGTTCCGTTCGGTCCTGACCGATAGTGCTCTCGTGGGAGCGGCCTGCGGCCGCGCTGCGGCGAACCCCGACGCCACGTTCCCCGTGCGGCCCGTCGCGGCTGAAGCCGCTCCCACCGCGTCGCTGCGCGACTTTCACGATGGAGAGGCACAAAAAAGCCGCTCGTAAGCGGCTGACTTGCAGATGCATTAGAAGATGGTCGGGGTGACAGGATTCGAACCTGCGACTTCTGCCTCCCGAAGACAGCGCTCTACCAAGCTGAGCTACACCCCGAGGGAAAGGGGGACGACCGTTACGACGACGACGGTGGCGGCCTGACTGCCGCTCTGTGACCCGTCTCTAGTGGTCTCGGCTGACCGCGAAATCGGCCATCAGACCCAAGGACGCGGTGGCGTCCGAGGGGGCGAGGACGGCGAGTGCCTCCTTGGCCCGTCGGGCGTAATCCCGTGCGAGTTCGGTAGTATAGGCAATCGCGTCGGTGGACGCAATCACCGCGATCACGTCGTCGATCCGCTCGCGTCCGCCGTGCTCGATGGCCTCGCGCAGCAGGCGGCGCTGTGCGGGGGTGCCGACCGCCATCGCCCGCAGGATCGGCAGGGTCGGTTTGCCCTCGTCCAGGTCGTCGCCGACGTTCTTGCCCAGTTCGGTGTTGCCGCTGCTGTAGTCCAGGGCGTCGTCGATCAACTGGAAGGCGATCCCGAGGTTGCGGCCATAGTCGGCCATGGCCGTTTCGATGGGGTCCGGGCTCGCGGCCAGGACCGCGCCCAGGCGCGTGGCGGCCTCGAACAGGGTGGCGGTCTTGCGCACGATGACCTCCATGTAGCGCTGCTCGTCGGTGTCCGGGTCCTTGGTGTTGAGCAGTTGCAGGACCTCACCCTCGGCGATGCGGTTGGTGGCGTGGGCCAGGATCTCCATCACCCGCATGCTGCCGACCTCGACCATCATCTCGAAGGCGCGCGAGTAGAGGAAGTCCCCTACCAGCACCGTGGCCTCGTTGCCCCACACCACGTTGGCGGTGTCCTGGTTGCGGCGCAACTCGGAGCCGTCCACGACGTCGTCGTGCAGCAGGGTGGCGGTGTGGATGAACTCGATGACCGCGGCCAGATCGATGTGGCGGGTGCCGCCGTAGCCGCAGGCGCGCGCGGCCAGCAGCACCGACAGCGGGCGCAGACGTTTACCGCCGCTGCGCACGATGTAGTGTCCGATCTGGTTGATGAGGGCCACGTCGGATCGCAGTCGGCGCACGATCAGTGCGTCGACGGCCTTGGTGTCTTCGGCGGCGGGAAGCCGGATCGCGGAAAGGTCCATGCGTCTGGGAACTGGCATCAAAGTGTGACCGCCGATGCTAGGTGTCGGCCGGGGGGCTGTCAAGCCTGGTCGGATCGGCGCGGACCGGGACGACCGCGTGGCCGGCGGGTGGATGCCCTCTGGGTGGGTTGACGGCGGGGCCGCGCCCGGTTATCGTGTTGGGTCTTTACATCCGGCCTGGAGCGTCGGCGGTCGAACTCAGCCTTGGGGAATCTTCAAGACATGTACGCGGTGATCCAAACCGGTGGCAAGCAATACCGGGTCTCCGAGGGGGATACCCTCAAGGTCGAGAAGCTCGTTGCCGAGGCAGGTGCCGACATCGAACTCGATCAGGTCCTGATGGTTGCCGACGGCGACGCGGTGACGATCGGTCGGCCCTACATCCTGGGCGGCAAGGTGACCGCCACGGTCAAGGCCCACGGGCGCGCCGCCAAGGTCCATATCATCAAGTTCCGGCGGCGCAAACATCACCTGAAGCGCCAGGGCCACCGCCAGTGGTTCACGGAGCTTCAGATTACCGGGATCAGCGCGGGCTGATCGGGGAGCATCCATGGCACACAAAAAAGCAGGCGGCAGTTCGCGCAACGGCCGTGATTCCGAGTCCAAACGCCTCGGCGTCAAGATCTTCGGCGGCCAGAAGGTCACCGCGGGCAGCATTATCGTGCGGCAGCGCGGCACGCCCGTACACAACGGCGTCAATGTGGGCCTGGGTAAGGACCATACCCTGTTTGCCCTGGCCGACGGGGTGGTGCGGTTCCTGATCAAGGGTCCGAAGAACCGCAAGTTCGTCACGGTCGAGACCGCATAGTACCCATAGTATCGGCCGCTCGGGATTGCTCGATCGGCCTTCGTCACCCGGCCGTCCCCGGGCCCGCGTCGCCCCGCTTCCGCGGGTGGGCGTCCAAGCCGGTGATCGCAAGGGTGTCTGCACAAGAGCCTCGTCCCCCGGACGGGGCTCTTTGCGTTTTGGCCTTTAGATCGCGGACAACGTCATGAAATTCGTCGACGAGGCATTCATCCGGGTCGAGGCCGGCGACGGCGGCAGCGGCTGTGTCAGCTTTCGCCGCGAGAAATATATCCCCAAGGGCGGCCCGGACGGCGGCGACGGCGGCGACGGCGGCAGCATCTACCTGCTGGCCGACAACAATCTCAACACCCTGGTCGACTTTCGTTTCCAGCGGATGCACCGGGCCGAGTCCGGCCACAAGGGCATGGGCAAGGACATGCGCGGTCGCGGCGGTCGTGACCTCCTGATCCGGGTGCCGGTCGGGACCCGGGTCTTCGAGCAGGAGACCGGCGAGTCCTTGGGTGAATTGCTGACCAACGGGGAGCGCCTGCTGGTCGCCCAGGGCGGTTTCCACGGCATCGGCAATGCCCGGTATAAGTCGAGCACCAATCGTGCCCCCCGCCAGTTCTCGCCCGGCACCCCGGGGGAGCGGCGCGACCTGCACCTGGAACTGATCCTGTTGGCGGACGTGGGACTGCTCGGCTTCCCCAACGCCGGTAAGTCGTCGCTGATCCGTCAGGTTTCCAGTGCCCGTCCCAAGGTGGCCGATTATCCCTTCACGACCCTGTATCCGAACCTGGGCGTGGTCCGCCTGGGGCACCGGCGCAGCTTCGTGATTGCCGACATCCCGGGGGTGATCGAAGGGGCGGCGGAGGGTGCCGGGCTCGGCATCCAGTTCCTCAAGCACCTGGCCCGCACCCGGCTGCTCCTGCACCTGGTGGACCTGGCCCCGCTCGACGAATCGCTGGAGCCGGCCGCGCAGGTGCGCAAGATCGAGGCTGAGCTTACCGCGTTCGGCGGTGACCTGGCGCAGAAGGAGCGCTGGCTGGTCCTGAACAAGTGCGATCTGCTCCCGCCCGAGGTGCTGCGGCAGCGCCGTGAGCAGGTGCTGGACGACCTGGGTTGGCTGGCACCGGTCTATGAGTGCTCGGCCCTGACCGGCGCCGGTACGGCCCAGTTGATGGAGGACCTGATGCGCCGTCTGGAGGCACTCAAGCTTGAGTCCGGCGAGGCCCGACCCGCGGATGAGCCCGACGCTGCCGATTGGCACCCGCTCGATTGAGCCTGACGAACAATCGTTGTCGTTGTCGTTGTCGGTCGTAATCGTAATCGGAGAAGCGCTGCAAATTGGCTTGCGCGAGAATTCTGGGCGTTACGATAACCTCGACAACGACAACGACAACGACAACGACAACGGTGCTGAGAACATTTCCTAATGGACTTGTTTCACTTGTTAATGAACCGTTCGTAGCCAAGCCAAAAGGGGCCCTAAGACGTGATCTCCCGTGACACTCTCCCCGCGACCCGCCGTTGGGTCGTCAAGATCGGCAGCGCGCTCCTGACCCGCGATGGCCTCGGGCTGACCCGGGGGATGCTGATGCCCTGGGTGGAACAGATCGCGGCGCGCCGGGCGGCCGGTCACGACGTGGTGCTGGTGTCCTCCGGGGCGGTCGCCGAGGGCATGGTGCGCATGGGCTGGCGGCAGCGTCCCAAGGCGCTGCATGAGCTGCAGGCCGCCGCCGCTATCGGTCAGATGGGTCTGGTGCGCGCCTATGAGGCCTGCTTTGAGACCTTTGGCCTGCACACCGCGCAGGTGCTGCTCACGCGCGACGACCTGGCCCACCGGGCCCGCTATCTCAACGCCCGCGGCACCCTGCGCACCCTGTTGGGGCTCGGGGTGATCCCGGTCATCAACGAGAACGACACGGTCGCCACCGAGGAGTTGCGCTTCGGCGACAACGACACCCTGGCCGCCCTGGTGGCCAACCTGATCGAGGCCGATTTGCTGATCCTGCTGACGGATCAGGACGGGCTCTTCGACCGCGATCCGCGCGGCGATCCGGCTGCCCGGCTGATCGGCGCGACCCGGGTGGACGATCCGCAACTGGACCTGGTGGCCGGGGGGAGCGTCACCGCGCACGGTACCGGCGGGATGGTGACCAAGGTGCGGGCGGCCCGGCTGGCGGCCCGCTCGGGGGCGGCCACGGTCATCGCCCCCGGCCGCGGCGCGGGCGTGCTGACGCGGATCGGCGCGGGTGAGGCCGTAGGGACCCTGCTGGTGCCGGCCCAGGGCCCCCAGGCGGCGCGCAAGCAGTGGCTGGCCGGGCACCTGCAGGTGCGCGGCCGGCTGACTTTGGACCCGGGTGCGGTGCGCGCGCTGCGGGAGAAGGGCACCAGCCTGTTGGCGGTGGGGGTCAAGGCGGTGCACGGCACCTTCGACCGGGGTGAGGTGGTTGCCTGTGTGGACGAGGAGGGCCGGGAAGTCGCCCGGGGCCTGGTCAACTACGATGTGACCGAGACCCTGCGCATCCGCGGGGAGCCCACCAGCCGACACGAGGAAATCCTGGGCCATAGCGACGCCGAGGAACTGATCCATCGGGATAATCTGGTCGTTCTGTGAGGGGTACGACGTAACGAGTCAAGAATCACGTTAAACACAATCGTTGTCGTTGTCGTAATCGGAGAAGCGATGCAGTTTGGCGTGCGAGAGAATCCGGGGCGCTACCATAACCTCGACAACGACAACGACAACGACAACGACAACGACAACGACAACGACAACGACAACGACAACGACAACGACAACGACAACGCGACAAGCATTCCCTCATGGGCTGCTTGAGAGTAAGTGGATAGGGTTAACAGCCTGGCATATCTTGTTGGAACAGCGGCGGGGGCCGCCAAGGCCCGCGCCGGGCAAGCGGTTACTTGCTTGCGGGGGCCTCGAACAGCCGATAGATCCCGCCGGCGATGCCGGCCCCGATGATCGGGGCGAGCCAGAAGAGCCACAGTTGGGACAGGGCGAGCCCCTCGCCGTTCAGTGCCAGGACCAGGGCCGGGCCGGTGCTGCGCGCCGGGTTCACGGAGGTGTTGGTCACCGGGATGGAGATCAGGTGGATCAGGGTCAGGCCCAGGCCGATGGCGAGTCCCGCGTGGGTGCCGATGCCGCGCTTGTCGGTGCAGCCCAGGATGATGAAGAGGAACATGGCGGTCATGACGACCTCCACGATCAGGCCGGTGGTCATACCGTACTTGCCGGGGGACAGGTCGCCAAACCCGTTGACCGCCAGGCTGCTGGCCTTGAGGACGAACTCCGGATTGCCCTGGAGGATCAAGAGGAGCAGGAAGGCCGCCAGGATCGCCCCGATGGTCTGGAAGATGATGTACAGGGGCGCGTCCCCCACGGGGAAGCGGCCCCCCACGACCAGACCGACGGTCACGGCCGGGTTCAGATGGCAGCCCGAGATGTGGCCGATCGCGTAGGCCATGGTCAGGACCGTGAGGCCGAAGGCGAAGGCGACACCGAGCAGGCCGATACCGATATCGTTGGTACCGGCCATGAAGACCGCCGCCAGCGCGGCGCTGCCGCAACCGCCTAAGACCAGCCAGAAGGTGCCGATCAGTTCGGCCATGGAACGGGACATCAGGGACATGCGGATCACCTCAGGGTTATGTGAAGATAACGGGTTGCGGACTCGGCAGGCGGTTCATGGGTGCCGGCTGCCGCGGGCGTGCCGAACGGCAGTCGGCGGAGCGGTTGCCGGGTACGACCGGGCCGCATTGTAAGCGATGGGACAGTTCTGTGTGGACGCCGGTTCAGGTGGCGCCGCTAGTGGACGCGCCAGGCGTCCTTTGCCTTGACCAGCGCGACCTCCGAGCGCTTGAACTCGACCTCGCCGGCACCCACGCCGGCCTCGACCAGGATGCTGCAGACATAGATGTCCTTGCGTTCCTCGACCGGGTTGCACTCCACCACGTCGACCTTCACCAGCTTGATGGTGAGCTTCGCCGCCGCCGCCGGATCGAGATATTGGGCCGTCCCCACGTTGATCTCGCTGATTCTGTCCGTGTAGGCGACGCGGATGTCGGTTTCGGTCGGGCCCTTGTACTCGGCCTTTTCGCTGCCCTTTTTTTTGGGAGCGCCGGGCTTGGCGGGGGCCGGGGCGGGCGCCTTGGCCGGGGCTTGCGCCGCGGCTGGGGCCGGGGCCGGCGCGGGGATTGGCGCTGTGAGCGGGGGCGGCGCCGATTGGTCGGCGGCGCGGACCGCGGCGGCGGCCGTGGCGATGAGGAGGACCGCGAGCAGGTAAGTCTTGCGCATGCGCTGGCTACCGGGTGGCTTGGGTTCGGGGTGCCTTGATGGCCGTCTCGCCGCGGGGCCGGGGCCTTGGTCCGCACAGCGGACTCCACGGCTCGCGGCCCTCACGACGGGTCCGCTGCGCGGACCGTTCGTCGCGGGCCGCAAGGATAGTACGTTTTTCGCGCCTCGCGGACCAGTTGCCGAGGCTGCGTTAGCTGCCACCGAGGTCCGCGTGGAAGAAAAAAGTATTTTAGAAATCGCTAATGTTCTATATTATCGCAAGCGCGTCGGCGACCCGCGGCAATCGTCATCTTTGAGTCCTATTGTTCACGGATGATCAGTGTCGCTCGAGTCTGAACAGACCGGCCGTCCGGGCGGCGAGGTTGCACGCCGCGTGCGAAGCCCTTAGCCTTGCGCGCCGACCGGTCACCAAATCCCCTGTACCCGCGGAGAAGCCCTCGTGGACTCAAGCAGCGACATCGCGCGTTTCAACATGATTCAGCAGCAAATCCGCCCCTGGGAGGTGCTCGATGACCGGGTGCTGGAGGTCATGGGCGAGATCAGGCGTGAGGTCTTTGTCCCGGATGCCTATCGGGGGCTGGCCTACGCGGACATCGAGGTCCCGCTCGGTGAGGGTCAGGTCATGTTGGCCCCGAAGGTGGTTGGGCGCCTGTTGCAGTCGCTCAGGGTTCAATTCGCCGACCGGGTGCTGGAGGTCGGGACCGGCAGCGGCTATCTGAGCGCCTGTCTGAGCCGACTGGGCGCCGCGGTGGTCAGCCTGGAAGCCGACCCCGCCTTGGCCGCCGCCGCGCGGGAGCGGCTTGCGGGCGCGGGGTTCGACCGGATCGAGGTGCGGGCGGCCGATGCCCTGGCCGGACCGACGGCGGGCGGACCCTTCAACGTGATCGCGGTGACGGGCTCGGTGCCCGCCACCGCGCTCCTGGCGGTACTGGAGGCGCAACTGGCCCCGGCCGGGCGCCTTTTCTGCATCCTCGGTCGGCCGCCGGTCATGGAGGCCTGGTTGATTACCCGGGCGGCCGGCGGCGGCCTGCGTCGCGAGTCCCTGTTCGAGACCTGCACCCCGGCCCTGGCCCACTGCCCCGCGGCGCCGGCCTTTGTGTTCTGATCGTTGAGTGACGGGTCGAGAACAAGCTACACACAAGCGCAATCGTTGTCGTTGTCGTTGTCGTTGTCGTAATCGTAATCGTAATCGGAGAAGCGATGCTATTCGAGGTGCGAGAGAATCCGCACCACTACGATAACCTGCATTACGACCACGACCACGACCACGACAACGACAACGACAACGACAACGACAACGAACAAATCTGCGTCAGGCAGCAACCACCAATCGGAGGACATCCAGTGAGTGTTCACCCTATCCAGATGCCGCTGTGTCAGCGCGACTCGTCCCAATTGCTCATCATCGACGCCCAGGAGCGGCTGGCCCGGGCCATGCCGACCGAGGAACTGGAGCAGGTCGTCGCCAACATCAACCGACTGATCACCGCCGCCAAGGTCTTCGGCATTCCGGTGATCGCCACCCAGCAAAACTCCAAGGGTCTGGGGCCGATCATCGAGTCGATCGGTCTGAACCTGCCGCCGGACACCCAAGCCACCGAGAAGACGGCCTATTCCTGCTGCACGGCGCCGGGCTTTGAGCGCAGTATCTCGGCCCACCCGGGGCGGCGCCAATTGATCGTCGTCGGCATGGAGGCCCACATCTGCATCTCCCAGACCGTCGCCGGGCTCCAGCGCTGGGGCTATCAGGTCTTCGTTCCCGCCGATGCCATTATCTCCCGCAAGGAGGTGTGGAAGGCGAATGTCCTCGACCGGATGCGCGCCGGCGGCGTTCAGGTGTCGTGCACCGAATCGGTCGCCTTTGAATGGATCGGCGACTCGGCCCAGGAGCATTTCCGTGAGGTGTGGTCGCTGTTCCGCAATCAGTGACACAGGGGCCTGAAACCGACTCTCGGAATCAATATAAACAGTCGTTTACGTTTGCGTTAAAACTCGTTTAGTGTCCGCAATCGCTCGCCGGGTAACGCCACGGGTAACAGTTGGTGGGCGTTTGGATTGTTCTGAAGTGTTTTACTGTGTGCGGGGCCGCCGATCCGCCGACGATGACTGTGTGCGGGGCCTTGAGGCTGGTCCTCCTGGGTGCCGATCCCGCTCGCCAGGGCCTACCCGCGCGCGATCCAGGAGGTTGCCGCCCGCCTTGAGCCCATCGCCAGGAGCGGGCCGGAGTCCTTGAGGCTGGTCCTCCTGGGGCCGATGCCGCTCGCCAGGGCCTACCGGCGCCCGATCCAGGAGGTTGCCGCCCGCCTTGATCCCATCGCCAGGGCCTACCGGCGCTCGATCCAGGAGGTTGCCGCCCGCCTTGAGCCCATCGCCAGGAGCGGGCCGGAGTCCTTGAGGCTGGTCCTCCTGGGGCCGATGCCGCTCGCCAGGGCCTACCGGCGCCCGATCCAGGAGGTTG
>NZ_CAIKKU010000766.1 GCF_903828115.1 uncultured Thiodictyon sp. | reverse complement strand
GGGGTCTCGGGCGCAATGGAACAGAAAACCTAGGTAAGCCCCCCCATCCGGCCTGTGGGCGACGTGCGGGAGCCCCGGCCAGCCGCCTACTCCTCAGATGGATTGCGCAACGGCCGCAGTTCACCGCGACGGACGGCCTCCGGTACCGCGAACGAGTAGCGTCCCAGCATGTTGATGTGCTCGTAGATCAGCGGCGACAACCGCGCCACGTCGGCGTCCTGGACCGGGTACCCTTCGCGGCGCAGTTGGGCGAGGGCGGCGTCCAGGTAGACGGTGTTCCACAGCACCACCGTGTTCAGCACCAGCCCGAGCGCGCCGAGCTGATCCTCCTGGCCCTCCCGGTAGCGCTGGCGCAGTTCGCCGCGCTTGCCGTGGAACATGGCTCGCGCGAGGCTGTGGCGCCCTTCGCCACGGTTCAACTGCAACAGGGTGGCACGGCGGCGGTTTTCGTCGTCGAGGTAAGCGAGGGTATGCAGCGTCTTGTCGATCCGGCCGAACTCGGCCAGCGCCTGCGCCAGGCGGGTTGGTCGGTCGCCGATCTGGAGGGTGCGCATGATCCCACTCGCCGGTACGCGCCCGAGCTTGAGCGAGCCGGCCAGGCGTAGCAGGTCGTCCCAGTGCCGGGCGATCAACTCCAGGTCGATCCGCTGACGCGCGAGCCCGTCGAAGGCGCCGTAGTCGGCCTGCGGATCGATGCGCCAGAAACGCGTCCCCCCGATATCGGCGAGACGGGGGCTAAACCGGTACCCGAGCAGCCGGAAGAGGCCGAACACGACATCGCTGTAGGCGCCGTTGTCGGTCATGATCTGGGTCGGCTGCAGCTCGGTTTGCTGTTCAAGCACCACCCCCAGCAGCACCAGGGAATCGCGCAGCGTCCCGGGCACCACGCTGGCGTTCAGCCCGGTGAGCTGGTCGGAGAGCAGGTTGTACCAGGTTACCCCTTTCTGCTGACCGAAATACTTGGGGTTCGGTCCGGCGTGCAGGGTCCGCACCGGCACCACGAAGCGCATACCGTCCGCCGAGGCGACCTCGCCGCCGCCCCAGGCATGGGCGAGCGGGAGCCGATGTTGCGCGGCGACCAGGATCGCATTGGCGGCGCTCAGGGTGTCGTCACGCAGGTAGTTTTGGTCGACCCACGACAGGCGGTCACGCTTGAGCGCTGGCTCGTCCGTGCGGATCAGCGGCTCGGGGCCGGTATTGCAGGCCTCGGCCAGGAGCACCGCGCACAGGCTGGTGGTCAGGTCGGCGGCGCGTGCCCCGCGCTCGGTCAGATGGGTGAAGGCGTCGGTAAAGCCGGTGCGGGCGGCGATCTCGAGCAGAATTTCCGGGAGTTCGACGCGTGGCAGGCGCGCCAGCACCGCCGCCCGCAGGGCAATCAAGGACGGCGGTTCGTCGAGCTTGTCCAGGGGGCTGAGGATCAACTCGTCCTTTTCAAAGCGGACAGCCGGATTGTCCGGTAAGCGCGCGGCCACGGCGCGATAGGTCTGGTCGAGTTCTGCTGCCAAGGCCGCCAGGGCGGGCTGCGGATCGGCAGTCAGCCCGAGTGTGCGGCAGACGATCGGCCGTGCTGCCTCCCAGTCGGCACCCGCCAGAAGCCCGGCGCGCGGGTCGGCGTAGCGCCAACTCGGGGTGACAAAGACATCGCGCCGGCGCAGCGCCGTGTGCAACGCATTGAGTACGCAAAAGGTATAGGCGCGGCGATCGACCCCACCGTCCTCCCTCAGCACCAGGTGCTGCCAGGACTTGCCGATCACCGACCGCGGCGCGTCGCCGGCTTTGGGGTGGCGGTCGTGCTCGCGCAACCAGTCGCAGGCGTCCGCCACCGGTTGACCGGCTGGGCTGGCGCCGAAGCGGATCTCCTTGAGGAGTGTCGGCAGGAAGCGGCGCACCGTGGTGTAACGTTTCTCCAGTTCGCCGTAGAACACGTCGTCGGGTGGTCGGGTCAGCGCCGCGACACTGGCCAGCGCCTGCGCCAGCATATCCGGGGGCACGCGTGCGAACGCCTGGGTACGCAGGTCGGTATCGACGACCGCTGGATCGAGCAGGAGGTGACCGACCGTGGCCAGCAGGAGGGCCGCCCGATCCAGGTCTTTGAGGGTGCGCAGGCGCGCCTGGCGGTCGGCCCGGGCGGCATCGGCGAAAAGTCCGCGCAGCAGTTGTTCCAACACCTCCAGGGCGTCGTCCTGAGCGGTTGCCTCCAGGCCATGCACGAAGGCGACCAGCGTCGCCAACCGGCGGGCCGGGGGCAGCCGCGCGATGGCGCTGACCTTGGCCGCCCCGGCAAAGCGGGCGAGGGAGGCGAGTCGGCTGGACGGGACGCATGCCGCGGGCAGCGCGATACCCAGAGCGCGCACCGCCTGCAGGCGGTGCAAGGCGGCCATCAACGATTGGCTGCTGACCGACACCGGACCGGTGCGCAGCCGGTCCAGGGGTGAATACCGGCCGCCCGGTGGCACCGTCAACAAAGCCTCCAGCCGCGCCTGCCGGTCGGCATCGACCCCGCGCCCGAGCAGCCGCCACAGGCGCACTTCCGCCCGACTGCGCAGTCGGGCGACGAAGCGCTCCAGGACGCTCGCGCCCGGCAGCAGGATCTTGTGGGTCAGCAGCCACTCGCTGGCCCGGTCGAACAAGACGCTGGGACGCTCGGTGCCAGTCCAGCACAGGGCGAAGAGCCACCGGCCAAGGCGGAAACCGACGCTGCCCTCGCCGATGTCGCGATAGCCGTAGTGGTGGCGGATTTCGAGCGGGTGGCGCCAACGCCAGCGACTGGCCCGGTACGCGTCCAGACTATCGCCGACCTCCACCCCGAGTTGCTCCGCCACGCAACGAACCACCGCCGCCGGCACGGCGACGGGGTCCGCCAACAGGGTGCCGAGGAAACGCAGGGTCCCGAGTTGAATGGCGCAGCCCAGGCGCATCGGCGCGCCGCGGTGGGTGCGGACGAAGGCCAGGTCGGCGTCGTCGAGATGGAAGTAGCGGGCCAATTGCTCGGGGGTGGGGTCACCGCAAAACTGGCCGTAGCGCTCGCGCTGTTGCGGGGAGAGAAAAGTGACCGGCATCAGGTCCGGTCGCAGCCGGCCAGGGCGCGATAGACCGAGGCGCGGCCGATGCCGAGTTGGCGCGCGATGGCGGTTGCCCCCAGCCGCTCCTCGGTGCGCAGCCGGCAGATTTCGGCGGCATCGATGGAAGCCTTGCGCCCTTGGTAGATGCCGCGCCCCTTTGCCGCGGCGATCCCTTCGAGTTGGCGCTCGCGCCGCAGATTGGTCTCGAACTCGGCAAACACCCCGAGCATATCCAGGAAGGCCTTGCCGGCGGCGTGGGTGGTATCGATCGGCTGCTCGGTCGCCATCAGGGTCGCGCCCCGCTGCTTGAGCGTCTCGACGATGTCCTGCAGGTCCTTGATGCTGCGAGCCAGGCGGTCGATGCGTGTGACCACGAGGGTGTCGCCGGGCCGCAGGAACGTCAGCAGCAAGGCGAGTTCGGCGCGGCCGTCGCGCGCGGTCCCACTGACCTTCTCCGCGCGCACGATGTCGCAGCCGGCCGCCCGCAAGGCGGCCTCCTGCAACCGGAGGTCTTGGTCGATCGTGGACACGCGAGCGTAGCCATAGCGGGCCATCGGGAGCCGAATCGTCTCGTTAGGGTTTAGACCCGATGAGGGTAGCGTCTCAGAAGCGCCCGGACAACCCAAATGAGACGGCGAAACTGTTCCACCGGGAGTGTCTCGCGTGGGTATACCCCAACGAGACGACAGGCCGGAAGTCACCGAAAATCGTGGGGTTCAGCCCTTACCTAGGTTTTCTGTTCCGTTGCGCCCGAGACCCCGGAT
>NZ_CAIKKU010000765.1 GCF_903828115.1 uncultured Thiodictyon sp. | reverse complement strand
TGGGTGTCGAAGAAGACCACCAGCGCGTCCGGCAGCTTCAGCGGCAGCATGTTGAGCAGCGAGGTCTTGCCGCAGCGCCGCGGTCCGATCAGGGCGAGCGCCGCCCCCTGGCCCGGGTCGCCCAGGATGGACTCGATCTCCGCCACCAGCGGCTCGCGCCCGCGGAAGACCTCGCGGCCGAACTCGGGCTCCAGCGGGACCAGCGGGCGGAAGGGGTTCGGCACCTCCAGCGCCGCCTCGGCCTTGGTCGCGGCGAGCCAGTCGGCGACCAAGCGCTGCCAGTCGGGCAGGGCGGCGCGATAGATCGGCGCCTCCAGGTCGCGGCTGCCGAGCAGTGCATTGTCGAGCCCGCGCAGGCGGTCCGCGGCGGCGGTCAGTAGCTCCTGGCGCTGGCGGGCGATCAGGGTCAGCTCCGCCGCGCGCAGATAGCGGCCGACCTGTTGCAGGGCGGCGAAGGTGCCGTCGGCGCTGGCCGGGTCCGGCAGCCATTCTGCGTGCAGGTCGCGTAGGGCCTGGAAGCGGCGGTCGCGGGCCAGGGTTGCCAGCTCGTCGGCGCGCAGCAGGGCCAGTGCCCGGCGGCCGGCGCGGCGCTGACCGGGGGCGATGGCGCAGGCGGCCAGGGCGCGGCGGGCCAGGGTCGGGTCGCGGGCGGCGGTTGCGCGGATGTGCGCGGCCAGGGTCGGTAGCGGGAGATAGCTCAGCTCGTGGTGTAGGACCGGGCTGGCGGCGAGGGTGATGCGGCTAGTGTTTCTTTGGATGGTGAAGGCGATGAGTTGCCAGGGGATCTCCAGGAGGCTGAACGGCAACCTGACGTACGCCACACCGAACGCCCCGCCGAAAGTCAGGCCGAAGACCGGGCCGAAAGCCAGGCCGCCCCCGATGCTGCTCGCCAACGCGGCGGCTGTGTCAACGGCCACGACCCTGTCGCTGGCTACGCCCCAGGCCACGCCGAGGCCCAAGCCCAAGGCCAGACCGCCGGGAATTCCCGTCCAATCGCCATCAAAGCCAGCCACCGCGAGCACCAACGCGATTGTGACCGTGATGGCGAGGGTCCCCACCAGCAGCAACAGCGCCATCTGCGCCGCATAGGCCCGCGCCACCTCATCGCCCCGCCCCAGCCGCCAGGCGGACGCGCGGGGGTCGATTCCCAGCGCGCGCAGCCGACGATGCAGACTGATCGGCCGCATCAGCATCCACCAGCCCAGTTCCCAGGCACCGGGCAGTTGGGCCAGTCGTTCCGCCACCGACCCGGACCCAGGGTCCGGCGTGGCACCCGGCGCCGGGTCCTGCCCTGGGCCAGGCGCCCCGCCCGTCAATCCTTCCGGTTCAGCCATCCGCTCAGCACCCGCGCAAAGGGTTGGTGGTCGTCGGTGAGTAGCCCGCGTCGGCACAAGTCATCGCCGTGGTTCGCGTCGGTAGCCGTCCCCCCGGCGGCGGCGCGGCGCAGCCTTTGGCGGTCGCGCTCGGCGAGCCCCGGCCACCAGAGCGCGAACTGCTGCGCGGCCTCGTCGCGAAACCGCGCGAGCGCCTGGGCGCGGGGGTCGCCCCCGTCCGGGTCCGGCCCGTCCGCGCGGGCATCGAACAGCCGCCGCGCGAGCAGTGTGAGAAAGAACGGGTGCCGGCCGGCCCAGTCCAGCACCCAAGCCGGGTCGTCCGGCTCAAGCCCCGCCGCACCGCGGGCGAGCAGGGCCGCCGCGGCGCCGGGCTCCAGCAGCCCGATCCGCACCGCCTCCAGCATGTTCGCGAAGGGCGACACGCGCCCCAGGTCGGCGTAGACCTCGGGCAGGGTGCGGCGGGTGGCGAAGACCAGCGGCAGCCGGCGCCCGGTCAGCAGGCCCCGCAGCCGTTCCAGAAAGCCCGGCTCGCAATGCCCGAGAAGGCCCTCGGCCTCGTCGAGCAGCAAGAGCGGCGGCAGCCCGCCGCTCGCCTCGCGCTGGGCACTGCACCAGTCGCCGAGCCGGTCCGAGGCGGCGTCGGGGGACTCGGACACGGCCTGCTCGCCGGCCGCACCCGTCGCGGTCCCGGTCGCCGCCGACCGGTGGTCGGCCGGCACCGCGGCGACGACCGCATCGACCAAGGCCCGATGCCCTTGCCGCTCCCGCCCCTGGCCGGACAGCAGCCGCACCGCAAACCCCAGTTCCCGCGCCCGCTGGCCCCAAGTGTGCAGGAGCGAGGTCTTGCCGATCCGCCACTCGCCGAGCAGCGACACCCCGCGCCCATCCCAGGCCGCCCGCTCCAGGTCGCGCAGGGCGCCGGTGCGCCCGACGAAGATCGGGGGCAGGGCGATGGCCCAGGGGTCGAAGGGGTGGGGCGGGGGCGCGGCGCCTACCGCGCCCGGTGTGGTCAGCCATGCGGGTGACGGCGCGGCGGGCGGGGGAGGGAGGGGCGTCCGGGAGGAGCCAGAGGTCATCGGCCTGGATCGGGATCCCCTGTTTCGCCAGGGCATCGACGATCAGTTTCACCGAGCCGACCCGCGGCTGGTGCTCGCCGTCACGGATCTTGCGGAGATTGCGCTCATCCAGACCGGACTGATCGTCCAGCGTCTGCAGCGACCAGCCCAGCCGTGTCAGGTGGCGGTCGAGCGCCGCCCAGTTGAATCGCTTCCCGTCGGTCATCGCTGCCTCGCAAGTCCCCGGCTGATCGTCATTGAATGGCGTTGGTTCTGGTTCCGGCGGGCTGAGCGCGGGCTCGTCGCGGCTGAAGCCGCTCCCACCGGGCGGCAGCGGTCTTGCCGCGCGAGTCGCGCAGAGACGCAGAGGCGGTGATTCGCGACGCTCGGGCAACCCGCGAGGCCTCGTCGCGGCTGAAGCCGCTCCCACAGCGTCGCTGCGCGACCCTGCACCTTCCTCAGAGTCCGTGCTTCCTTTGGAGCTCGGCCATCGCGTCGTCCGAGTCCACCGCCGCCAAGTCGCCGCGGCGATGGGCCTCCAGGCGGTCGAGAGACTCGCTGGCCCAGGCGGCCTCCCAGGCGGGGTCGGGCGGGGTCACCAGATCATGAAGCGCGGAGAGCAAGGTGGCCTCCTCCGGCGGTAGTTGGCGTGCCCGGTCTACCAAGTCTTGAATGCGGGTGTTCATGCGAACCCTCTGGGACCTATTGATTAGCCTGATGGAAGTTCTCGGACCACGAACCGCACCGCGACCGTAGGGTGCGCCGTGCGCACCAGGGCGCTGCGCGAAACCCCAGCGGCGGCGAATAACCGCAGCCGCTCGGTGCGCACGGCGCACCCTGCTCCAATGGTCCGCGCGCTTGCGTCAGGTGGTACCAGGCCCGGTATTGCCCGGTCCTGACCGGGGCGCCCGCCGGCCGCCCGGAAACGCCCGATCGTGCCCGTTTTTCTGTTTTAGATCAGATTCATGCAAGCCCGGCTAGGCCGTCGGAAAGGGGCCATGATCAAGTCGTGTCCAACCGTAACCGACGAGGTCCGCCATGCTGTCGCTAGCCCTTATTCTGATCGCCTTCGAGGTCCTCTGCCATGCCGCACTGGCCCTGTTGCACCTGCTGTCCCTGCTCGGGCTGCCGGCCCCGTCGCACGAGGCGCGCGAGACCCTGGTCGGCCTGCTCTCCGCGGCCCTCACCGGCGCCCTGGTGGTCGCGGCCCTCTCCTATGCACACCTGCTGGTCGGGACCGTCGCTGCTGCGCACTGAGCCGAATCCGTCGCCGTCAGGCGGCAGACTTGAACCTCGGCGTCGCGATTGCCGGCTGGTGAGCGAGGCACTCACGCGGCGCAGCCGGGCCAGCTGCGGTGCGCAGAGGATGGGCCCAATACCCGGTTTCAGCGGATTTTGCGTATCGACCCCAACGGGGTCGAACATACCAGCCCAGGGCAACGCCCTGGGTATGGGTTATCCGCGGAGCTTAGCCCTGAAAGGGCGTGACATAACGGCGTGGCTCCTGATGTCACGCCCTTTCAGGGCTAGGCCGAATAAACCACGCAGCCCAGGGCGTTGCCCTGGGCTGGTATATCGCGCCCCTGCGGGGCTTGAGCAGGCGCAAGGATAGCTGCCAGGGGTA
>NZ_CAIKKU010000764.1 GCF_903828115.1 uncultured Thiodictyon sp. | reverse complement strand
GGGTCAGTTCGTACAAGGCCAGGAACCGTTCACGGGTGCGCGCATGGGCCGCCGTCAACGCTTCAACCCACAGCTCCTCAGGGGTTTGATTCCACTTGGCGAGATCCAATTTCAGCATACACTTAACGCCTGGCTTTGTGGGTGGCCTCACCGCCTGACGAAATTCCGGGTGCGGGGCTCAACCTTAGCACAAAACTACACGTTCCGCTCTGGACGCGGTTTAGCTGCCATCTGGCCTTTTTCGGAGATGATCCATGTCCCCCGCAGTTGCACTATCGGCTACGCCTTCCCTCGCGGTCGATGACCTGCTCGGCGGTCAGCGCGTCCTGGCCGCCGTCCCACACTCGGCGCTCGACTGGGTGGCGGTCATCCGCCGCGGCATCCCCGCCGCCGCCGTGGATGCCCTGACCAGACTGACCCACCTGTCCCAGGCCGAGTTGGCGAGCGCCGTGGGCATTCCCGAGCGTACCCTGGCGCGGCGCAAGCGCGAGGGCAGGCTCAACAGCGAGGAGTCGTCCCGGCTGCTGCGTCTGGCCCGCGTGGTGGCGCGCGGTGAGGAGGTCTTCGCTGGCCTGGACGCGACCATCGATTGGCTCAAGTCGATCAATGCCTCGCTCGGCGGAGTTACCCCGCTGAGCTTGCTGGATACAGACATCGGCGCCGAGGGCGTGATGGATACCCTGGGGCGTATCGAGCACGGCGTCTTCGCCTGATGATCCCGGCGCAGATCCCGACCTCAGCATCAGCCTATCGCTCCTTGACGTCTGCCGGAATCTGCGCCAAACCCCAAGCGACGACCCGACCCGCCAGGGTCGCCGCCTCTCTCGCCTCCTGACGGCTTACAGGTTCGTCCTCGCCTGGATAGCGGGCAGCGACTGCATAGCGGGTCAAGCTGCTGGCTTCGATCACGTCTTGCGTATCGGAGAATCCGGCCTTTTCGCAGAGCGCCAGGAGGGCGCCGATCGCGTGTGTGTGCGGGAAATCTATCTGCCGCAGGACCAACAGCGCCTTGAGCAATTTTTCCACGGCTTGTTGTGCATGAAATGCCACGATTTCCGGTGCGATACGCTCGTCATCGGTCAGCGACGCGACGGACATGTCGGCCTGTGCCCGTCGCAGCCACTCGGCTACAAGATTGCCGACGACTTCGTCAGGTTCATCTGGCATACAGCACCTTACCCTCACGCAACGCCGGGCGCACGACGGTCCCGACGACATCGCGATGAGCCAGAACATAGTCCGAGCGCGTTACCACGATATCCACGGGGATGCTCAAGCCCGCCAGTGCGCGATAAATCCGTCCGGACTCGGCCCGCGGCGACTCAACCTCGTCCTTGACGACCAAGAGGTCGAAATCGCTATCCGGTGCGGCATCACCGCGCGCCTGCGAACCGAACAAGATGATCCGTCGCGGGTCGCTGACCGCCACAATGCGGCGAACGATTTCGCTCAACTGGTCTTCATCTGCTTGATCCACCTTAAAATGATCTCCGAGGGTTCATCGTGGTCAGGTTCGCCGCCGCCGGGTGCCAACGATGGCACAGTTGGTCAGGCATTGCCAAGGACGTAGCGGCCGCAGACCGGGCGGGCCGGTCGCCGGCGCAGGCCGCGTGAGCCCGCCGGCGCCGCACCCCGGTGCGATCCCATGCCGCTTTGCCGCCGCGTGCGATATATTGACCGAAGAACCGCGACCCCCGTCGACACCCCGCCCACCGACCTCACCCAGCAGGACGCCTCACGCCATGGTCCCACCCGCCAACCGCCGCAGCGAGGCCGATACCCGCATCGAACTCATCGATCCCGCCCTGCGTCGGCGTGGCTGGCTGCAAGAGCAGGGCATGATCAAACGCGAGGTCTGCGCCGGCACCATCGAGATCATCGCCGGCAAGCCCCGCCGCCGCGCCCAGGGCCGGGTCGACTACACGCTGCGCATCCTGGCCGGCGGCGCCGGTCAACCGTTGGCCCTGGCCTTGGTCGAGGCCAAACACGAGGGACTGCCCCCCGGTCACGGGATGCAGCAGAGCCGCGGCTACAGCCGCGCCAAACGCCTGAACGTCCCCTTCGTCTACGCGACCAACGGGCACCTGTTCGTCGAGTTCGACCGCTTCACCGGCCGGATCAGCCAGCCGCGGCCGATGGCCGAGTTCCCGACCCCGGAGGAACTGCGCCAACGCTACGAGGCCGGCATGGGCTTCGCATTGACGGATGCCGCCGCCCAACCGCTGCTGCAACCCTACCCGGGTGGTGAGGACGGCCGCCGCTACTACCAGGACGCGGCCATTCGCGCCACCCTGGAGAAGATCGCCCACTGCGCCAACACCAATGATGCCATACGCGCCCTGCTCACCATGGCCACCGGGGTGGGCAAGACCTTCATCGCCGTCTACCTGCTGAAACGTCTGTCGGATGCCGGGCAACTCACCCGCGCGCTCTTCGTCTGCGACCGCGACGAGTTGCGCACCCAGGCCCTGGGCGCCTTTCAGGCCGTCTTCGGCAGCGACGCCGCCGAGGTCAAGCCCGACGGCGCGGGCGGCAACCAGGCCCGCAACGCACGCATCCACATCGCCACCTACCAGACCCTGGGGGTCGACCAGGACGGCGACGCGAGCTTCCTGAACACCCACTACCCGCCGGACTGGTTCAGCCACGTCGTCATCGACGAATGCCACCGTTCCGCCTGGGGCCAGTGGGCCGCGGTCCTCACCCGCAACCCCAACGCCGTGCACATCGGCCTCACCGCCACCCCCCGTCGGCTACGGATCGGCAAGCCCCGCGGTGCCATCGATCCCGCGGTCGCGGCCGAGATCGACGAGGCCGAACAGATCACCGCCGACAACCGCAGGTACTTCGGCGAACCGGTCTACGAGTACGATATGGCCCAGGCCATGGAGGACGGCTATCTGGCCGTGTGCCAGATCGACAAGGGCCGCGTCAACCTGGACCAGACCGGCGTCACCATCGCCCAGATCATGGCGCGCCACCCGCGTGATGCACTCACCGGCCTGCGGGTGAGCGAGGCCCAGGTCCGCGCGCGCTATGAAGCGCCGAGCTTCGAGGACCGCGTCATGCTCCCGGACCGGGTCACCGCCATGTGCGCGGACCTGTTCGATTACCTGCTCGCCACCGGCGGCCCCGAGCAAAAGACCGTCATCTTCTGCGCCCGCGACAGCCATGCCGATGCCGTAGCGGCCGCGATCGGTAACCGCTATGCGCAGTGGTGCAAGGAGCAGGGCCGCAAACCGGTCGAGGACTACGCCTTCAAGTGCACCGCCGCCAGCCAGGGCAGCAAGCTCCTGGCCGACTTCCGCGGTGCCAACAGCCGCTATTTCATCGCCGCCACCGTCGACCTGCTCAGCACCGGGGTGGACGTGCCGCGGCTGCGCAATGTCGTCTTCTTTCGCTATGTGCACTCACCCATCAGCTTCTATCAGATGGTCGGCCGCGGCACCCGTATCGATGAGGCGAGCGGCAAGCTCATGTTCCATGTCTATGACTACACCGACGCCACCGACCTGTTCGGCGCCGAGTTCATCACCGACCCACGCACGCCCGGCGATGGCGATGGGGATGGGGGGGCCGATCCGGAGCCGGTGATCGTGGTCGATGGCTTTGACGTCAGCGTCGATGGCAAGAACCGCTACGTGCTCGGGCAGGAGGACGGCCGCGATCAGCCGATACTGCTGACGGTCTACAAGCAGCGCCTGGCGACTCAATTGCTTGAGCAGGCCCCGACCCTGGCCGACTTCCGCGCCCGCTGGGCCGAACCGCAGGAGCGCCGCGCCCTGATCGACAAACTGGTCCGCGGCGGCCATCCCCCCGCCACGCTGCGGGCCGTCGAGCAGATGGCCGACTATGACCTCTATGATGTCTTGGGGGATTTGGGCTTCCACATCAGACCCCGCACCCGCCAGAACCGGGTCCAGGCCTTCCTGATCAAGAACGAGGACTGGCTCGACGGCCTGCCGCCCCAGACCGCGGCGGCCGTGCGCGCCATCGTCGCGCAGTTCGAGCATAGCGGGACCGAGGGGCTGGAATCGACTCATGTATTCGCCTCGCCGGCCTTCGTGGCGGCGGGCGGGTTTGAGGCGCTGGAGGCCGGGGGAGACCCGGCGGCCTTGGTGCGGGAGGCGAAAGAGAGGATGTTTTCAGCGTGATTGAATTGGATGTGGAGACACTCCCGGACGGCTGGCGTCTGGTGCAGATTGGCGATGTTGTTGCAACGGTGCAGGCCGGTTTTGCGTCTGGAGCAAGAGACGAAAATGGGGCAATACAGTTGCGCATGAACAATGTAAACACGACTGGTCACATTGACTGGAAAGAGTTTATCCGCGTGCCGACTGATACGGCACTACTTGCCCGCTATACTCTGGAACCAGGGGATGTTGTTTTCAACAATACGAACAGCACAGAATTGGTCGGAAAGAGCGCCTTGTTTCTTGGTCATACAGAACCTGTAGTTTATAGTAACCACTTTACGCGGATGCGCGTGCAATCTGATTCCTGTGATCCGCTGTTCTTTTGCTTCTGGTTGAACCACCTTTGGCAAAAACAGATCTTTCGGAACATTTGTGATCGCTGGATCGGTCAAAGTGCGGTTAAGTTCGATAAGCTCAGTGCGCTGCCGATTTTTCTTCCGACGCTGTTGGAACAACAGCGCATCGCCCAACTGCTCAAGACCAAGCTCGCCGCCGTCGAGCGGGCGCGGCAAGCCAGCGCGGCACGGCTTGATGCAGCCCGTGCTCTGCCGGCTGCCTATCTGCGAGAGGTATTCGAGAGCGAGGACGCGATAAATTGGCCCATATCAACGCTTGGGGATTTGGCCCAAGTGATTGGCGGCATGCAAAAGACGCCGCATCGGGCGCCGAATAAGCACAGCAGGCCCTACTTGACTGTACGCAACGTTCAACGCGGATACCTCGATTTGACCGCCGTAGAGCGCTTTGAGGTAACCCCAAGGGAAGTTGAGCGTTATCGGCTTGAGGATGAAGACCTGCTCATTGTGGAAGGGAATGGTAGTCGCGATCACATCGGGCGCAATGCCCTTTTCATCGCGGACGGACAAGAGTGGGTTCATCAAAACCATGTTATTAGAGTGCGCCTTGATAGAGATCTCTGTAGTCCGCAATTTGTCAGTGCATACCTAAACAGCGATGGAGGCAAACAACAGATGCTGGAAAAGGCGGAAACGACCAGTGGGCTTTATACCCTTAGTACGGGTAAAGTGAACAACTTGTTAGTCCCATTACCGCCATTGCCAGAACAGAAACGACTGGCTACCCTGCTAGCGGTGCGCCGGAAATCAACGGAGACAGCGGAGGAGCTAATCAATAAGCAATACACGGGGATAGCAACGCTGTCCGGAGCGATCCTTCGCCAAGCCTTCTCCGGTGCCCTATGACCTTGGCGCTATCCGCAACTTTGCAAAAGAGAAGAGTCTCACGCAGAGACGCGGAGACGCAGAGAAGAGAATGTCTTGATTTTCTCTGCGTCTCCGCCCCTGTGCGTGACACCATTCTTCTCGTTCCCCGGCGCGGCGATCAACTTCTCGTTCTTGACGAGCTTGGCGCCTTGGCGTGATCATTCCTCTTCTTCTTTGCGTCTTTGTGTCTTTGTGAGAGAATTCTTATGCTTCCTGGCGCCTGGTGTGATCGTGACCGCGCTCGTGGCGGGCGCCGGTGGTCACCCCGGGCCGCACAGCGGCCAACACAGAATTATTCTCTCACAAAGACACAGAGGCACGGAGATCCGGAAGTGCCTTTCTCCGTGTCTCTGTGTCTCCGTGAGAGATTTCTTGTTCTTCTCTGCGTCTCTGCGCCTCCGCGTGATCCCTCTTTCCCCTTGGCCCCGGTTCCGGACGTCGGGTTACGCGGCGCCAACCCGACCGACGTGTTCTCTTCCTGGCGCCTTGGCGCCTTGGCGTGAGACCTCTTTCGCGATATAGGTAATGACATGGCCAAGCAGGCCCCCAACGGCAAGCGCCTGGCGAGCCGTCAATCAGTCGACCAGGCGGTCAAGGCCATCTGCGACATCATGCGCCGCGGCAATGTCACCAGCGCCGTGCAATATGTCCCGGAACTGACCTGGATCCTGTTCCTGCGCGTCCTCGACGAGACCGAGCAGCGCGAGCAGCGCGAGAGCGCCATCCTCGGGCGCAACTTCCTGCCGTCACTCACGGCGCCGTACCGCTGGCGCGATTGGGGCGCACCGGACGGCACCCAGCGTCGCGCGCTGGAGGGCGAACGACCAGGCTTGTTCTTTAGGTTCGTGAACGAGGAGCTTTTGCCGCACCTCAAGGCCCTCGAAACCCAGCCCGAGGCCAGCGTGCGGCAAAAGCTGATCAGCGAGATCATGCGCGGTGTGGAGCGCACCCGCATCGACACCGAGAAGAACTTCCGCGACGTGCTCGACAAGGTCCATGAACTGCGCAACGAGCGCATCGATCAGACCCAGGTCTTCGCCCTGTCACAGGTCTATGAGGGCCTGCTGCTCAAGATGGGTGAGAAGAACAACGACGGCGGTCAGTTCTTCACCCCGCGCGTGGTGGTGCGCGTGGTGATCGAGGTCCTAGACCCGCGCATCGGTGAGACCGTCTACGATCCCGGCTGCGGTACCGGCGGCTTTCTGGCGGAGGCCTATCAATACATGCTGCGCGCCCTGGATGCCGGCACCGGCAGCCCCGATGAGCGCGAGCAACTCAAGGAACAGACCTTCTACGGGCGCGAGAAGGAGTCGCTGATCTATCCGGTCGCGCTGGCGAACCTGGTCCTGCACGGCATCGACCACCCGCATATCTGGTTCGGCAATACGCTGACCGGTGAGAGGGTGTTCGGCGACCTGTTCGCTGGGGCTCCGCCGACCTTCCAGGTGGTGGCGACCAATCCGCCCTTCGGCGGCAAGGAGGGCGTCGGCGCCCAGGACCACTTCGACTACAAGACCGGCTCCACCCAGGTGCTGTTCCTCCAGCATGTGATGAACAGCCTGGACCCGCGGGACGGGCGCTGCGGCATCGTGGTCGACGAGGGACTGCTGTTCCGTACCAACGAGGACGCCTTCATCAAGACCAAGCGCAAGCTGCTCGATGAGTTCGACCTCTGGTGCATCCTGAGCCTGCCCGGCGGGGTCTTCACCCAGGCCGGCGCCGGGGTAAAGACCAACCTGCTGTTCTTTCGGAGCGGGCGCCCGAGCGAGCGGATCTGGTACTACGACCTGTCGGATATCAAGGTGTCGAAGACCAGGCCCCTGACCCGGGCGACCTTCGAGCACCGGATGGTGCCCCGCCTGGACACCGCGGGGCTGCCAGTCACGGATGACCAGGAAGCGGCGATCGAGGACGATTGCGGCTTTCTGAAGCTGCTCGCAACCCGTGCCGACAGCCCCTTCAGTTGGACGCTCGATCTTGCCGCCCGGCGCGACCAGCTCAAGGCGCAGGCGCAGCCCTACCGCGACCAGGCGCTGACCAAACGACGCGAGGCGGCCCCCTTCGGTGAGCGCCTGCAACAGCTCAAGGCGACTTCGCGCAAGGACCAGGACGAGGCCGCGATCACCGCGGCGCAGGCCCGCTTCGGCGCCCTGACCAAGGAGGCCCGCACCCTGGAGGGCAAGGCCGACGACATCGAGAACCAGCTCTACGACCTCAAGGCGGTCAATCCCAATCGGTCGGCCGACGGCGATGCCCGCACCCCCGCCGACCTCTTGGATTTCATCGAGCAGAAAGGCCGGGAGATCGCCGCGGTGCTGGCGCAACTGCGCGGGCCTTGATCTTCGTTCGGCTCGACGGCGATCGGTCCGCACAGCGGACCCTACGGTGGCGCCGTCCCCGTAGGGTCCGCTGTGCGGACCAGCAACCTCGCGGTGGGTGGTGTGGCCGGGATTATGATCCAGGCCATCTTCCTAAGCACGCCCCAACCCCTTTCGCCAACATGAGTCACCGGGATGAAGCAACCAATCGAGCCCGAAGCCGCGGGTAAGGGCGGCCTGGTCCTGGTCGATGCGTGGGTCGCAGGCGTCTTCTATTACGACGCGCGTGGTGTCGCACAGCGGCTGGGCGATGGGTACCCCCTGTCATTACGTCGTGAGCCGAACAACCCACACGACGGTAATGCAGTCGAGATCCTGAGCGCGGACGGAGTGAAGCTCGGCTATGTCCCGCGCCGGCTTAACGCTGGAGTGGCGCGCCGCCTGGACGCCGGGCTCACCCTGAGCTGCCACGTCGTGCACGTCGATCAGGAGGGTCCCCAGCTTGGCATCCGCATCAAGATCCTTTCGCTTGCGCCTGGGGATACGCCGGACGCTGCGGCGCCTGCGGATATGGAGCGCCCACTCTGCCGGACCCTGGGCCCGCCTTACCAGGCCAACGCCCTGGCCAATGCCCTGGCCAACGCCCGCCGCGGATTTGGGGCGGGTAAGGGCCTCGTGGGTTATCGGAATCTGGACGACGCCTTGAACTGGGCGCTCGATCTCTGGGCGCTACGGCATCCCGAACAGACCGGCAGGCCCGTGGGTTGGGTAAACCTGTTCCATGACTTCATGCAGGGCTGGACTGACCCCTTGCGCCGTCGGGTCGGCCTGTTGACGCTGGTCATGCACTGCCTGCTGGACGAGGCCCCACCGGTCGCGGACCCCGCCGTGCCCGACAACGATTGGCGGCTGTCCGTTGCACTCACGCTCGCGGCGTGGAAGCGGCGACACCTCGGGGATCCCGCGCCGGCGCTTGGGGCCGGACCCGGGACCCGCCCGATCGATCGGTTGGATTGGGCCTTCCTTTCGGAGATCTCGGCAGTCACTGCAATCCTGAGCAGTGATCCGGCGGTCTGTGCCCCTACGCCCCGCGCCGAACGTTTGCCGGCCGCCCGCCGTGAGCAGGTGTTGCGATGTCTCTTCCGTTGGTTGAGGCTGATGGACGACCACGAACGCTGCGGCCTGATCCCGGTCAGCCGGATGATGGTGGTGCGTGCCCTGAGCTGGGATACGGCACTGACCATCGGGCTGCAGGTCGCCGCGCTGCGGGAGGCCCTGGAGTGCATCCCGCGCAATCCACAAGAGGAGACGCAGCGCCGCGAGGCAGAGTTGAAGTGGCCGGATTTGTTTCCGCCCCCGCCGGTTCCCTACGCCGAGCTGCGCCGTTTGATCGAGTACGCTATCGAGTTGATGGAGACCGAGACCGGATCGGCCGATGAGTTGTATGCACTGGCCGAGCACCTGCGCCGTCTCCAACCGCACAGCAGGCGCTGCCACCGCCGTCGTGTTCGGACGGCCGGAAACACGGATCTCTACCTGGTCGAGTGTTTCGCCCGCAACGCTGCGGCCCGGACGCCCGATCCGTACGCGACGATCCGGCTGCTGACGGTGTGCGTCCCATACCGGCGCCTGAATCGGCTGCGGCTCCATGACTTGGAGCGGATCGCCGACCTGTTGTCCCAGCGCTATTTCGGCGTGTCTCACCAGATGCTGCGCAATGCGTTGCCGCCGCCCGCGTTCGCACAGTCACGGTGCCCGAGCGACGCTGTCTGGTTATGGCGTGACAATGGGCCGATCGTCCCACCCTGGGTCACTCCTCATGCGCTCGCCGGCTATTGGTCGGCCTTCGTGCACTGGGTCACTGTGGTACCCGTCGCCTGGTCCGATCCTCTGAACCGGGAATCGTATCGGCAGGGGCTGCATCTGCGTACCCAGGTGCGCGAGCAAGTGCTGTTGTGGCCCAGACGTGTCGCCCGCCGCGTGAGCCTGGCGCTCGATACGGCAGACTTCGATTTCCTGTCGAGTGCCCAGCCGTCGCCGCATGTCTGGGGTGAGGCTTGGGAGCAGGCGTACGGGCATTGCCCGGCAACACACTGGTGGTATTACCGTGTTCCTGTTGGGTACCAGGTTGAGGTCAACGGACTCGCCTAGCATGACATGCCGCAACCCACACCTCGCCCGTAAGCCCCCGCAGCTGTCGCCAATCTGTGCCGAAGCCGAAGTCGGGACAGTTCGGTCAAGGGCTTGGCCGAGCGGCTCAAGGGGTGCTCGCCGTCCTGGGAGCTGGGTTCCCGGTCGCTTCTTGTCGTCCCGCGATTCCAAGATTGTGTAAGAATTGTCCGTACGCCTTCGGTGCTGTCGTCCGGCTGAAGCCTCGACCTCCGGTTCGGGCTTGATGGCCCAGGATCGCGAGGCGTTGGCCGGTCACGCGCCCGCTGGCGGGCCTCGTCGCGGCGGATCACTGCGCAGTTTTCCCGAGCGGCAATGCTGTTTTTGACTGCGATGATGAGCCAGGCCGTGGCGCCGGCGGCAGGTCATAGGCCCGGCTGGCGTCCGGAGCCGGTATCCGAACAGTGACGATGCGACACACGAGGGAATGTCGATGAACACCACGACCAGGCCCCAGCCGGATCCAAGGGATCGTATTTCCCTGGCCTATGACTCGACCCTGGCCGCGACGACGCGCTTCGGCAGCGTCCTGACCGCCCTGGGTATCCTGTCTTTCCTGTTATGGTACTGGCTCGCTGGTTACCCGCGACCGGTGCTCTGGGCCGGCCTGGCAGCCTTGTTGGTGGTACTGCCCGGTTGCGCGCTTGCCTATTATCGGGAGCGCTACCGGTTGGCCGCGCACCTGACCATCCGTCCCAACAGCCTCCTGGTCTTCGACATCGATCATTTCAAAGAAATCAACGATACCTATGGTCATGCGGTTGGGGATCAGGTCTTGCGCTGGTTCAGCATGATCTGTCGGTGCAACTTGCGCCAGGGTGATATCCTCGCGCGCATCGGGGGCGACGAGTTTGTCATCTTTCTGCCCGCTACGGACTCAGCCGCCGCGCTGGGTATTGCCGAACGGCTGTGTGAGGAATTATCGTCAACCGTCGCTCAGACGCTTCCCGCTGATATCCGGATCACCAGCAGCATCGGCCTGGCGTCGCATTCCCGGCAAGCCGACATCGAACTGGAAACGTTATTGAAGGCGGCCGATCATGCCCTGTATCAGGCCAAACGCGACGGGCGTAATCGCGTCTGTGTCGCGGCGACGGTGTAGCGGCGGCGCATCCTGCGCATTAGCGTAGCCGTCGCCGTCGCTGTCTCCCTATTGGCATGAAGGGCTTGCTGCAGGAAAAGCCCACTGCGGTAAGGCCGTGGGCCGTCGTGGATCACTTGATCCGTTCCCATGTGCAAATCGACACTACTGATTCTTCAGGCGTGACATGGTGGTAGTGTGAAAGAATCTTGTCTTTACTCGCGATTTTTCCGTCAACGATACCATTTTCATCGGTGCAGTGTATGTTTTCGTTGTCGTAGTCAACCGCACACACCACCTTTTCCGTTAACTTCGCGGATCTCTTTGTTCCGTGAAATAGTCGGCCCTCCTGCTTGGTAAATTCATATTCCAAAGCCAAGTTATAAAATTCCTCGTGACTTCCGTGTGACTTGGGATTAG
>NZ_CAIKKU010000763.1 GCF_903828115.1 uncultured Thiodictyon sp. | reverse complement strand
CTCAGATGCCACTCCCTTGTTGCCCGCCAAGGCCGTGGTCAATAGCAATGATGACCTCGCCAAAGGGACCAAGAACCTCCGCTTCGACGATTCCTACTGCGCCAATCATTTGCTGTTCGATGACTGGTTCTTTTCGGGAATCGCACCGGATCCCACTCATTTCGGCACCGCGGGCAGGACTCAGAAAACGACCTTCACCGAGTTCATCACCGGCAAGACACCGCTGTCAAACCGCGCCTATCAGCCACTTCTGGAAGACCGCGCCGCTGCCACTGCTGACAGAGCCGCCGCTAACAGACTATTCACCGAGCGGGTGCTGAAAAACACGTCGTATCGCAGCATCGCCGCGCGCCTGGAGGTTGAGGGCATGTTCAATGTGAACTCGACATCCGTCCGCGCATGGCGCGCCCTGCTCGGCCACGCCCGCAACCAATGCATTCCCTACATCCGCAAGACCGGCAATGGCTGGGATATCAAGCTCTCGGCCGAGACGGATCACGCGACATCGCGCTTCAGCATCCCCGGAGATGTCGAGGCCGGCTCGCCTCCCGGAGGGGGCGAGTTCCCCGAGGCCACGGAATTCACCGGTTACCGCAAGCTGGACGATGAGTTCCTTGACGCCTTGGCCGAGGAGGTCGTGGCTGAAATCCGCAGGCGCGGGCCGTTCCTGTCGCTCTCCGAGTTTGTCAATCGCCAGCTCTCGTCAGACAATGAGCTGGCGCTGGCCGGCGCCCTGCAAGCGGCTATCAACACGCTGACCCAGTTGGGCGGCAAGACCAACCCGCTGGCCGTGATTCAGGGGGCATCGACCCAGGCACTGGCCAACCCGCCGGGTGGCGCCAGCCCCGAGGATCAGGCTGGCTACAAGTTTTACGATGCCGCCGTTGGCTACAGCTCCTACGGTCTGCCGGGTTGGACCCGCCAAGCCGATATTCTGCGGCCGCTCGCCCCGATCCTTTCCGTCCGTGACGATACCTTCACCATCCGCGCCTACGGCGACGCCCGCGATGCCGAGGGCAAGATCCTCGCCCGTGCCGTCTGTGAAGCCGTGGTCCGCCGCACCCGCGAGTTCGTCGATCCCGCCGAAGCCGCCGACATCACCACCGCACCGGCCCGGCCGAGCAACAAAATCTTCGGGCGCCGCTTTGAACTGGTCTCGCTCCGCTGGCTCGCCGCGAGTGAAGTGTGAGAAGAAGACAGAAGACGGTGAGACAGAAGACAAAAGACAAGAGACAAGAGAAGGCGGGAGCCATCGGCTCATGGCGCTCCGCGCGAAGCTCTATCGCATTGTCTTCTGTCTTCTGTCTTCTGTCTTGCAGCGTGGCGGTCTTCTGTCTTGCTACAATAACTGCTAACCGATAACTCACTCCCACCGTGAAACTTTTCGATATTATCTTCTGTCTCTGTCTGGTCCCTGCCGCCGCTCTCGCGCAGGAGGCCAGGCCGCGCACGTGCCGAATCCTGTTTCTGGAGCCAGCCCCCAATGCGCCGGAAACCCTCCAGCTCTTTGATGGCAGGGTTTCTCGCGAGGTGGAATTGCCACGCATGAATTTCTCGTGCGTGTATGAACTGCCTGCCGGGGCACTCAAACTCTATCTCCTGCCCACTGCCCCGGCGGATCCAAGGAAAATTCCGCCAGCAGCCCCGGTGGTGACCGTTCCCGAAGCACTGCTGGATATCTACCTGTTAGTTTCGAGCGATCCGTCCAATGCGGTTGCGCCGGTGCGTATGCAGGTCATCAATGCCGGGGAGGACAAAGTTAAGCGCGGCCAGATGCTCTGGTTCAATCTGACCCCCAGTGCTGTCGGCGGTACCCTCGGCACCGCCAGCCTCGCTATCGCGCCCGGCGCGCGCGCGGTCCTTGACGCGCCGGCAACACGCGGCGAAGAATATCCGGTCGCCCTGAGCTTTCGCATGCCGGGCGACAAGCAACTCTATCCGCTGTGCGAGACCCGCTGGCGGCACGATCCGCGCGGCCGCAGCTTGGTCTTCATCATTCCGGAGGTGGGCCGCCGCAGCCCGCGCGTGATGGCCTTCTCCGACTACCGCGAAGCACCAGCCACGAAGCCCTGATATGTCAAACCATGCTAACAGTTTGTTGCCGATCCAGCCGGAGCGTCTGCGCTGCGAACATCTCGCAAATCCGCTGGGCATTGATGTGACACAGCCGCGGCTGAGCTGGCTCATCGCGGCCGGAGGGCAGGGGGCGGAGGTCAGATGTCAGAAGCAGGCCGCCTACCGGAT
>NZ_CAIKKU010000762.1 GCF_903828115.1 uncultured Thiodictyon sp. | reverse complement strand
CCGGGCCGCCGCCTCCTCCCGACGGGCCCGGGCCTCCTCCCGGCGGGCTTGGGTCATGGGCGTTGACCAGGGTGGTTTCAGGACACTTGCATTCGCGGTCTTCAGCTTAGCCCAAGGGCGCCGGCGCCCGAGGCACGGCCCCGCCGGCCGCGGCGTCGGCTCCTCGCCAACACCGCGCGGCCCCAGCCTCAAAAGGGCTGGAGAACATCATGCGAACGGGGCACGACACGCCGACGGCGTCCGCGCCCCACCCGGCGCCCATTACACCATTGCAGCGGTTGGGCAGGTGTTCACCACCAAACCGAAGCGCCCGCGCTCCGCCGGTCCGCCGCGGCGGCCGGCGAGGACCAAGGCCCCCAGCACAATCAGGGACAGCGGTGCCGGAGCGGGAACCCAGACCAACGCGGCCAGATGCTCGGCATCGTCGTAGTACACTTCATAGCCGGTGGGCAACCCGACTGGGCCGCCAGGACGCCCAGCAGCGCCTGCGCCACATAGGGCGCCTCGCGGCCGGGCAGCACGGGCAGATTGCGCCAGGTGGCGGTGAGATGGCTGTTGAGGATGCGGCCCAACGCGGTGCTGCCGGCGATCACCGTCCCCCCGCAATCGAGGCGCTTGACGAAGGGGCGCAGCGTATCGCGGGGTGGTTATGGGCCTTGATCATCGTTGCTGCCACCGCCGGGGGGACGCGCTGGCGGCGAGGCGTTTGCCGTGAAAGTCGCGCAGCGACGCGGTGGGAGCGGCTTCAGCCGCGACGGGCCTCGCCGGCCGCCGCGCCATTGCAGGTGATCGCGGCTTCGCAGCGCGGCTGAAGCCGCTCCCACGGAAGGATTCTCATGGATCACGGTGACGAACCACCGGTCACGGCCCTGAGCCGGACCAGGGCCGCGCAGACGCGGGGATCGACCGTTTCACCGTCAGCGCACATGCAACATCGCACCGCCCCCGTTCAGGCGGTAAACTCTGCGCCCTTTTTACACTCCGACCGGCCACGACCCGGCGCAGGACACTATGAGCGACATCATCATCGGCATCGACCTCGGCACCACCAACTCGGAGGTGGCGGTAGTTCAGGACGGCGTCTCGCGCGTCATCGAGGTGGACGGGGCCAAGCTCCTACCCTCGGTCGTCGGTCTGGCGGACGACGGCACCCTGCTGGTGGGCCAGGCGGCCCGCAACCAGTATGCCCTCTACCCGGAGCGCACCGTGCGCTCGATCAAGCGGCGCATGGGCGAGGACACCAAGGTCGCGATGGGGCCCGAGTCCTACACCCCCCAGGAGATCTCGGCCCTGATCCTGAAGCGCCTGAAGCAGGCGGCGGAGGTCGACCTGGGGCAGCCGGTGACCAGGGCCGTGATCACGGTGCCGGCCTATTTCTCCGACGCCCAGCGCCAGGCGACCCGCGACGCCGGCGGACTGGCGGGGCTCGAGGTGGTGCGCATCATCAATGAGCCCACCGCCGCCGCGCTGGCCTACGAGGTGGACCACCCCCAGGGCAAGACCATCCTGGTCTATGACCTGGGCGGCGGGACCTTCGACGTGTCGGTGGTGCGGGTCGCCCGGGACGTGACCGAGGTCCTGGCGAGCCACGGCAACAATCACCTGGGCGGCGACGACTTCGATGACCGGATCATCGACCATCTGGTGGAGCACCTGCGCGCCCAGGGCCATGACCCGCGCGCGGAGCGCTCCGCCATGGCGCGCCTGACGCGCGCCGCGGAGGCCGCCAAGATTACCCTGTCCGACGCCCCCTTCGCCCTGATCCAGGAGGAATACCTGCTGGAGCGCGACGGGGCGCCGGTGCACCTGTCGCTGGAGTTGGCGCGCGAAGACTATGAGGCGATGATCGAGCCCTATCTCCGGGAGACCCTGGAGGCGGTGCATATCGCCGTCAACGGGGCCGGACTTACCGTCTCCGACCTGGACGAGGTGCTGCTGGTGGGCGGGGCGACCCGCACGCCGCTGGTGCAGCAGCGCCTGGAGGCGGCCCTGCGGATGCAGCCGCGTGCCGAGGTGGACCCGGATCTGTGCGTCGCCACCGGGGCGGCCATCCAGGCGGCAGTGATTGCCGGGGTCCAGGTGGCCAGCGTGCTGGTGGACGTGACGCCTTATACCTTTGGAACCAGCGCCCTGTCCGAGCTCAACGGTGAGCCCTACCCCTACACCTATTGCCCCCTGATCCGCAAGAATACCCCGATCCCGGTAACCAAGAGCGACGCCTTCGAGACCATGTACGACGGCCAGCGCTCCATCATCGTCCAGGTCTACCAAGGCGAGGACCCGGACGCGCTCAACAACACCGAGATCGGGTCCTTCCGCATCGACGGACTCTCCGACGTGCCGGCCGGCAACCTGATCATCACCACCTTCTCCCTGGACGTGAACGGCATCCTGCATGTGACCTCGCGCGAGAAGCGCACCGGGCTTGAGGCGCAGATCACCATCGACAACGCCACCGCCCGCTTCACCGGCGACGCCCTGACCGCCGCCCGCGACCGCCTGTCCGCACTCATCGACGGGTATGAGTACGAGGGCGCGACGGACGCGGACCAGGACGGCGCCCAGGCCGCGGATGGAACCACGGACGGGGACGACGCGGGTGAGCGGCGCGAGGCGGTCGCCGCCCGCGCCCTGGTGGAGAAGGCCGAGCGCCTGCTGGGCGAGGCCAACGCGCAGGACCGCGACGACCTGGTAGACGGCATCGAGGCGGTGCGCGACGCGCTGGCGCAGGACGACCCGCGGACACTGGAGTCGGCGGTCGCCCAACTCGCCGATCTGATCTTCTACCTGGAGTCCTGACCGGGATGGACCGCTGTCCGAACTGCCGGGCCCGCCGCGAGGACGGGGAGACCTGTCGCCGCTGCGGCATGGAGCTGGCGCCCCTGCTTGCGCTGGAGCAGGCCGGCGACGCGCTGATCAGGCGCGCCCTGAACCAACTCGCCGACGATGCGGTGCCCGCGGCGAGCCGGACCTTGGAGGAGGCCCGCGCGCTCCACCCTAACCCCTTCATCGACCGCCTGCTGGGGTTTGCGCAAAAAACACTCCGGGACCAACCGCCGCGCACCGGCGCGGACCCCGGCCGGTGGGCGCAGGTCAATGGTCACCCGCTCTATTACCTGCGCGCCCGGGCCGACTCACCGGTGCTGCTCCTGCACGGCGGCGGCGACTCGGGCGAGCACGCCTTCGCCAATCAGATCCAGGCCCTACTCGCCGCCGGTCACGAGGTCATCGCCCCCGACCAGGTCGGCCAGGGCCGCACGCCGGACCTGCCGGGGCCGCTCTCCTACGCGGCGATGATGCAGGACACCGCCGCCCTGCTGGAGCAGTTGCGTCTCCCGCCCATCGCCGTCGTGGGCTTCAGCGACGGCGGCATCCTGGCGCTGATGCTCGCGGCGCGCTGCCCGCACCTGGTCGACCGCTTGGCCGTGAGCGGCGTCAACCTCTCACCCGCCGGACTGCCGCAGGGCCACCTGGACGCACTCCAGGCCGACAGCGACGCGGCCGCTCCCGCGGCGCGCGAAGAGTTGGGGGCCAAGCTGCGCGAACTCTGGCTGCATTCCCCCACCGCGGACGAATTGAGCCCCGCCCTGCTCGCCGCGATCCACCAACCGGTGCTGGTGATGGCCGGCGACCAGGACCTGGTCCGGCTCGAGCACACCATGGCCATCTACCAGGCCCTGCCCAGAGCGCAGCTCTTCATCCTGCCGGATACCGGGCACGGGACCTTCGAGACCCGGGCGGAACTGGTCAATCCGGTGTTGCTCGAATTCCTCGGGAAGGCGTAGGGTGGATAAGGCGCGCGGCGCGGCGCCGCGGACCTGGCCCGGTGGTCGGGCGCGCCGCATCCACCGAGCCCGGCAGCGGCAATGAAACGGCTGGATGCGTTACGCTGATCCCCGTAGGGTCCGCTGTGCGGACCAGCGACCCGGCTTAGATGCCCGAGTGCCGGACGGGAACGTCGCCCAACGCCGTAGGGTCCGCTGTGCGGACCAGCGACCCCGACTGACGGGGCATTCGCCCCGTCCGAAACGTTGACACTGGTGGCGAATCCGCCCCGGCCTCGGCGCCGCCCCGATCCCGTCAGCCGGCGCCTCGACGGCAACGATTCGGCACTGCCCGGTGTCCAATCAGCATGAGTTGCACAGCACCGATTCGGAGGCCTCCCAT
>NZ_CAIKKU010000761.1 GCF_903828115.1 uncultured Thiodictyon sp. | reverse complement strand
TAATCGTGGTCGGATTATTCGATTACGACAACGACAACGACAACGACAGCGTACCCGGGATCTCGGTCACCACATCAGTTCTGATTGCACCCGCATTGCCTGTCCCTTCGGACGGGACGGGGCATGTTTCTCCGGCCCGTCTGGTCGGACCCCGAGTCAATCCGCCCGGATCGGCGCGACCTTGAAGACCTCTTCCATGCTGGTCACCCCGCGGGCGGCCTTGAAGGCGCCGCTGATGCGCAGGGGCCGCAGGCCCTTCTGGTAGGCCATCCGGCGCAACGGCGTCTCGTCGAAGGCCGGGGTGATGAGGTCACGGATCTCGGCGTCCAGGGTCAGGATCTCGTAGAGGCCGATGCGCCCATAATAGCCGGTGTTGCGGCACTCCAGACACCCCTTGGGCTGCCACAGGGTGCCCGGGGGGCTGAGCTTCCAGGGATTGATCAGCGATTCCCACAGGTCCAGGTCGGCCGGGACCTCCTGTTTGCAGTGCGGACAGAGGGTGCGCACCAGCCGCTGCGCGACCACGCCGATGACGGTCGCCTTGATCAGGTAGTGCGGCACGCCGATGTCCAGGAGGCGGGTGATGGCCGACGGGGCGTCGTTGGTGTGCAGGGTGGACAGGACCAGGTGCCCGGTGAGCGACGCCTGGACCGCCATCTCCGCGGTCTCCCGGTCGCGGACCTCGCCGACCATGATGATGTCCGGGTCCTGGCGCATCAGGGTGCGGATGCCGCTGGCGAAATCCAGCCCGATGTTGTGCTGCACCTGCATCTGGTTGAAGGCGGGCTCCACCATCTCGATGGGCTCCTCCACGGTGCAGACATTGACCTGCGGGGTGGACAGGGTCTTCAGGGTGGAATACAGGGTGGTGGTCTTGCCGGAGCCGGTCGGGCCGGTCACCAGGATGATGCCGTGGGGCCGCCCGACCATCGCCTGCCAGCGCTTGGCGTCTTCCTCGCCGAAGCCGAGATCCGCGAAGTTGCGCAGCAGCACGTCCGGGTTGAAGATGCGCATCACCAGTTTCTCGCCGAAGGCGGTGGGCATGGTGGACAGACGCATCTCCAGCTCCCGGCCGTCCTCGGAGCGGGTCTTGATGCGCCCGTCCTGGGGGCGGCGCTTCTCGGCCACGTCCATGCGCCCCAGGATCTTGATCCGGCTGGTGATGGCGGTCATCACCAGGGCCGGGACCTGATAGACCGGGTGCATGACTCCATCGATGCGGAAACGGATGTTGCCGACCTCGCGCCGCGGCTCCAGGTGAATGTCGCTGGCCCGCTGGTCGAAGGCGTACTGGAGCAGCCAGTCGACGATGTGCACGATGTGGCTGTCGTTGGCGTCGATCTGCCCCGACTTGCCCAGCTCCACCAGGGCCTCGAGGTTGCCCAGTCCGACGAAGCGCCGGGTCCCGTCGGTGACGTTCGCCCCCTTGACCGAGTTGGAGACGCCGAAGAACTCCTTGCGGTAGCGCTCGATGTCCCGGGGGTTGGCGACCACCCGCACGATCTCGCGCTTGATGATCCCGCCCAGTTCCTCGATCCAGCCGGTGAGATAGGGCTCGGAGGTGGCGAAGACCGCCCGCACCGGGGAGATGGACACCGGCAGGATGCGGTTCCAGGTCGCATAGGAGGCGGTGACCAGGTCACCCACGTTGGGGGCGTCGATCTTCAGTGGATCGATGCGCAGGTACTCAAGCCCGGTGCGCTGGGCGAGCCAGAGGGTCAGCTCTTCCAGGGTGATGATGCGCTTGGAGTTGGCGTGGTGGAGCTTGGCGTCGGCCACCAGTTCCAGTGCGTGGTGGTCCGCCCGGTCCTTGGGGGTGACACTGAACAGCACGGTCTGGGCGCTCGCGGGCACGATGATGCCGTCGGCGACCAGGTCATCCAACACCTCCTCGACACTCAGGCGATGGTCGGGACGACTCTCGATCTGTTTCGCTGACGCCACGTTCGATTCCTCCCGGCGGGATGGGACCCGCGACGCTGTAGAATACATGGCTTGCGGTGAACCAGGGTGGTGCAATCCGCCCAGCGGACGGACCCGGCGGTCGCGGCGGTTGCCGTAGCGCGTCCCGTGCATCGCAGTTTGCAAGTCCCGCACCACCGATTGCAACGCCTTCGCTCAGCCGGGCAGCGCCGCCACCGCCCCCGGGGCCTGTGGCTTGCGGGCGGATGGCGCAACGGTCCCGTAATGGCGACGAACGGCGCCCCTGGATGCTGGCACGCCGAGTGCTAAGCTTTTAGGCAAGGGTCCCCCACCCCGGGGGCCGGGAGCAGCAAGATGTACACCCAGTCACTACAACTCATTATCGCCGTGGTCCAACCCCAGCAACAGGAGCGCTCACGCCGTCGGCAGGGCGCCCTGACCGAATTGTCACTGCGCGACGAAAACGTCCTCTTCGAGCACACTCGGGGCATCAGCCGGAATAATGACCGCCAGGGTTTCGCGCCCGGTTTCCGACTCAGCGCGACCGGTGAGTTGGCCGCCTCCCGGTACGCCGACGGCTCCCCGGCACCGGTCCATGTCCTGGACGGGCTGCCGGAAGACTGGATCGCCGCCCGCGATGACGCCGGGCACGTCACCAGCACCAGGCCGGGGCTGGTCAGCGGCTTCATCCGCGACGGACGCTTCTACACCCGTGAGGAGGCCGCTCGGGCCGCCGCCCACTAGCTTGCGGCCAATTCAAGCCCCGAAGGGGCGTGACATACCAGCCCAGGGCGACGCCCTGGGATTACGCACAGCAACCGGTCAGCCCTGAAAGGGCGTGACATCGTCGGCGCTTTCTCCGTGGATCATTTTGTCACGCCCTTTCAGGGCTGAGTGAAAATTGAACTGTCTTCCCAGGGCGCTGCCCTGGGCTGGTATGTATGACCCCGTTGGGGTCACCCCGGAAGTTGCAGGTGGAAGCGAATCCTAGCCCGGCAATGCCTTACCCGGATTGAGTATCCCCGTCGGGTCCAGCGCCCGTTTGATGGCGGCCATCACCGCCAGGGTGGGGGCGTCGAGCTCCCGGTCCACGAAGTCGCGCTTCTCCAGCCCCACCCCGTGCTCCCCCGAGAGGGTCCCGCCGAGCCCCAGGGTCAGGGAGAAGACCGCATCCAGACAGGCGTGGGCGCGTGCCATCTCCGCCGGGTCGTCGGGATTCATCAGCAGGTTGACATGGATGTTGCCGTTGCCGGCATGGCCGAAGTTGACGATGCGGATGCCGGTCTCCCGCGCCAGGCGCGCCAACCCATCGATGAACTCCGCCAGGCGCGAGACCGGTACCACCAGGTCCTCGTTGATCTTTTTTGGGGCCACCTGGCGCAGCGCCGGTGACAGGGCGCGGCGCGTGCGCCACAACGCCTCGACCTCGGCCGCATCCCGCGCGTGGCGGACCTCCAGCAGGCCCTCGTTGCGGGCGGCGGCGGCCAGGGCCGCCGCCGCGTCCTCGATCCCGGCGCGGGCACCGTCCACCTCGATCATCAGCAGGGCGCCGGTCGCCGCCGGTACGTCGACCGCCGCGTAGCCCCGCACCATGGCAATGGCGGCGGCGTCCATGAACTCCAGGGCGCAGGGCGTGACCGGCTGGGCCATGAGGGCGGCGACCGCCGCCGCCGCGCTCTGGATGTCCCGGTAGGCGGCGCGCAGCGTCCGGGTCGCCTCCGGGAGCGGGGTCAGCCGCAGGGTCGCCTGGGTGATCAGGGCGAGCGTCCCCTCGGAACCGATGATGAGCCGGGTCAGGTCATAGCCCACCACCCCCTTGGTGGTCAGGACGCCGGTGCGGATCGGCTCCCCGCGCCCGGTGACGGCCGTCAGGCCCAGGGTATTCTCGCGCGGGGTACCGTATTTGACCGCCCGGGGCCCGGCCGAGTTGTAGGCCAGGTTGCCGCCGATGGTGCAGACCGCGGCACTGGTCGGGTCCGGCGGCCAGAACAGGCCCGCGGCGCCGGCCGCCCGCTGCAGATCGGCATTGACCACCCCGGGCTCACAGATCGCCAGCCGGTCGCCGGGGGCGATGCGCAGGATGCGATTCATGCGCTCGAAGGAGAGCACCACCCCGCCCCGGTCCGGCACCGTCGCCCCGGTGGTGCCGGTGCCCCGGCCGCGGGCGATCAGCGGCAGACCTTGCGCCGCGCACAGGCGCACCAGGGCGGCGACCTGTCCGGTATCCGCGGCGAAGACCACCGCCTGGGGCAGGGCCTGACGGCGGCTGTTGTCGTAGCCATAGGGCCAGCAGTCCGCCGGATCGGTGAGCAGCCGGCCCGGCCCGGCAATGGCGGCCAGGTCGGCGCGCAGCGCGGGGCTCACGTCAGGTCTTGGGTTCCTGGTATTCAAAGAGCTTCACCACCTGCACGACCCCCGGTACATAACGGACCTGCTCCACGGCCGCGTCCCCCTCCGCGACCGAGACCAGACCCAGCAGATAGACCACGCCGTTCTCGGTGACCACCGTGACCCGGGTGGGGTCGAAATCGGGGACCTCGACCTTGAAGAGTACGAGTTTCGCCCGCGAGGTCAAGAGGACATCCTCGCTCTTGCGCGCAAAATCGATATCCGGTCCGATGGTCACCTCGTTGACGACCTTCCTCACCTTGGGCAGCCGGCTCACCACCCCGCCCGCCAGGGCCACCTCCGCCTCGCTGCGCACCTGACCGGTGAGGAGCACCAGATAGTTGTAGCTGGTGACCGACACCCGCCCGCGCCCCTTGAGCCCAGGCTCGTCAGCCAACGCGGCGGTGGCGACGAAGTCGATCTGCTGGTCGTCGATGAAGGCGGTGTAGTCGCGCCGGTCATGGGCCGCCGCGGCGCCCACCGCGACCCCGCCGACCAGGAGCGGGACGCAGCCGCCGAGCACGGGGACGACCCCGGCCAACAGGAGCGCCGCCATGGTTCGCGGCCATCGCGGTGGCCGCACTGTCTTTCGATCACTCAAAGCGGTTCCGCCTCTGGGGAGTTTGGGCACCGGTTGCTGACAACCGGTGCAAGGGGCTGATAATAAATGGACACGATGACCAGCCAACGGCGCCCAGGCTCGCCGCGGTGTAGCGTCCGTAGGGTCCGCTGTGCGGACCGCACGCGGCGGGTCGGCGCAAGGGACAGGGCGCCCGCTCAAAAGGCCGCATCGAAGGCATTCTTGAACCACTGGATGCGGTCTTGGGCGCCGATCGCCACCACATCGAAACGGCAGGCCAGGCCGCTCGGGTGCGCCTGGAGGTAATGCCCGGCGGCGGCGCAGAGACGCCGTTGTTTGTGATAGTCCACGCTCAGTTCGGCGCCGCCGAAGCGGGTGCCGGCGCGGTAGCGGACTTCCACGAAGACCAGGTTCTCACCCTCCTGCATGATGAGGTCGATCTCGCCGAAGCGACAGCGATGATTGCGCTTGATCAGGCGCAATCCCTGGCCCCTGAGCCAGTCGGCGGCGAGCCGTTCCTTGTCGGCGCCGACCGCGGTCGGGGACGGCGCGCCTGGGCGCCCCGGGTCCTTCACCCGCCCCGGGACACCGGTTCCGGCCGCGGGCGGCTGGGCTCGGGCTTGGCCAGCGGCTTGACGGCAGCGGCTGGGGCCGGGGCCGTTTCGGCAGGCTTTGCCGGCGCGGCCTCAGCGCCGGCCTTGGCCGGGGGCGGCGCCGCGGCCGCCGCGATGGCGGTCACCGGTTTGGGACCGCCCGCGGTGAACTGGGCCAGCATCAGTTGGCGCTGGACCCGGCCTTGCGCGTCGATCGACAGGGTACCGGTCACACCCGGGAAGGTGGCGCCCGCGTCCTTCATCAGGGCCGCCAGCCGCGGGGTCAGCCGGTAGGCATCGATCCCCATGGCGAAGAGCCGCAAACCAAGCGGGTTGGCCAGCGCGGCACTCTTCTTGAGCTTGGCGCGGGCCAGCGGATCATCCGCCGCCCCTACCCCCAACACCCAGGGGGCATCGACGAAATAGAGCCCCGCCAGGGACTTGTCACGCGCCGCGTCCGCCGCCCCCGAGTAGACCGCGGAGGTGGCGACCACCGGGAGCGCGACCGCCGCCGTGCGCACGGCGGGGTAGACCTGGCGCGCCTGCTCCCCATCGGCCGCCAGGAACAGGAAGTCGGCCTTGCCCTTGCCGAGGAGCGCGCGGACCGCCGCGGCCGGGTCCGCCGCGGCCGGGTCGAAACCGGTCTCCCCGACCAGGGTGCCGCCGAGCCTCTGCCATTGTCGGCGGAAGGCGTCGGCGCGCCGCTGGCCGGCATCACCCTGGGGGATCAGCATGAGGGCGCGGGTGAGACCCTGGGCCTTCGCCTTCGTGGCCACCTCCACCGCCTCGGTCTCCGGGGCCAGGGCAAACTGGTAGAGGTTGCCCGCGGCCTTGCCGGGCTTGGTCGCCTGATTCAGGGCGAGGGTGGGCACCTTCAGGGCCGGACCGCTCGCCAGGATGTCTACGGCGGGTTTGAGCAGCGGCCCGATCACCTGGGTCGCCCCCCCGGTGACGGCCTTCTTATGGGCATCCGCGATCTGGTTCGGCTGGTCGCTCGCGATGAAGGTCAGGGTCGGCTTGGCGGCGGTGTCGTCCGCCGCATTGGCCGCCCGCAGGCCCTCGCGGACCGCGTTGGCCGCATCCGCGACCGGACCCCCGGTGGGCAGGATCACCGCCACCTTGTCGCCGCTCGCATAGCCGCCGCGCGGGCTCGGCTGGCCCGCGAGGAAGCCGGCGCAGCCGCCCACGAGCAGGGTCGCGCCCAGGACGCCGATGAGCGCCGACACGCGGCACCGCGCAAGCACGGAATTGGGAAGGGCGGGGGCGCGGTCTTGGTGCATGATAGAGGTTCCGTTGCAGACGTCGGGGGACGGTCAGTTGGAAGAGAGACGCGGCGTACTATACGTGGTGGCAACACCCATCGGCAATCTTGGCGACCTGAGCGAACGCGCCCGTAAGACGCTGACGGACGTGGACCTGATCGCCGCCGAGGACACCCGCCAGACCCGGCACCTGCTCGAGCACTGCGCGATCAACACCCGGCTCACCGCCTACCACGACCACAACGAGGCCAGGGCCGCCGCCGGCCTGATCGAAACCCTGGAGTCCGGGCGCAGCGTCGCGCTGGTCTGCGACGCCGGCACCCCCCTGATCAGCGACCCGGGCTACGACCTGGTCGCCGCCGCCCGCGCCAAGGGGCTGTCCGTGGTCCCGATCCCCGGGGCCAACGCCGCCATCTGCGCCCTGTCCGCGGCGGGCCTGCCCAGCGACCGCTTTCTGTTCCTGGGCTTCCCGCCCCGCACCAGTGCCGCGCGCCGCGCCTGGACGCAGACCTTCGCGCGCGAGCCCGGGACCCTGGTGTTCTACGAGAGCGGCCGCCGCGCCGCCGCGACCCTCACCGACCTGGCGGCCGTGCTCGGGGAGACCCGCCGCGCCGTGGTCGCCCGCGAACTGACCAAACGCTTCGAGACCTTCCTCTTCGGCACCGCCCGCGAACTGGCCGACCGCCTGGAGACGGACGCCGAACAGCGCCTGGGCGAGTTGGTCATCCTGGTCGAGGGCTGGCAGGACCCCGGCGGCGCCGACCAGGCGGAGCAGGAGCGCGTCCTGCGCATCCTCGCCGCCGACCTGCCGCTGCGCCAGGCGGCCGGGCTCACCGCTCGTTTGACCGGGGGGCGCAAGAACGACCTGTATCGGATGGGGCTCGATCTGGGGCTGGGGGCGGGGGAGCGGGACCCCTGAGGCCCCGGGTGCCGTCCTGACCGGCGGCGGAGCGAAAGCTCGCGGCTTCCTGCCGGCTGAGCGTTTCCATCCTTGGTCGCAATGGTGCTAACTGTGGAGAATGACCATGACCGGGTTTGCGAGCGGATACTGCGCCAGGCCGGCGCTAAGTGACTGCTGGCGACATCGCTCTGCGGTGTCACCCCTGTGGCAGTCGGCGTGTGACCGGAGTTCCCGCGCCGCTGGCGCTGCCCCGGCGCCGCTCGGCGGCGCAGTTCGTCGCCGCCACTCGCCGCCAAGCCCTCCGGGCGCACAGCGGCCAACACAAATCCTAGCCTGGATGATCATCATCCCGGTCATCCCGCCGGACGCGAGGTCGCTGGTCCGCACAGCGGACCCTACGGGCGCGGAGCCTTCCCGTAGG
>NZ_CAIKKU010000760.1 GCF_903828115.1 uncultured Thiodictyon sp. | reverse complement strand
TGGCGTTCTTCAACTCCAGGGCAAAGGCGGCCTCATAGGCATGCCTCATAGGCATAGTTGTAGGGGCCGGTGCCGGACAGCTTGTTGAACTCAGTCTGTTTGCGGCGGACCCTGACATCGAAGCTCTCCCCGAGCTTCAGGGTGACGGTCTCGTGCTTGGGGGTATGCTCGATCCGGTCCTCGCCGATGAACTGGGCGTTGCCGCGGCGGTCCTTGGAATAAACGCGCACCACACCCTTCGGCAGTGGGATGCCCAGGCTCCCGTCCGCATTCGTGAAGCTCAGGGTGGATTCGACTGGAAATTTGTCCCAGCCGTCCGATGACTTGGACCGGTAGTAGTAGGGGTCGCCCCGAACTAGCAGTTCCCGCGTCAACGGCACCCGCGGGGCCGAGAGGAGCGCCACCTGTTTGGTCTGGTTGTTGAGGATATCGGTGGGGCGCTGGAGGGTATAGAGGTGGTACTCGTCCAGGCTTTCCTCTTCTGGGGGTCCTGCCATCGGGCACGGCGGCGGGGGTTCGTCGCAAAAACAATCGTGAGTATCCATTTCGACCTGGTTGATCTCACCCGCCACCAGTTGCACCCGCGCCTGCCGGTAGGCCACCCCGCTGCCATTGGTCAGCGTGACCCAGCCGCTCAGGTCCAGGGTCAGACCGTCGGCTGACAGGTCGGCCACATAGTCCGCGCGCCAACTCAGACCGCCGGTGAGATAGGACAGTTCAAAGGTCCCGGCCCCGGCTTGGGCCGCCTCCAGATGCAGGACCAGGGTGGGCTGATCGCGCAGGTCCGCCGGCAGGTCGGGAAAGGCGAGGTGTCCGACCGGGCCAGTCTCGATGCGATCGGCATAACGCAGGATCACGCCCTCGTTGGTAGCGAGGACTGTGGCCTCCTCCATAGTGCGCTGCCCGGCGTCGTTGGTGCGGATCACTTGGACCCGGCGGCCGAGATATTTCCGCAGCAGGCTCTCGGGGGTGAGCAGGTCGAAGTCGAAATTCTGTTCCAGCAGACTGACCTGGAGCGTCCCCGAGGTTTCGGATAAGAGGGCGGTCTCGGGACGGATACGGCCTGAGACATTGCGCCAGGCGAGGCGGTTTTCGCCCAGGGTCAGGGTCAGGCGACGCAGGTCCTTCACCAGGGCCAGGTCGTCATTGTAGATGGTCACGGCCAGCGCCTGCTGGGCCGAGTCATCGATCCGTTGTTCCTGAACACTCATGGTGACGTTATTCATCTCCAAGGCGACTCCCGGATTGGCAAGGAATGACACCGATCGGCATCACGATTGGGCTGGGGCCCGACGCATGATCCGGGTTTAGGGTCAACCGGACGGTGTTGAGCGATCGGTGTCCCCGTTGGACGATGCGAGGGTAGCAAGGATCAGCCGGGAAGGTAGCGGCCATCCTCCAGGCGGCGGGCGTGGCCTAGGCTCGTTAGTGTATCAAGGAGTTCGGCGACGCGGGCACGCGGCGCCCGGGTGAAGCACCGGGCGAGCTCTGCGGCGCTCCCCGGGCCCGGGCGGGCGGCGAGCGCGGCGCGCAGGGCCTGGAATTGCTCGGGCAGGGTCTTGGGCCAGTCGGGTTTGGGGCCGCTCGCGGTGGGGGCGGCGAGCCCGAGTGGCGTCTGCGCTTGGACGGCGCCGTCGCCGTCGGCGTGCCCGCCGGGATGCTGCAAGACCGGGCGCAGCCAGCGGATGAGGCCGTGGCGCTCCTCGGCCGCGCGCTCGGCGTTCAGGGCCGCCAGGCGTTCCAGGATCACCGCCTCGACGCGGTCATCGCCCCCCTGGGCCGGACGGGCCATACCCTGGGCCGGACGGGGCATTCGCCCCGTCCGCAATGTTTCGGATGCCGCGTTAAACCGCGGGTCCAGCGGGTCGGTGCTCGTCTCCAAACGTTCGGGACGGGGCG
>NZ_CAIKKU010000759.1 GCF_903828115.1 uncultured Thiodictyon sp. | reverse complement strand
TGGCGTTCTTCAACTCCAGGGCAAAGGCGGCCTCATAGGCATGCCTCATAGGCATAGTTGTAGGGGCCGGTGCCGGACAGCTTGTTGAACTCAGTCTGTTTGCGGCGGACCCTGACATCGAAGCTCTCCCCGAGCTTCAGGTTGACGGTTTCGTGCTTGGGGGTATGCTCGATCCGGTCCTCGCCGATGAACTGGGCGTTGCCGCGGCGGTCCTTCCATCGGGCACGGCCGCTCGGGTTCTTCACACAAAAAATCGCGAGTATCCATTTCGACCTGGTTGATCTCACCCGCCACCAGTTGCACCCGCGCCTGCCGGTAGGCCACCCCGCTGCCATTGGTCAGCGTGACCCAGCCGCTCAGGTCCAGGGTCAGGCCGTCGGCTGACAGGTCGGCCACATAGTCCGCACGCCAACTCAGACCGCCGGTGAGATAGGACAGTTCAAAGGTCCCGGCCCCGGCGTGAGCCGCCTCCAGATGCAGAACAAGGGTGGGCTGATCGCGCAGGTCCGCCGGCAGGTCGGGGAAGGCGAGGTGTCCGACCAGGCCGGTCTCAATGCGATCGGCATAGCGCAGGATCACGCCCTCGTTGACGGCGACGGCCGTGGGATCGACGGCGAGGACCGTGGCGTCCTCCATGGTGCGCTGGCCGGCGTCGTTGGTGCGGATCACTTGGACCCGGCGGCCGAGATACTTGCCGAGCAGGCTCTCGGCGGTGAGCAGGTCGAAGTCGAAATTCTGTTCCAGCAGACTGACCTGGAGCGTCCCGGAGGTTTCGGATAAGAGGGCGGTCTCGGGGCGGATACGGCCTGAGACATTGCGCCAGGCGAGGCGGTTTTCGCCCAGGATCAGGGTCAGGCGGCGCAGGTCCTTCACCAGGGCCAGGTCGTCGTTGTAGATGGTCACGGCCAGCGCCTGCTGGGCCGAGTCATCGATTCGTTGTTCCTGAATACTCATGGTGTCGTTATTCATCTCCAAGGCGACTCCCGGATTGGCAAGGAATGACAGCGATCGGCATCACGATTGGGCTGGGGCCCGACGCATGATCCGGGTTTAGGGTCAACCGGACGGTGTTGAGCGATCGGTGTCCCCGTTGGACCATGCGAGGGTAGCAAGGATCAGCCGGGAAGGTAGCGGCCATCCTCCAGGCGGCGGGCGTGGCCGAGGCTGGCGAGGGTCTCCAGGAGTTCGGCGACGCGGGCGCGCGGCGCGCGGGTGAATCCTTGGGCCAGGTCCGCGGCGCTGCCGGGGCCGGGGCGGGCGGCGAGCGCGGCGCGCAGGGCCTGGAACTGCTCGGGCAGGGTCTTGGGCCAGTCGGGTTTCGGGCCGCTCGCGGTGGGCGCGGCGAGCCCGAGTGGCGCCTCGGTCTGGACGGCGCCGTCGTCGGCCTGGCCGCCTGGATGCTGCAAGGCCGGGCGCAGCCAGCGGATCAGGCCGCGGCGCTCCTCGGCGGAGCGCTCGGCGTTTAGGGCCACCAGGCGTTCCAGGATCAGCGCCTCGACCCGGTCAGCGGTAGGGTCCGCTGTGCGGACCGCCCCCGCGCCAACCGCGGTGTCGGCGTCGAGCGTTGAGGGTGGGAAGGTCCGCGCAGCGGACCCTACGGGGCCGGGGTTAGCCGTGGTTTCGGGGTCGGGCATCGACGTGGGTAAGGTCCGCGCAGCGGACCCTACGGGGGCGACAGCAACCGCGGGGGCGGGATCGGGCAGCGACCGGGGCAGGGTCCGCGCGGCGGACCCGGCGAGCAGGGCGCCGGTCAGGTCTGCCCAGCCGTAGGCGGCGAGGACGGCCGCGTCGAGTTCGTCGTGGAGCTGGCGCAGCACCGAGACCAGGCCCTGTTCGTGGACCTGCCGCTCTTTCGGCCCCAAGGGCTCACCGCGGCGCAGTTGCTCCAGAACGTTGTACATGCCGGTCATGGTCAGGCCCGAGTGCAGCGCCTGGCGCGCCTTGCGGTGGGCGTCCAGGGCTTCCGCCAGTTGGCGAACATGCGCCTTCTGGGGCTCGGTGGGGGCGGGGAAGGGGAAGAGCAAAAAGCAGGTCGTATTGGTCCAGGTGGGGTCATTGCCGAACCCGAGTCGCCCACCCGCTCGCAGTGCCCATATCGCGTGCGTTCTCGCGGATAAGATCCCGAGAATATATGCGTCATCCGAACAGATGGCATAGAGCTTGTGGTCTGGACAGAACGGCAATTGCTGGAAAGCGAAAACACGGTGTTTCGATGTTTCCGGTGTCAAAATAATTCGAGAGAGCCCTTTCCAGCACGCGCGAAGTGCAGCGTTGGATCTGCCGAACAGCCACCAGTCACGCCGACGTTGCGCATCCCTATTTTGGTCGCGTTCGGGCTTCACGCGATCCAAGAGCCGCTGATAAAGGGCAGGATGGGTGGCTCTTGCTTCTTCGGCAAGGCAACCGAAGAAATCGATAACGAAAATGTCTTCCCCATTCTGCATCATATCGCGGGCGTTCCGATGCGGCTTAATGACGTCTGGCAGTGCCACAGGGTCATATCCAAGTGCCCGCACTTCCTCAAGAGTTACGCGAAAACCCTTTCCGACCAGATTCATTCCCTGAAAGCACAAACCGTGATTAGATAATAAGCGAGTCGTGCCGCCTGCCTTGGCTCCGGTGGTTAGATCGGCATGTACCACGCCCTCTTGTAAAGCGAGAGCCACCTGCACGCCTTCCCCGGCACCCTCTTGCTCATGGGTAACTGTGAACAGTTGGCCCTCCCTCACCCCGGCCTCGCCAACCGTCATGCCAATGCGAACCGCAGCACCCTCCGCAGCGTCTACCCACGGATGATCCGGGATCACGAATAGCAAAGAGATCGGATTTTCCGCTTTTAAATGGCGCTCAATGACTTGGCGGTTAAATGTTTGCCTGAGGCTGTTGGTAGTTATCAGCCCGAAGCGTCTGAGATGCCTGGTACCCGCCAACTCCCCTGCCTGGTGCCACCAATACATCACGTAATCGGCAGAACCGGGTACGTCCGGCCAGGCACCACGCAGCGCCTCGACATAGCCGTCCCCGAGGGCCTGGCGCATGCGCTTATTGCCGATGAACGGCGGATTGCCCACCACAAAATCCGCCGCCGGCCACGCCGCCCGCCGCGGGTTGACATAGCGCTCCTGCGGCACCTGGGCGCTCTCGTCCGGGACCGCCTCGCCGGTGACCGGATGGGGCTTGAAGGTGCGCCCATCCCAGCGCGTGACCGGGCGCCCGGCCTCATCGGTGACCCACTCCATGCAGTCATAGTCGAGCACGGCATCGCGGCACTGGATGTTGCGGAAGTCGCGGATCACGGGCTCGGGCGGGTTCACGGCACCGTGGGTCCGGAAGTGCCATTGCAGGTAGCCGATCCACAGGACCGTCTCGGCGATGGCGGC
>NZ_CAIKKU010000758.1 GCF_903828115.1 uncultured Thiodictyon sp. | reverse complement strand
TGGCGCGCGCCAAGGCTGAAGCCTTGGACTCCAGGCACTTGGGCCGCGGCGCTTAACTTAGCGGCAGTGTCCTTTAAGGAGGGGAGTCCAAGACCCCCGGCGGCGGCCCGCGGTGCCGCGACTCCCCCCGGCTGATGACCGGGATCGGCGAAATGGTGTACCCTCTCGGGCCGGTTGGCAATCACGTTTCGGAGGAGTCAATGGCAGGCAACAGTAGCGCCCCGGTGCTCGGGATCATCGGCGGCAGCGGCGTCTATGACATCGAGGGCTTGAGCAACAAGCGCTGGCGGCGCATCGACTCGCCCTTCGGTGCACCCTCCGACGAGTTGCTGTGCGGCGAACTGAACGGACAGCAGATGGTGTTCCTGCCGCGCCATGGCCGCGGCCACCGGATCCCGCCCTCCGAGATCAACTTCCGCGCCAACATCGACGCACTCAAGCGCGCCGGGGCCACCGAGGTGATCTCGGTCAGCGCCGTGGGCTCGCTGCGCGAACATCTGCGTCCCGGCATGTTCGTCATCGTGGATCAGTTCATCGACCGCACCTTTGACCGCGTCAAGAGCTTTTTCGGTACCGGGCTGGTGGCGCACGTGTCGATGGCGCACCCGGTGTGCCGTCGGCTCGGCGACCATCTCGAGACCGCGGCGCGCGCGGCGGGGATCGAGGTGGCGCGCGGCGGTACCTATCTGGTCATGGAGGGTCCGCAGTTCTCCAGCCTGGCCGAGTCCGAGCTCTACCGCAGTTGGAACTGCGACGTCATCGGCATGACCAACATGCCCGAGGCCAAGCTGGCACGCGAGGCGGAGCTGTGCTACGCGACGGTGGCCATGGTCACCGATTTCGATTGCTGGCACCCCAACCATGACGACGTCACGGTCGATGCCATCGTCCGGGTCCTGCTGGCCAATGCCGACAATGCCCGCGGCCTGGTGAAGCAGGTCGCGCCGCTGCTGCACAACGATGCCGCTGCGCCCGCCTGCGGTTGCCGCAGCGCGCTGGAGCACGCACTGATCACGCCGCCGGACGCGCGCGACCCCGAGCTGGTCCGGCGCCTGGAGGCGGTGGCCGGGCGTGTGCTGCACCTCGCCAAGTAACCAGTCAAGAACAAGTTAGCCAGCATCGTTGTCGTTGTCGTTGTCGTAATCGTAATCGTAATCGGAGAAGCGATGCAATTCGGCGTGCGAGAGAACCCGGGGCGCTACGATAACTTCGATTACGACAACGACAACGACAACGACAACGACGCGGCCACGACGCGGCCACGACGCGACAAGTATTCCCTAATGGACTTGTTTAACCTATCAGCGAACCGTTCCCAACCGTTGCCGGAAGACCTCTATGCCCATCAAGTCGCGTATTCGCACCGTTCCCCATTATCCCAAGCCGGGCGTCATGTTTCGCGACATCACGACCTTGCTCAAGGACCCCGTCGGCTTTCGCGTCACCATCAATGAATTGGTCAACCGCTATACCGGCGCGAAGATCGACCGCGTGGCCGCCATCGAGGCGCGCGGGTTCATCATCGGCGCGGCCCTGGCCTATCAACTCGGGGTCGGCTTCGTGCCGATTCGCAAGAAGGGCAAGCTGCCGGCCGAGACCGTCGGCCACGACTACGACCTCGAATACGGCACCGACCGCATCGAGATGCATGTCGATGCGGTGTCCCAGGGCGAGCGGGTGCTGCTGGTCGATGACCTGATCGCCACCGGCGGCACGGCCGAGGCCGCCTGCAAGCTGATCGAGAGCATGGGCGGTACGCTCGTCGAGTGCTGTTTCGTCATCGATCTGCCCGATCTCGGCGGGCGCGCACGGCTGGAAAAGCACGGCCAGAAGGTGTTTGCGCTCTGTGAGTTCGAGGGCGACTGAACCCCGCTGCCCGTCCGGCCCGGCCTGGGAGCGCCGCACCC
>NZ_CAIKKU010000757.1 GCF_903828115.1 uncultured Thiodictyon sp. | reverse complement strand
TGATTGAGGTTATCGTACCGCCCCGGATTCTCTTGCACCCCAAAGTGCATCGCTTCTCCGATTACGACAACGACAACGACAACGACAACGACAACGACAACGACAACGACAACGACGATATGTGTTTAACTTGTTCTTGGCTCGTTACAAACCACTGTGGGAGCCGGCTGCGAGCCCGCCGCCGATCAGACCGGGACGATGCAGTTGTCCTCCATGCAGGCATTGACACACTGGGGCATGTCGAATTCACCCTCGCACTCGGTGCAGGTGTCGGGGTCGATCTTGTAGAGGCCCTTGAAGGGGCTGATCGACTTGGTGGGGCAGACTGTCACGCAGTCACCGCAGGCGGTGCAGGCGGATTTCAGGATTTGCATGGCCATAGGAGTCTCCGGTATTCGTTGAAACGGGGCCGCACGCGGCGGCGGCTTACAGGTCTATCGACCGGTCTAGTCGGCGCGCTTGAAGCGCAGGGTGGTCGGGAAGACCGGCGGCGGGCTGATGGGGTCGACGTACCACCGCGACCCGTCGGTCAGCTCCACCTCGCCGCCCCAGGTCTGCGGGGTGTCGGTCTCCACGGTGGCGATAGTCTCCTCCATGTCCTTCTTGGCGACATAGAAGAGGAGCGCGCCGCTGTCGCTCTTACGGATCATTACGCTGGGCATTGGTTTACCTTGAGTCTGTGTCGACCGCCGTCGTGGTCGTCGGTCGGGTCAGGCGCGCCGCGGCGATCACTCCTTGCCGCGAACTGCTGCTGCGCGCCTTGACCCGCGGCTTCCTGCCGGCTGCTGTCGGGTTACGCTTCGCTGACCCGAGCTACCGCACCAGGTCATAATTATAGTCCGTGGTGCCCATACCGCGGGTCTCCTCGTCGAGCCGCTCCAGGACCGCATTGACCAGGGTAGTGAGGATATACATGGCCCCCTCATAGCCCAGGGTCGTCATCCGGTGCAGATGATGACGGTCGAAGATCGGGAATCCGATACGGATCAGCGGGACCTCAAACTCCTTACCCTTGTGCAGGGTGTCGCGCTGAATGAACTTGCCGTAGGAGTTGCCGATCATGAAGTCCGGCTTGTTGGTGAACATCAGGGAGCGGAAGTGCCACAGGTCCGCGCCGGTATGGACCGTCGCGAGCTTGCCATAGGGCGAGGCGGCCAGAATCCCCTCCAACTCCTTCTTCCAGCGCTTATTCGCCTGATTGCACAGGATGTCGGTGGGCTCGGCGCCCAGTTCCAGCAGGAACTTCACCATCCCCAGCACATAGTCCGCATCCCCGTAGAGCGCGAACTTCTTGCCGTGCAGCCAGGCGTGGCTGTCGGTCATCATGTCCACCAGGCGGCCGCGCTCCTTGGCCAGCGAGGCGGGGATGGGCTTGCCGGTCAGCTCGGAGACCTTCATCAGGAAGTCGTCCGTCCATTCCAGCCCCATCGGGATATTGATGTGGGTGGCCGGCTGGTTCCAGACCAGTTCGACGTGCTTCTTGGTCTTGGGCAATTGCCAGGGCTGGAGCATCAGGGTGTCGATGGCGTTGGGGGCGTCCTTGATCTCGGCCTGGGTGGTGCCGCCGGCGTACATGCGGTACTCACCGTCGGCCGGGGTATCCAGCACCTCGGTGGGGTCGCACAACATGCTGTGGGCCACGCCCATCTCGTCGAGCATCCGGTGGATGACCCGGTAGTTGCCCAGATAGGTCTCGAAGCCGGGCACGATGTTGAGCTTGCCGTTGCTGCCGACCTTCTTGCTGTCCATGACGTTGAGGCTGAAGAAGCGGATGATGCCCTCGAACATGTTGTCCCAGCCGGTGGTATGGGAACCGACGAAGCTCGGGGTATGGGCGAAGGGGACCGGCAGTGCGTCCGGGATATGGCCTTCCTTCTTGGCGTTGGTGATGAAGCTGCTCAGGTCATCGCCGATGACCTCGGCCATGCAGGTGGTGGAGACGGCGATCATCTCCGGCTTGTAGAGCGCGAGCGCGTTCTCCAGACCGTCGAACATGTTCTTCTGGCCGCCGAAGACCGCCGCATCCTCGGTCATGGAGTCGGAGACGCAGGCGATCGGCTCCTTGAAGTGGCGGTTGAAATAGGAGCGGAAATAGGCCACGCACCCCTGGGAGCCATGCACATAGGGCAGGGTCTTTTCAAAGCCCAGCGCACAGAGCACCGCGCCCAGGGGCTGACAGGCCTTGGCCGGATTGATGGTCAGGGCCTCACGCTTGAAGTTGAGCTCTTTGTATTCCTCGGTGGTGGTCCACTGGAAGACCTGCGCGAGGCGCTCGGGCGTGTGGCCCTCTTCGACCGTGTCGCGCTTGTTGGCGAGGTTGGCCTTGTATTCCGGTGCCCGGAACAGCGGGTAGCTCGGCTTGATGTCGTCGACTGTCTGGCTCATCTCAATTCTCCTGCCGCGCCGCTAATCCGCGGACGACGGCATGATGGGATCGGGCCGGGTGCGCCAGGCGCACCCGTGCGGACTGGAACCGGGTGCGCCGGGCGCACCCGCGGGCAGGATCAGGCGCGGGCCTGCTGCGGCTGTGCCTGGGCCTCCTCCTCGACCAGCCAGGGCGCGGTCATCTTGCCCCAGCAGGGGTTGTTGATGGTCATGTCCATATCGCGGGCGAAGATCGAGAAGCCGTCATAGCCGTGATAGGGGCCGGAGTAGTCCCAGGAGTGCATCTGGCGGAAGGGGATGCCCATCTTCTGGAAGATGTACTTCTCCTTGATGCCGGAGCCGATCAGGTCGGGCTTGATGCGCTTGACGAATTCCTCGAACTCGTAGCCGGTCACGTCGTCGTAGAGCAGCGTGGAGTCGGCCATGTCCTTGATGGTGCGGTCATAGTCGTCGTTGTGGGCGAACTCGTAGCCGGTGCCGACCACCTCCATCCCAAGGTCCTCGTAGGCGCCGATGACGTGGCGCGGGCGCAGGCCGCCGACGTAGAGCATGACCCGTTTGCCTTCCAGCCGCGGACGGTACTTGGCGATGACGGCCGCGTATTGCGCCTCGTACTTGGCGATGACCGCCTCGGCATTGGCCTTGATAGTCTCGTCGAAGAAGGCGGCGATCTTGCGCAGGGACTCGGCGATCTTGGTCGGCCCGAAGAAGTTGTATTCCATCCAGGGGATCCCGTACTTCTCTTCCATGTGCCGGCTGATATAGTTCATCGACCGATAGCAGTGGATGAGGTTGAGCTTTACCTTGGGGGTCAGCTCCATCTCGGCGATGGTGCCGTCGCCGGACCACTGCGCGACCACCCGCAGGCCCATCTCTTCGAGCAGGATGCGCGAGGCCCAGGCGTCGCCGCCGATGTTGTAGTCGCCGATCACCGCCACGTCATAGGGCGTGGTCGGGAAGGAATCATCGCCGTCGCGGTTGCCGATGACCCAGTCGCGGATGGCATCGTTGGCGATGTGGTGACCGAGCGACTGGGAGACCCCGCGGAAGCCCTCGCAACGCACCGGGACGATCGGCTTGTCGAGTTCCTTGGCCTTCTTCTTGGAGACCGCCTCGATATCGTCGCCGATGAGCCCGATCGGGCACTCGGACTGGACGCTGATGCCCTTGTTGAGCGGGAACAACTGCTCGATTTCATCGATCAGCTTGGCGAGCTTCTTGTCGCCGCCGAAGACGATGTCCTTCTCCTGGAAGTCGGACGTGAAATTCATGGTGCCGAAGGTGTTGACCCCGGTCATGCCGACATAGTAGTTACGGCGTCCGGCGCGGGAATACTGACCGCAGCCGACGGGTCCGTGGGAGACATGGATCATGTCCTTGATCGGCCCCCACACCACACCCTTGGAACCGGCATAGGCGCAGCCGCGCACCGTCATCACCCCGGGCAGGGACTTGCGGTTGGAGGTGATGCACTTCTTGGACTGCTCGATCGCCTGGTCGTTGACCGCCAGGTGCTTGGCGCGATCCTTCTTGGCCTTTTCCGGGTAGACTTCCAGGACCTCGGCAATGAGGTCGAGGGTCTCTTCACGAGTCAAATTCGCCATGTTGGCTCTCCGCAACGGGCGCCGCGGCTAATCCGCCGACGGAACGCTCTGCAACAACGCTGTTCTGAACCACGCAGGCGCGGGGGCGCCTGGGGGCTCGATCTTGGTACCCGTCCGATCAGGCCGCGACTTCCTCGCCGGCCGTCTTGCCGACGATCGACTCGTCTTCCTCGTCCATCAGACCGAAGGCCATCAACAGTTCTTCGAGCGCATCCATGGTGATCGGGGTGGGGATCACGAAGTTCTTGTTGTTGATGATCTTGTGCGCAAGGTCCCGATACTGCTGGGCCTGCGCGGCCTTGGGGTCATACTCGATGACCGTCATGCGGCGGATCTCGGCGCGCTGCACCACGTTGTCGCGGGGCACGAAGTGGATCATCTGGGTGCCGAGCTGGCGGGCCAGTTCGATGATCAGCTCATCTTCGCGGGCGGTGTTGCGGCTGTTGCAGATCAGGCCGGCCAGGCGCACGCTACCGGAGTTGGCGTACTTCACGATGCCCTTGGCGATGTTGTTGGCCGCGTACATGGCCATCATCTCGCCGGAGCAGACGATGTAGATCTCCTGGGCCTTGTTCTCACGGATGGGCATGGCGAAGCCGCCGCACACCACGTCGCCCAGCACGTCATAGAAGACGAAGTCCAGATCCGCCTCGTAGGCGCCTTCCTCTTCCAGGAAGTTGATGGCGGTGATGACCCCGCGGCCGGCGCAGCCGACACCCGGCTCCGGGCCGCCGGACTCGACGCACTTGATGCCGCGGTAGCCGACCTTGAGCACGTCCTCCAGTTCGAGGTCTTCCACGCTGCCGGCGTTCGCCGCCATCTCCATGATGGAGTTCTGCGCCTTGGCGTGCAGGATCAGACGGGTGGAGTCGGCCTTGGGGTCGCAGCCGACGATCATCACCTTTTTACCGGCCTCGGCCAGGCCGGCGACCAGATTCTGGGTAGTGGTGGACTTGCCGATTCCACCTTTGCCGTAGATGGCGCATTGACGCAGTGCCATGGGTAGGTTCTCCTGTAGGTCGCTTTCGCAGCGGTTGAACAAAATTCGCGTTCAACGGGCTATCAGCAAATCGCGTGCCATCTCATGTACTGTAATATAAACGTCGTGAAAACAAATATGTATATTGATATTTCGGGCCGTCGGGCCTTGGTAGCATCCACGACAAGGCGGTGGCGGCTGTATGGATAATGACAGACAGCCGGAGTCGGAAATGGACCTTGCCCGACACGCCTCCTTCCTCGCCGCCGCGGCGACCCTGCCCCCGGCGGCGCGCCTGTGCATCAACCGCTGCAACCTGCCGGCCTGGATCCTGGGCAGCCTCGCCTTCCAGCGCCACCCGGTGCCGCTGGCGATCGACGGGGTGCACGACTTCCACGGCGACCTGTGTCGGCGCCTGGACCCGGTCGCCGACCACGGCGCGCGGGCCCAGTGCTTCGTCGACTACATGACCGTGCGCTTCTGCCTGGCGGACCTGGAGGAGGCGGGGCTGACGCCGGGCCGGCGCAAGAAGTCCCGGGCCAACGCCAACTATCTGCGGCTGGTGCGCGGTTGGTCCTTCGACTCGGACGGCCGCGAGGGGGCCGTGCTCAAATACTGGGCCGAGACCCGCTTCGGCCTGCTGGCCCGCCACCACGGGCGGCCCCTGTACGGTCGCGGCAGCGAGGACTATCTATGGTTCCAGGGGGAGGCGGTGCGCGGGATCTATGGCACCAACGCCGTGGAGTCCCAACTCGACCTGCTCTACACCTACTGTCAGTACGAACTGGCCCGCCAACATCCCGGGACGACTCACCTGACGTTGCACCGGGGCATCAACTCCATCGGCGACCACGAGGTCCTGGGCCGCGAGCCGGACGGCTCCTATCTGGTCCTGCTCAACAATCTCAACAGCTTCACCAGCGACCGGGAGCGCGCCGACGAGTTCGGCGACTACCTGCTGACGGCGCAGGTGCCGCGCGCCAAGGTCTTCTTCTACAACCGGCTGCTGCCCGGGATGCTCAAGGGGGAGGACGAGTTCGTCGTGGTCGGCGGGGTTTATGGGGTGCGGATCGCGACCCTGTGAGTCGGGGCGGGGCTTTAGATCATGGTTCCGGCCGGCCGCCGTCGGTCCGCGCAGCGGACCCTAGGCCCCGTAGGGGCCGCTGTGCGGACCAACGACCTTGCGGTTTGCGGGGGTGTCCCGCCCCCGCGGGCTGGCTCCCTCGCGCCAGCGCCGAAGCAAGTACGCACGCCCGGCATTCCAATGCCGGAAAGACCGCTCCCGATCCCGCGATCAGGGCATCAAGCCGCCGCGCGGCCCCCGACATCCCGCAACACCTGCACCAGCACCCGCGCGTCCTCCAGCGAAAAGACCCCGGCCACACCCTGATCGTCGAAGTCGGTAAAGGGGCTCTCGTAGAGGCGCCG
>NZ_CAIKKU010000756.1 GCF_903828115.1 uncultured Thiodictyon sp. | reverse complement strand
TTTCGATTACGACAACGACAACGACAACGACAGCGTACCCGGGATCTCAGTCACCACATCAGTTCTGATCGCACCCACCGCCACGGGCGCCCTTGTCCCATGCCCCCGGCCGGCATAACATCAATACCATCCGGGGACCGCTCGGTTGTCGGCAATCCGGAGTAACAAACCATGCGCGTCCTCGGCATCGAGACCTCCTGCGACGAGACCGGCGTGGCCATCTACGACTCGGTCGGCGGGCTCCTGGCCCACGCGCTCTACAGCCAGATCGCGATCCACGCCCAGTACGGCGGCGTGGTGCCGGAACTGGCCTCGCGCGACCATGTGCGCAAGACCCTGCCGCTGATCCGGGAGGTGCTGGAGAGCGCCGGACTGGCCGCGGGCGCGATCGACGGGGTGGCCTACACCGCGGGTCCCGGGCTGATCGGCGCCCTGCTGGTGGGCGCGGCCCTGGGGCGCAGCCTGGCCTGGGCCTGGGGGGTGCCGGCGATCGGGGTGCACCACATGGAGGGCCACCTGCTGGCGCCGCTCCTGGAGGACCCGGCCCCGGCCTTTCCCTTCGTCGCGCTCCTGGTCTCCGGCGGTCACACCCAACTGGTGGACGTGGCCGGGGTCGGCCAGTACCGCATCCTCGGCGAATCCCTGGACGACGCGGCCGGCGAGGCCTTCGACAAGACCGCCAAGATCCTGGGGCTGCCCTACCCCGGCGGCCCGGAACTGGCGCGCCTGGCCGAGCAGGGCGACCCGCGGCGCTTCCGCTTCCCCCGCCCCATGACCGACCGCCCGGGACTGGACTTCAGCTTCAGCGGGCTCAAGACCTTTGCGCTCAATACCCTGCACAACGAGATCCCGGGCGCCGCCGACCCCGCCCAGACCCGCGCCGACATCGCCCGCGCCTTCGAGGACGCGGTGGTGGATACCCTGGTGATCAAGTGCCGCCGGGCACTGAAGGCGAGCGGGCACCGCCGCCTGATCCTGGCCGGCGGGGTCAGCGCCAACCGGCGCCTGCGCCGGGAGATGGACAGCGCCATCGCGGCCGTCGGGGGTGAGACCTACTACCCGCGCCCGGCCCTGTGCACCGACAACGGGGCCATGATCGCCTACGCCGGCTGGCAGCGGCTGCGCGCCGGCCAGCACGAACCCCTGAGCTTCGCGCCCCGGGCGCGCTGGGCGATGGAGTCGCTGCCGGGGTTGGGGGAGGCATAGGAACGGTTTTCGTTGTCGTTGTCGTTGTCGTTGTCGTTGTCGTTGTCGTTGTCGTTGTCGTAATCGAGATTATCGTGGCGCCCGGATTCTCTCGCACCTCAAAGTGCATCGCTTCTCCGATTACGACAACGACAACGATCGTGTCTAACTTGAACTTGACTCGTTACTTAGGCACCGAACAGATCGCTGCGGTCCGCGCAGCGGACCCTACCTCCTGCCCCGCAGGAAGGGGATCAGCACTGCCGCCGTCTCCGCCGGGCGCTCCATCATGGGCAGGTGTCCGGCGTCCGGCAGGGTGATCCGGGTACTGCCGGGGAGGCGCCGGTGCAGTGTCTGGGCGCCCGCCACGGCGTAGATCCCGTCGGACTCGCCCCACAGGATCAGCACCGGGACCGACACCTTCAGCGGATGGTCCAACACCCGGTCGTACAGGTTCACGCTGTCCCAGACCTGCTGGTAGTGCCGGTTGCGCGCCACATAATCCTTGATCAGGGCCTCGCGGACCGGCGCTGGGACCGGCGGCGGCGTGGCGAACAACAGGCGCAGTTCCAGGTCCAACTGGTCGTCATCGATCGGAATGAAGGGATTGATCCCGTCCTGGATCGCCTGGCGGACCCCGGGCGCCCAGTCCACCACCCCCAGCGGCGGGCCGACGAAGGCCAGGCGGCGCACGCCCCGCGGGTGACGCTGCACATAGAGTGCCGCAATGGTCCCGCCCATGGAGTTGGCGGCCAGGGCGAATTCGTGCAGCCCCAGGCCGCCGATGAACCGGTGCAGCAGGTCCACCTGGTGCTCCAGGTCGTAGTCGGTGACGGGGAACCCGGTACTCTGACCGAAGCCCGGCAGGTCGGGTGCCAGCGCATCGAAACCGGCCGCCGCCAGGGCACACAGCAGCGCGTGCCACTGCTCCTTTTGGGCGAAGAGCCCGTGCAGCAGCAGGACCGTCGGCCCCTGACCGGCGCGGCTGTAGTGGACGACCCCGCCGTCCAGCGGCACTGACCCGGCGGCGATCTCACAGGCCGGCGGCGTGACCTGGGTATCGGCCAGGGCCAACCCGCCCCAGAGCAGCAGGGCCAGGAGCCAGATGAACGGGAACTGGGCACGAACGCGGCGCAGGACGCCGTTAGTGATTGTCATACCGTGACCTCGGTTGCGGCGGCCCAGGGCGCCCGGAGCACCGGAAGAGGAAAATTTCGGTCCGAGACCGCGATCAGTCCTCGTCGCCTGGGCCCGGCTGCCCCGTCAGGCGACCCTCGCGCCCGGTGAGCAGCTTCTCGATATTGCTGCGGTGCCGCCAGATCAGCAGGCCCGTCATCACCAACTGCATCCCGATCAACACCGGCGGCAGGCCCATCAGCCAGACGATGAGCGGGGCCAAGGGCATGGAGATCAGGGCGGCGAGCGAGGAAAATTTGAGGACCTTCGCCACGAAGAGCCAGATCAGGGCGACCGGCAGGCCGACCGGCACCCAGAACCCGAAGACCGCGGCCCCAAGCCCGAACTGCACGCCCAGGGCGGTCGCCACCCCCTTGCCGCCCCGAAAGCCGAAGAAGACCGGGAACAGGTGCCCGATGAAGGCCGCGAGCCCGGTCATCGCCAGCACCGCGGGGCCGACCCCCAGCAGGTGCGCGGCCAGCATCGGGATCAGCCCCTTCAAGCTGTCCCCGAACAGGGTGATCGCCGCCGCCTTCTTCCCGCCGATGCGCAGGACATTGGTGGCCCCCGGGTTGTTGGAGCCCTGGGTGCGCGGGTCCGGCAACCCCATCAGTCGGCAGACGATGATGGCGCTGGAGATGGAGCCCAACAGGTAGGCGGTGACGACGAGTGCGGCAGCAGTAATCATGGACGCCCATTGGAACCGGGAAGCGGCACCGGGTCAAGGACCGTTCTCTTAGACCTATCCAAACCTACGCATAGGTAGCTTCAGTGCTAAGTTCCTGCTTCAACGAGGCTGCCCGGGGAAACGGCTTGGTTTTCGCCAACAAAGCTCCCCTTGGTGGGGAGCTTTACGCCGATGAGGCGAC
>NZ_CAIKKU010000755.1 GCF_903828115.1 uncultured Thiodictyon sp. | reverse complement strand
GGCGCCCGATACGCCTCAGGCGCCACATACCCGGCCTCCACCAGATCGACGATCGCGGGGGCGATGGTCAGGCCGCGGTCGACGGCGGTCTTGGCGAAATCGAAGTCGGTCAGTCGCGTCGTGCCATCCTGCCCGAGCAGGATGGCCCCGGGGGTCAGATTGCGATGCAGCACCCCATGTTGATGGGCATGGGCCAGGGCGGCCAGCAGGTCGCGGGCGACGCGCCACTTCTGGTCCAGGGTCAGCGCCAGTTGCGGACGCGCCAGGTGCAGCGTCAGGGCCTGACCGGGTGTGTCGTCCAGCACCAGGCAATAGGCCCGATCGTCCTCCGTCGGAAAAAAGTCGCGCGCCGCCACGATGTTCGGGTGCAGTGGCAGGCGCGACAGCGCCCGGTAGCCATTCGCGATCAGCGCGATCTGCGCCTTGCGCGCGTCTTCCGGCTGGTAGGGCTCGGCCGCGTAGACCCGCAGCCGCGCTGTACCCCCGGCGAAGAGGTTCTCGGCCCGGTACTCGGTATAGGCATCCGTCGCCCCCAGCCGCTCCTTCACCTGCCAGTGTCCAAAGCGCGGCACGCCCGGGGCCGGCTTCACCACCTGCAAGGCGTGCAGGATCAGAGCCTGTTGAGGCAGGATGTTTCTGGAGAAACGGGCCGGGATACGGGTTCCGTCCTTGAACCAGCGTTGTGCATCCTTGAGCTTGACGACCTGTTCGGCGTCGCGCTGATCGCGGTCGTTGAGAAACGCATCGGGCGCGGTGAGTAGGATGGCGACATCCACATAGATGCCGTCCAGCTCGCCGCGGCCCGGGTGGGCCTCGGTGATCAGGCCCTTGACGGTCTTCGCATGACTGCGCAGTTTGGGCAAGGGTGAGGGGTAAGCCGCGCGGCCCTCGGGGTACCACTTGCTGCCGTAGACCTCGATCGTACCCCGGGTGCCCTTCACGTCGATCAGGTAGAGGGCATGGGGCGTCAGCAGGGCGAGGTCGATTTCGAAGCGCTCCCTTTGGCGCACGATCTCGAAGTTATGCAGCAGGATGAAGTTGTCCGGCAGGTGATCCCTTAGGTAGGCGATGGCGGCGCGTTCGGCGTCGTTGATTGGGTCGCCGATGGGGATCACTTTGGCCATTACATTTCCTCTCCTGAGATCGCACATTCGACGATTCGTCGGGCTTCCCTCTCCAAACCGATCGCTTCCCCCCTAAGTTCGGAGACCGCCAGCCCCTGCCGTCCTATGCTGACCCACAAGTCTTCTGGCACTTTGGGGATGACACAGTCACCTATCTGCCATACGTCCAGATGCGGAATCGATGAACCAAAGGCACGCGCCTTTAGCTGACGGATGCCGTATTCAGAGGAAAGGAATACGAAAAGGAATCCTGCATCCATTTCGCTATTACAGTGAATCCGGATTGCATCCTCGGAGACAGCTCCGCCAATGATTTCCCCATAAGGAAGTACCGGGCGACCAATCACACCCGAGATCTGGCCGGATCGTGGAATCAGCAGCGTTTTTCTCGTCACAACGTAGGGAGCCGCCATTTTATTAGGAAGATAATATAAAGGCTCGGGGTCGCTCCAGAATATCGCTGAGGTACCAAACATAGGAATCCCACCGGAGTCGGAATCTAACGGCACCCGCTTGAATCTTTTTGGCTCCTCAATTGATGAGGCGATATCTGATAAGCGCTCGGTCGACGCTCCATTCGATGCGATTGAACTAAATGCTTCTGAGTGATATCGACTGTGAAAGAAACCGTCGAATCGAGACTGTAGGCTCGATGCCTGCACCGAAGCCGTTGAGAAGGGCGTTGGTGATGATGTTAGTAATAATTTCGGCAGGTGAAGCGCGCAGAGTAAATCAGTTATCGCGTGTGTTAGGGTGCAGTCTGCATGAGAGCGTTTGAGTGCTGCCAGTTCGACAAGTGTATGAACGCGCAACTCGGCATCTGCTTCAAACCTAGGCACCGGCAATTTCGCGATGTGCTCTGACTCAATATGCTGAATAATTGCGCCATAGGTGCCAGACACCACCAGCGGCATACCATATCGACTACAGAGAAATGCGTACAAATAGCCAGATGGGATGCAGGAGCCGTTGGGGACGACTTTGAGCACGTCCTGAGAGGACCAGACTCCATCCATGTCCGGACGCACGTAGCAGGTCCGGCCGATGGTCCCGGAACAAGAGATCAGCGTCATGCCTGGCTTCAAGCGCAGATAGGACAAGCGCGACGAATCGGCATCTTTACGACGGAGCAACGGCAAGCTACTAAGATCAGCCAGCATCATGGTGCCACTGCTGATGAATGGCACTCCGCATTCGGGTGAATCCACATAATTGCGCTTAAACATCGGCCCGTTATAGATGCCGCCCACGTAGCCGGCGGTGAGCGTGCTCAATGGGTCTTTGCGGACACTCAGCTGCCGCAAGATATCTCTTGCCTCCAGCGCCCCCGACATATACGGATTGCAATCGAGCCGCCGCCCGCCTTCTTCCAGCCAACTCGATCGCACCACACGGGCGTTCTTGAAACTTGCGAAGTTCATGCCGCCACCCCCGCCGAAAACCAGGCGCGAAGCTGCGCAGTCAGCCGTTGAAACTCGGTATCGGTGCAGGCATTGATCCGTATGGCCGCCGCAATCCGCTGGTAGACCACGGATGAGTGCTTCGCCTCACAACTGGAGGTCGAGGCTTTAGCCGGATCAGGGTCGCTGAGACGCAAGGTCGACCGGCTAAAGCCTCGACCTCCTGTCTCATTGCGGGCGGAATGACAACCGCACCTGATCCTGTCGCCGGTAAATAAGACAGGGTGTCTCATGCGAGAACTCCCGCCGCGAACAGGCTGCCAAGATCGATGCCGCCCTGCCAGTCCCTGAGCCGGGGATGCTCATGACCGCCCACGACCTCCACGCCGCCGGAGGAGGACGTTTGACGCGCGCAGAGCAATTGCGACCGCGAGCAACTTGCCAGCACGACCGTTGAGTATGACGATACCCAGACCTGGCTGTCATACAGGGAGGAAAGTGATTGCAGGATCGCCTCGATCGCTCGGGGATGGATACCGTTCTCCGGCTCTTCCGTGACAAGCAGTTTCGGTGGATTGTGCAGGTAGGGCAGCAAGGTCAAGGTCAGGATGCGTAGCGTGCCATCCGAGAGTCCGCTGGAGGTGACGCTGTAGCCGCTGACATAGCGAATAATGAAATAGGCGTAATGATCCTCCTCACGTTCCTTGATCTCGATGTCTGCCACAGGCACCAGTGCGGTCTTGACGTGATCCACCCAATCCGAGTAGTCCTGGCTGCGATAGGCTGCGCGCTCGGCCGCGCTGGCTCCATCCGGCAGCCCGTCCAGTTTCAGATCGAGCGCCAGCCATGGCAGGTTGAGTGCCGAAGGAATGACGCCCTTTTCCAGCCCGGGGGGACTCGGCGCACGGAGCCGGTCCCACTGCGGATCGAGAAAGACACTCCGTGCGGTCAAAAGGCCATAGAGCCAATAGGCGGCCGGATAACTATCCGGACTGTACTTGACCGCCGACATGGCGAGCAGGCTCGGTTTGACGCGAGTCGTCAGCGAACCCGGTTGGATGTCGGTCTCGGTCTCGAAGACGGCCGGGCCACCGGCTTCACGACGCAGGATGAAATGCCGGTCGGCCTGGCCGCTGTTCGATTCACCCCAGATGCCGACAACGGACCGGTCCGGCCGCCCTTGCTCAGGGAAGACAAAGAGATATTCACTCCGGACCTGGAGGTCACGCTCGTTGACGACCTCGAGCCGCAATTCGTAGCGGATATGCGTTGGCCAGCGTGCCGGGGTGTCGCGTAGTGCATCCGCCTCGCCGTTGGCACTGGTGCGCAGGGCCAGCGCTTCGACCCACTGATCGCGGATCTCGTCAGGCAGCTTGGCCTCCAGGGCAATCGCGCAGTCGTCACCCCGCCCGGCATAGATCAGCTCGCGTAGGGTTGCGGCCCGGGCGGGCTTGTCGCCGCGTTTGACCAGGAAGATGAGGGCGATCGTATCGGCACGCAGCAGTTCCCCGACCAGGAAGGGTAAGTCGAGCAGCGTGCTCTTGCCCGCACCGTTGGCGCCGACGATGACCTGAAAATCGGTCAGGTCTACTGCCAGGCGTTCAAAGCAGCGGTAGCGGATCGCTTCGAGGCGCGTGATCATTTGCCGGGCTCCGGATGCTTGGTGCGGAACTCGGCGTAGGCCTTGGCGATCTCGGGCAGGTCGTCATCGAGAATGCGGGTCTTGCGGTGCAGGGTGCGCACGTGAAGACTGCCGCCGATCCGCACCTTTTCCTCAAAGGTCGCGTCGATGAGGATTTCCTCCCCATCCGGATGCCGCTTGTAGAGCGTATTGCCGCGGCGGTCGAAGCCGACCTTCTCCGCCACGGCCATGAAGACGGGGTAATCCTGCTTGTTGCCCATGTCCTCGGCCTGAATAACCTCGCTCGGCTTTTTCTTGAGGAAGAGCAGGCTGGTCAAGATGTTGACATTGGCCTCGACGATGAAGCATTCCACCGGCAGGTCGATGCTGGCCAGGACCCAGCAGTGGCGCAGGATCCAGTAACGGATATATTCGTCGCCGGGGTTGCCGAGGATGCCGTCCGGCAGGACGATCCCCAACCGGCCCTTGGGCTTGAGCCATTGGATACAGCGCTCGATGAACAGGACCTCGGGCGAGACCGCGGACTTGAGCGCCTGCGTCATCACAAAGCCCTCGCCCTGACGCTCCCACCGCCTGGCCAGCTCGTACTGCTCCAGGATGGTCCTCTCGGTGATCGGGATGTCTGAGCCGAAGGGCGGATTCGTCATGATGAGATCAATCGACCCGAGCGGGATCTTATCCCTGGCCGCCTTGACTCCCTCCAGATGACCGAGCGGGAATTCCAGCGAATTCATGTGGTACAAATGGCCCAGCGCATTGCCCGCCATCATCACGTTCATCTGCGCGGCCCGCACCAGGAAGGGGTCGAAGTCGGCGCCGTAGAGCTTATGCGTTGCGTAATGGGCCAGGCGATCCCGGATCGAAATGAATTCTTCGGTCTTTTCGTCGCCGGCCTTGAGATCTTTCTCGGCGTAAAACTTCCGGTTCAGGTGATTGAGCACTTCAACCAGGAAGCCGCCGGTACCACACGATGAGTCGAGTACCGTCTCGGTCTCCTGCGGCGCGAGGATTTGCACCACCAGGCGGATCGCGCCGCGTGGGGTGAAATATTGGCCCCGATCACCGCGCAGGTTGTTGCCGACGATCTCCTGATAGGCGGCGCCCTTGGCGTCGACATCGGTCCGCGCGAAGTCGTAGCGTGAGAGTTCCGAGACGATGAAGGCCAGGGCCCGGTCGGACAGCGTGATCTCTTCGTTGCCCTTGAACAATTGCGGATAGGCGCGCTTCACCGCCTCGAACAGCGGCACGATGCGCCGACGAATCTCCTTTTGCCCGGCGGGCTGGAATGGTTCGTAAGGTCCGGCCCAGAAGTCGCGATGCTCGCCGGGACGGCGCTCGTCGAACATCTTGCAGAAGATCAGATAGAGGAACTGCCAGAAGGCGGCATCCTTGGGCATGCCTTCGTTGCCGTGGATGTAGTTGTGGCAGCGGCGGAAGG
>NZ_CAIKKU010000754.1 GCF_903828115.1 uncultured Thiodictyon sp. | reverse complement strand
GTAGGGTACGCATCGCGTACCCGGCTCCGGCGGTCGTGGCAGCTTGGCGGAAACGCGGTGCGTTCCCTTCGACTGGAGTCCAAGGCTTCAGCCTTGGCGCGCTCCAAGGCTGAAGCCTTGGACTCCGGCGCCCTTCGGCCGTCATGCACACCGTTCGATCAGCAAAAGGGCGGTCGCGGTCCGCACAGCGGACCCAACGGCATGGAAGGGACATCAGCCAGCCCGGTCGATGAAAGGCTTGCCTGGGAGCGGCTGACAGCCGTGCTGCGAGGCCGCGGTAATCTGCGACGTGGCGGGCGCTTGCGACGTCTCGTCGCGGCTGAAGCCGCTCCCACAGCGTCGCTGCGCGACCTTCACGGAAAAGCGGTGAATCACCCGAATCACCGAATAACCAAGGTCCCTCGCCGCCCGCATCGGGTAGCACCGAGCGCCATCAGCAGGCCAGTCGCGGGTAGCGGGGCAGCGGCGACTTCTATCCTGGCGCCTGGGGGGTTCGAGATGGTCCCGTGCGCTGTCAGTCGATCGGGACTGAACTTGCGGGCATCGTCGGCCGGACTGACGCACAACTCGCCGAAGCGGTCGGCAACGATGCGGAACAGGTCGCCGCGGCGGCGCCCGGCCCGGCGACTTGCGGTCCCGTCCGTGCCCGACTACCATCTTATGTATCTGAATCGTGGAAATTCTGACCATGTTGCTCCTCGACCGCATCACTATCGACACCGAGATCTGTCACGGCAAGCCCTGCGTCCGGCACATGCGCTGGCCGGTCGAGGCCGTGCTCGATCTGCTCTCGGCCGGCATGACCGCCGCGGAAATCCGGGCGGACCATCCCGAGCTTGAGTCCGAGGACGTGAGCGCCTGTCTGCAATACGCCCGGCTGGCCGTGTCGGGCGAGACCGTCGCCCACGTCGCCTGATGCGCGTCGTCTGCGACGTTCACATCCCCTACCGGCTGGTCAACTTCCTGCGCGAGCGTGGCGTCGATGCCACCCATGTCGAGCATTCTGGACAAGTGGTATACCACGGATTCCGACATCGCTCGCTATGTAGACGAGGCCGGGGCATTCCTGATTACGAAGGATGCGGACTTTCGGCACCGGCATTTCATCGCCGGAAGGCCCGCCCGGGTGGTGCGGGTGACGCTGGGCAATCTTTCCAACGACCAACTGATTTCTTTATTCAAGTGCCATTGGCCAGCGCTCCGCGAACTTTTCGACGAGGCCAAGTGCTATGTCGAAATCGGGACTCAAGGTCTGCGGGTCTTTAAGACCCCTGGAACTAATTGAGCAAGATGGATTATCCGGAAGACGTGCCCGCCCCGCGGCCTGCGAGACCGGCAGTCGCCCCTACTCGGTGCCCTGGCGCCAGTCCCAGAGTTGGGCGAGGATCGAATCGGACCAGGTATACATGAAGCTATCGTCGTTGAGCGCTGCAAGTCGAGCGGAACGCGCAGCGGTTCCGCCACCCAGCGGCTCTCGCCATGGCGACGCCTAAGCGGGCATCCGCCCGACGGCCCTTCAGTCCACCGCCCGCCCCTGGGCGAAATAACGGGCCAGGAACTGGTCGAAGTCGAGATCGTCGGCGGCCTCGATCTCCTCGCGGCGGCGGATGGACTCCGCGGCGAGGTCGGCGAACAGGGTCTCGCGCTCGGGGCTCAGGGGGCGTGCCGCGAGTTCATCCCGATGGGCCTGGGAGAGGCGCCGGGCAAAGTCGGCAAAGCCAAGACCCGCGGCGCGCATCCCGGCCAGCATTCGGGCCGATGGGGTCAGGTCCGGGTCCTGCACCTTCGCCTGCTGCAAGGCCAGGCTGCGCGTGCGCGGACCCGCGCCCACGCCGTCCAGCAAGGCGGCGATGGGTTCCATGGCGTCGAGCAGGTCCCCGGCCCAGCGGCGCAGTTCGACCGCCGCGCCGTCGCGATTCAGCATGAGGCCCGGCTCGCGCCCGCGCTGCGCGGCGAGGACCTGGTTGTCGTCGATCGCCTGCCGCTCGGCCGCGGCGATGCGGGGGCTGTCGCCGAGCAGGCAATAGAGCATCAGGGTTTCCAGGACCAGGAGTTGTTCCAGCCCCACCCCGATGGGCTCGAAGGCGTTCACGTCGAGCGAGCGCAGTTCCACATAGCGGATGCCGCGGCGGCGCAGGGCCAGCGTCGGCTTCTCGAGCCAGTCGATGATCTGCTTGGGTCTGACCGTGCTGTAGTATTCATTCTCGATCTGCAGGATGGCGGCGCTCAACTGCTCGTAGCGGTCGCCGACCTTCACTCCGATCTCTTCGTATTGAGCACAGGGTGTCTCGATCGCCCAGGTGAGGCTGCGGATATAGGCGTCCAGGCTGTCGTAATTGGCCTTGATACCGGTGCACTGCTCCTGCTGATTCTGGTAGCCGATATCGCCCATGCGCAGTGAGGTGGCATAGGGGTAGTACAGGGTCGTGGCGTCGAAGGGGAGCAGGTCGGTCGCGCACCCCTGCACGAAGCTGCGGCAAACCGCAGGCGAAGCGCCGAAGAGATAGGGTACCAGCCACCCGACCCGCTGGAGGTTGCGGATCATGCCCATATAGGCCTCGGAGCGGAACGCCTCGAGTGGTCCCGCGTCCCCCTCCTGGGCTTGATAGAGCAGCCAGAAGTCGTCACCGAAGGAGAAGTTGAAGTGCACCCCGGCGATGGCCTGCATGGTGCGCCCATAGCGGTTGCCCAGGCCGCGGCGATAGACCGTTTTCATGGTCGCGGCGTTGGAGGTCCCGTAACGGGCCAGCGGGATGCCGCGCGCCCCTTCGAGTATGCACGGCATACTGGTGGCCCACAGGCACTCGTCGCCCAGGTGGCGATAGACCAACCGGTGGATGTCGGCGAGAAAGTCCAGCACCGCGGCCGGTTCCCCCAGGGCCGGCGTGACCAGTTCGATCAGGGCCTCGGAGAAGTCGGTGGTGATGTGCGGATGGGTCAGGGGGGAACCGAGCCCCGGCGGGTGCGGCGTCGCCGCAATGCGCCCCGTCGGGGTCACGCGCAGGGACTCCTTCTCCAGGCCGATGCGGCTGCCTTGCAGCGCCTGCGCCAGGCTCTTGGAAGAAACGTCGCGGGCGAGCGCGTGCAGGCGCCGGCTGAGAGGGTCTGAGGTTGAGTTCACGATGCGGTCCTTGTTGGGTGGTCCAGGTGAGCGCCCCAAGGCTGGATCGAGGGTCCGGTCACACGCGCAAACGATGGGTTTCGCTGCGCTCTACCCATCCTACGGGCTAACACAGTCGTGACACCGCGAAGCGGTGTCACGCGAAAATTACAAAACTGAATTTTGGCCCAGCGGGCCAAAATTCAGTTACGCATGGCAGACTTGGGTCGATTGGCGCCCTCCAGTCGGATGCCGTCGGCCAACACCCGCGCCGCCTCCTCCACCTGGATGCGGGAGATGGCATTGCGCTGGGCCTCCAGCGCGTCCTCGTCCACCTGATCGGCGTCCTCCTTCACGGGGGTGATGCCGCGGGCGCGCAGGAAGCGGTCTTTTTCGTCCTCGAACAGGGTCCTGCGGTGTTTGTCCTCGGCGCGCCGGTCGGACTCGCGCAGCGACACCCGCGTCTCCTCCTTGACCTCGCGCAACACCTGATTGCGCCGCTCCAGCATCTTGAAACCCACGTCCTGGCCGATCCGCTCGGTCGACTGCCGGGTGAGCGCCGCCGCATCGGGGACCTGGGCGTGTTGATAGTCGGCCGCATCGATCCGCGCCCAGGGCAGCGGATTGTGCAGCGAGCGCTCGCCATGTTCCGCGGGATCGTCACCCGCCGGGAAGTGCACGTCCGGCTCCACCCCCTTCAATTGGGTGCTGCCGCCGCTCACCCGGAAGAATTCCGCCATGGTCAGGCGCAGGCGGCCCAGATTGGTTTGATCCCCAGGGACATAGCGGTTGAGATCCACCAGGGTCTGCACCGTGCCCTTGCCGAAGGTCGGCTCCCCGATCACCAGGCCCCGACCATAGTCCTGGATGGCGCCGGCGAAGATCTCGGAGGCGGAGGCACTGTCGCGATCCACGAGGACCGCCAGGGGCCCCGCGTAGGCCACCCCCGGATCGGTGTCGCGCTCCACCTCGACCTTGCCGGATGCGTCTTTGACCTGGACCACCGGCCCGGTGTCGATGAAGAGTCCGGTCAGCGACGTGGCCTCGGCCAGCGCACCGCCGCCGTTGCCGCGCAGGTCGATGACGACCCCGTCGACCCCTTTCCCCACCAGTTTATTCAGGATCTGCCGCACGTCACGGGTGGTGCTCTTGAAATCGCGCTTGCCATGGGTCTCGGCCTCGAAATCCCGATAGAAGGCGGGCAGTTCGATGACCCCAATCTTGAGCCCCGGGGCATTGGGCAGTTGGTCGATCACGGAGTCCTTGGCGGCCTGATCCTCAAGCTTGATCTCGTTGCGCACCAGCGATACCTCGCGGGTACCGCCCTTGTGACCGCCGGCCTGGGACACGAGTTGCAGGCGCACGACCGATCCCTTGGAGCCGCGGATCTTGTCCACGACGTCCTGGAGCCGCCAGCCGACCACGTCCTCGATCTTCCCGTCCAGCCCCTGGGCGACCCCGATGATCCGATCACCCGCCGAGACCTGGCCGGACTCCCGCGCCGGTCCGCCGGGGATGGTCTTCTGGATGACCGTGTATTCGTTGTCGGAACGCAGGACGGCGCCGATGCCCTCCAGCGACAGCTTCATGCCGATGTCGAAGTTCTCTGAGGTGGCCGGCGACATATAGCTGGTGTGGGGCTCCAGGGTCTCGGTATAGGCGCTCATGAAGGTCTGGAAGACATCATCGCCGGTGAACTGCTGGATGCGCCGAGCCAGGCTGTCGTAGCGCTGGCGCAGGCGCTCGCGGATGTCCTCGTCGCTCTTGCCGGCGATGCGCAGGCTCAGGAAGTCGTTCTTGACCCGCAGGCGCCAGAGCTCGTCGAGTTCCGCGTCGGTCTTGGCCCAGGGCGCCTTGGCGCGATCGAATTGGTAGGACTCGTCGACGGTGAAATCAAAGGGGCGAGTGATGAGACCCAGGGCGTAGGCGACGCGCTCGTCGACCCGCATGCGGTAGACCCGGAAGATGTCGAAGGCACTATCCAACTCCCCGCGCCGCAGGTTCTCGTTGAGCCGGCGCGCACCGCCCTCGAAACGCTCCACGTCCCGTGCCAGGAAGAAGGAGCGGCCGGGGTCCAGGGCCTCCAGATAATTATCCAGCACCGCACGGGCAAAGGCCTCGTCGAAGGTCACCTTGCGATAGTGGTAACGCTCCAGGACCTTGTTGATGACGATGGCGGTCTTCGCCTGCGTCTGGCTGGGGAACAGTTCGGACAGCGACACCTGGTGCGGCGCGGCGCCGAGCGCCCAAGCGCTGAATACGAGTGCCGCGGCGGTCAGGAACAGGGGTAGGCGCAGTCTCATGTAGATACTCGATGACGAAGACTAAAATGGGCCCGTCGCCAAGGGACAACGGGCGCTGCCGAGGGTTCCCGGACGCACCACCGGGGCCCGCGGGCCGGCCGGGACGGTACCGACCGACCGGCCGCCGACGCGGCGGGCCGCGGCTGGCGGGCGCGGCGCCCGACATAACATTAGGGTAGAGATTGGGAAAGAGGATTTCAACGACTTAAGTCACTTTTCGGCTGAAAAGATCGGTCCGCCGACTCACCAGCCGATCGATGAACAGGAGACCGTCCAGATGGTCCAGTTCGTGCTGAAAGGCGCGCGCCTCAAAACCCTCCATCTCGAGCGTCACCGGCGCGCCCCCTGGGTCCTGGGCTTGGAGTTGGAGACGGGTGGCGCGGATCACATTACCGGTAAAGTCCGGCACTGACAGACATCCCTCGCGGCCGATCGCGAAGCCCTCCCAGTGGACGATCTCCGGGTTGACCAAGACCAGGTGACCCTGAGCACGAACCTTGGGTCGCCCCGAGCAGTCCAGGATCAGGATACGCTGGTGCCGGCCGACCTGGGGGGCCGCGATGCCTACCGCGGCGGGGCCCGCACGGCGCGTCTGATCGAGATCCGCGATGAAGTCCAGCAGCGCCTGGTCGAACTCGCGAACGGGCTGGGACACCTGTTTCAGACGCGCGTCCGGCAGCCGCAGGATGGGTAGGATTGCCATCGGTCAGCCGATCAGCAGATCCACCGCGGCCACCGCGACCGAGACCCCGCGCGCGGCCAGTGTCGACAGGGCCTGCTTCAGGTCCTCCAGCGTCCGCGGGCAATGACCCTCGATGTTCATGATGTAGACCGGGCGGGCGTCGTCACCCGCCACGTCCGACTCCAACTCCAGGATATTGAACCCCTGCTCCGCCAGGATCTCCGTCACGTCCGCCACGATCCCGGCGCGGTCCGCCCCCGCCACCCGCACCGTAACGTTCGGCACCAGGTGCTGGTGCAGACCACCCTGGACCGGGTCCAGGTGGACACGCAGCCCGAGTTGCGCGGCCACCGGGGCCAGGACCGCCGCCAGATCCGCGCCGCAAGCCCCGCCGGAAACCATCAGCAGAATGGTAAAGTTGCCGCCCAGGCGCAGCATGGACGCCTCCCCCAGGTTGCATCCCGCCTCACAGAGGACGCGGGTCACCCGGGCAACGATCCCGGGCCGGTCCTGGCCTACCAGGGTCAGCATGGTCCAGTCGGTCATCGAGGTCTCTCCAGCCACTGGCCTTAGTAACGAGTCCAGAGCAAGCTAAACACAGACACCATCGTTGTCGTTGTCGTTGTCGTTGTCGTTGTCGTTGTCGTTGTCGTAATCGTAATCGTAATCGAAGAAGCGATGCAATGCGACCGAGCGAGAGAATCCGGGGGACTTCCCCTGCTCCACGGCTTCTTGCGATTGCTTTTCATG
>NZ_CAIKKU010000753.1 GCF_903828115.1 uncultured Thiodictyon sp. | reverse complement strand
GGCGGGGAGCCAATCTACGTACAAGCTCGAGGCTTCAGGGTCCGACGGCTTCCCGGGCACGCTCCGCAACATCCGTGTATCCACCATCCCTGTCAATCCCTGGAACAGAGCATACAAGGGTCCGCTGTGCGGACCGAGCGCCGCTCAAGAACCTTGGCGAACTTGGCGCCTTGGCGTGAGGTCACTCTTCAGACCAGCGCCCGCTCGATCAAACCCCTGACCATGGCGAATCCGTCCCGCGACAGGGTCGGGCGGTCGCGGGCGAGCAGGACATCGTTGGCCAGGGCCAGCATGTCGCCCACCTGGCGGTAGAAGTCACCGATCAGCTTGAAGCGGGCGAAGTCCGCCGCGCCCAAGACCTCGGCGCCGTGCTCGCGCAGCAGTGCCGCGAGCCCGTCATGCTCCTGTTTCCAGTAGGCCGCGTGCTCGACACGCTCCCGGATGGTGCCGATGTGCGCATCGTCCTGCACCAGGGGCACGATGTGGCCCAGAAACTCGTCCCCCTGCCGGCGCGCATTGGTGTAGATCCGGTACAACTCGGTCATGCAGGACGCGGAGCGCAGATAGGCGGCGCTTAAGACCACGACCACGCAGCGGCCCGCGCTCAGGCGTTCCATGAAATGCGAGATCCGGTCGCCCGGCTGCAACCCGGTGGTGTCCCGGCGGATGTGCAGGCCCTGCCCGGCCAGGGCATCGCAGAGTTCGCCGATCAGCGGGTCCGTGCGCTCCCGCGCCCAGGCGTAGGAGACATAGACCTCCGGCTCGGCGGGCGCGACGGCGGGGGGCGCGGCCGGCATGATGCCGGGCGGGATCGGATCGCGGGGTCTCGGCATTGCGCCCTCCAGCAGACGGTTGGACCATCCGGAGCGTTCGTTCAACTTTGCGATCCACTCCACCAGGCCGCGCAGCAGGGTCTCGGCCCCGGCGCCCCGGGTCTGGATGCGGATTTGGCCGCCGTAGCCTTGTGCGTCCGGTACCTCCTCGACGATGGCGCTCGCGCGGCTCGTCGCGTCATAGAGACAGAGACCGTAGCGCCAGTAGAGCGCGGTGGCACCGGCCAACTGGCCGATGTTTGATAGCACCGCCCGGGCGATGGACGGCGACAGGAAGGGATAGGCGAAGCCCGCCGCCAGCGGCTCCCCAGGCAGCGGGTCCCAGCGCGCCGCGATCTCCTCGGACAGGGCCGCCCGGCCGGCGGGGAGCAGGTCCGGGGCGACATACTCGGTCTCGTCATCGGCATAGGCCCGGCGATGGACGAAGCAGACCCCGCTGGTCACCATCATTTCGAGCAGTGATTTCTGGTCGGCCGCCGAGAGCCCGCGTCCGCGCCACAGCAGGTCATCCAGATCGGTGCGGGTGAAGTGCCCGCCGAGTCGACGTAGGGTACGATGGACCCCGCCCTCGCGGGTGAAGAGCGCATAGACCGCGTTCAGTGCCCAGGACTGGTCCAGCACCAGTTGGTCGTCGAACAGGCCGCGCCGGTAGAAGACCATGCCCGCGTTGTGCAGGACCTCGGCGAAGGTCTCGGGGCCATGGACAGCCGCGGTCCGGCACAGCGACTCAAAGTCAGGGTAGGGCAGCAGCCGGTGTTGGCGCCCGGCGGCGTCCGGACAGGCGGTATCCGCATCGCGCCAGGCCCTCAACTGGTCCCAAACCGCCAGCCGGTTGCGCCCGATCAGCGGCCGGCCCTGGACCTCCCGCAGCCCAGTCACCGCCATTTGCAGCGCGTCCATCAGGCGCACCCGGCCGGTGTCGTCCTTGGCGCTGTAGGCGAGCCGGGTGAAGAGCCGACCGTCCTCCTCGAACGGTTGCAGCAGGTCCGCGTCCACCAGGAGGTTCGCCCGCTCGCCCCGGCCGCCGTCGCATTGGTTCTGGACCAGCACCACCGGGCTTGCCGCGCCGCCCAGGTGGCGGATGTATTCCAGCCAGTAGGGCAGGGCCGGTTCCTGAACACCTGGCCCCCGTGCTCGTGCTCGCCGCACTCGCTGCCCGGCGTCCAGACCAACAGAAAGACCGCCCGGGTGCGCATGAAGAGCGCGTGGGTCCCGTGGTAGAGGTCCTGGCCGCCGAAGTCCCAGAGGTTCAGGGTCGCCGGGTCCTGGCCCTGGGGCATCGCCAGCTCCACCGAGGTCACGCTGATCCCGTGGGTCGAGTCGGCTTCCGGCTCGAAGGGCTCGCCGCGCAGCCGACGGCAGATCTGGGTCTTGCCGATACGGCCGTTGCCCAGGATGATGACCTTCAGGTCGCGCAGGGGTACGGCACCGGTGCCCAGGTCGGCGAGGTGGGCGCGGAGGCGGGGCAGGCAGTTATCGTTAGAACTCTGGGACAGGACCTCGGCCGGGATCTCGGCGAGACCTCGGCCGGTACTGAGGAACAACGCTTCCAAAGTGGCTGATCCAATCAGGGGCTCGGGGAGGTCGGAAATAGGCGTTTCCCAGCAATCGAGTCTGCGAAGTGCCGGGAGTGCCGGGAGTGCCGCCAGCGTGGCAAGGTGGGTGCCCCAGAAGATGTACGAGCAGTCGAGCGATTGGAGCGCAGTGAGCCCGGCCGCGGGGCGAGGTCGGCAAGGTCGGTGTGGGAGCAGTCCAGGAAACTCAGTCGCCGCCTCCCGTTCGACCGCTTGCGCCCGATCGACCAGGCCCGGCGCCCGGTATGACCCCGGCCGGACCGGGCGAGCCGGGATGGATTTGCCGTTGCTTAGCCTCGACCGGCCTTGGTCATGGTCCCGGCCGCCGGGCTCACCGCGAGGTCGCTGGTCCGCACAGCAGATCG
>NZ_CAIKKU010000752.1 GCF_903828115.1 uncultured Thiodictyon sp. | reverse complement strand
TCGGCCTTGTCGTCGGACAGGGCGGTGACCTGATACTCCAGGCCGCGCAGGGTCAGACGCAGGTCGGCGATTTCCTGGTCGCTGGCGATGGTCAGGGCCGTTGCGCGCTGGAGGTAGTCGTCGATCCAGGTCAGTGCCGTGGCGGTGTCGCGGCCGTGTAGGGCGATGAAGAGCGGTTCGAGACGGGCCGCGGCACCCACGGGGCGGAGCTTGTCGAGCTGTGGGGCGAGGGTGTCCCATTCTTCGAGCAACAGGAGGTTGCGGACGATCTCCAGACGGCGGCGAATCTGGGCCTGGTCGATGGCCGGTGTGCCGTGGCCATGCTTGCACAGGAGGGCATCGAAGGCGGTCAGGTAGTCGGCGGCGATCCCGGTATCACCGTCGTCACCGGCGGCAATGACGGTGATGCTTTCGTCGTTATCCTGTGCCCGCTTGGTCCAGTTGTAGGACCCGATGATGACGATCGCGCGGTCGATGACGCAGAACTTGTGGTGCATGATCGGGTCGCGGTCGCCGCCCGCGGCGATCAGGGAAACCTCGCCGCCGCAGTCCTGCAAACGCTGGAAGTTGAGCCTTCCCGGCCCGACGTTGATCCGATCGCCGAGGACTGCGAGGCGCACCCGCAGACCCCGCCCGGCCTGTCGGCACAGCACGTCGAACAGGTCGCGATCGGTGAACCAGGCGACTGCCACGACGATTTCCTGCGTCGCCGCGTTCAACCGCTTGGCGATCTCTTGGGGGATGTTCTCGAAATGGGCGGTCGTTTCCATGTGCTGTCCGTTGGCTGCCTGACGAGTGGGGAGGCAAACCCCGCGGGGGCCTTGCATCGTCGCTGCCTGTCCGCGCCGTTGGGCATCGTACCGAAGCCCAAGGGCCAAGCCAACGTTCTGCAACTGGTTGCCATCGGCTGAAACCTGACCGTCCCAGGTCCACCGAGCCCGCCCTGTGCGGGCTCTTGTGGGCCGGTGCGGATGCACGGGCGCAAAAACCCCACTGGAGCGGGGATGGCGAGGGTGTCAGGTGTTTTTCTTGCGGGAGGGGCACACGGCCTTTTCGGGTTCTGCGTGGTACTTGTCATACCATAACACCCGGAGAACGCGACCATCCTTGATCCCGTAGACACGAATTGTTCCTGTAAGCCTCAAGGAAAAAACAGCATCTACATCGTCCAGATTTAGTTCGGAAAGTCGTTCCTGGGCACGCTTAGACAATGCATCGAGCGATAGCGAGTGATGGTTAGTGCCCGAACTCTTGCCGCCCACGGCGCCCCGCAACTCGCCCCATGTCATACTTTCCAGGTCGCGGAGGCGTCTGACAATTTGCTGAGTCCAGTCGTCTGGGGAGAGCGTCTCCCATCCCCATGAGTCGTGGGACCAGTCGGCGCGCCCCATCTGCCAGCAGATCGTTTGCTTGTCGAAGTTTTCCGGGCTCCCCCCGGCGCGAATCGATCTACCGCCCGGATTTGCCCCAACCTTCGGCTGCTTCTGAGCCATCAAAGGCTGCCGTAGTATTCTGCCAGCACGTCCTTTCCGATGATGCGCGATCCGCGCTCACCGTCCGGGATTCCCTCCCGGGCAACGCGCCATGGCTGCTCCAGATGGGTGAGGTCACTCAGCCATTGAGGGTTCTTGTCTCCGTAGAAGCCTAGAACCATGTCGACGGTGGATCGCTCGCTGTCCGTCAGGGCGTCAGGACTTCCAGGAAAAAACCCCGAGCAAACAGAAAATTTACCGCGGTGACGATCATACAAGGCGCGCACGACGGGGCCGTTGGCCCAAGCCTCGATCTCGTCTCCAAACAATGGCCTCTCGTCCCAGACCAAAGACCACGCTTGAGAGTAGTACACCAACTTTTGCAGCTTCATAGCGGACATCGGGCCGCGCGCGCGCAGGATGTATTCCGCCAGATCGTAGACAGTTGCCATCGCGTGCCCTCCCGTAACAGGCCGTTGGTATGTTCTTGTAATTTAGGATAGGCCATCCCGCGCTACCATGCAGCGCTTTTGCACCCCGCCGGCCGCAACCCTGCTTCCCGGTGCGATTCAGATGTACCGTACCAAACCCGCCGTGCGCGGGCTTTTTGATGGGTTGGCTCTCGCACGCGCGGGGCAACCTCCTGGATCAAGCGCCGGTAGGTCCTGGCGATTCCGTCACAGTGACGACAATGCAGCCTGCCCGGATTCCCGACCACGGCGAAGGGTGCCGTTTGAGAAGCGACCCTTTGAGCTTGGGGGCATCGGCGGCCCGCGGTCCCTGCACCTGGACCCCATCGGCACCCAGAGCACGGCGCGGCTGGCGCGGACCTGCCGGGCAGTTCAGGGCCTACCGAGCGACCCGCGAAAGATCGCCGTCCGTCGGGCGGAAATCGGCCCCGAGGGACCCCTAGCGCGGGCGGGTTTGTGGGTAGAACCGTGGGTAGAAAGCGACTTGTTCAGAAAAACAGATTCAATGTCAGTCGGTTACAAACGTGTTTGGCGGAGAGGGTGGGATTCGAACCCACGGTACGCTCACGCGTACACCTGATTTCGAGTCAGGCCCGATCGGCCTCTCTGGCACCTCTCCGGGACTCGCCGCCAAGGCGGCAGCGAGCGGCGTAGTTTAGGTCCGGAGCCGGCCTTTGTCCATGCCCGGACCAGGACGCGCCCAACTCAGCCCGGGTCGTCCGGCGCCTGCTTCGCCTGCCCGGACAAACTGGGCCAGGCGGCGCGCAGATACATGACCATCGACCAGAGGGTGAGCACCGCCGCCAGGTACAGGAGCACCAGGCCGAGTCCGTAGACCCAGGGACCCAGGGCCGAGTCGTGCAGCAGCATCAGGATGATGGAGACCATCTGGGCGGTGGTCTTGAACTTGCCGATCTGCGACACCGCCACCTCGGCGCGGGCGCCGATCTCGGCCATCCATTCGCGCAGTGCCGAGACGGTGATCTCGCGCCCGATGATGACGATGGAGGGCAGGGCCACGAGGGTCCGGTGGTCCGCCTGTACCATCAGGACCAGCGCCGCGGCGACCATCAGCTTGTCGGCGACCGGGTCGAGGAAGGCCCCCAGCGGCGAGGTCTGGTCCCAGCGCCGGGCCAGGTGGCCGTCGAGCCAGTCGGTGGCCGCGGCCAGACCGAAGATGGCGGCGGAGGCATAGGGCGCCCAGGGCGCCTCTACATAGAAGACGCCGACGAACACCGGGATCAGGCCGATCCGGAGCATCGTCAGAAGGTTGGGTGTATTCCACATAGCTTCGGGCGGCGGTTCAGGGGGCGGGCGCATCTGGGTGAAAAGAGTCGTGGACGCGCTGCGCCAGGTCGCGACTGATACCCGCAACCCGGGCGATGTCCTCCACCCCGGCGCTGGTCAGTCCGCGCATACCCCCGAAGGCCTGGAGGAGTTGCTGCCGCCGCTTGGGACCGATCCCGCCGATCTCCTCCAGGACCGAGGCGGTGCGCGCCTTGGCCCGGCGGCTGCGGTGGCCGGTGATGGCGAAGCGGTGGGCCTCGTCGCGGATCTGCGCGATCAGGTGCAAGGCCGGCGAGTCGGCGGGCAGTATAACGGGCGTCCCCTGCCCCAACAACCAAAGCTGTTCGGTGCCGGGGCGCCGGTCCGGACCCTTGGCGACCCCGACCAGGGTCAGGGTGCCGAGTCCCAACTCCTGGAGCGCCCCCGCCACGGCGCCGAGTTGGCCCCGGCCGCCGTCGATGAAGACCAGGTCCGGCACCGGATACTCGCCCTGCTGCACCCGGGTATAGCGCCGGGTCAGGGCCTGGTGCATGGCGGCATAGTCGTCGCCCGGGGTGATGCCCTCGATATTGAAGCGCCGATAGTCGGACTTGCGCGGGCCGGCGTCGTCGAATACCACGCAGGAGGCGACGGTGCGCTCGCCCATGGTGTGACTGATGTCGAAGCACTCCATGCGGGTGGGCAGGTCCGGCAGGGCCAGGGCCTCCTGCAGCGCGGTGAGGCGCAGGCTGTAACCCGCCTGACTGCCGAGCCGTGATCTCAGCGCCACCGCGGCGTTGCCGCGCGCCATCTCCAGCCAGCGGGCGCGCTCGGCGCGCACCCGGGAGCGGATCTGCACGCGGTGCCCGGCGTGCTCCGCCAGGGCGGCCTCCAGCAGGTCCAGGTCGTCGGGTTCGGCCGAGCAGATCAGTTCGCCCGGCACCTCCTTGTCCGCATAGAACTGGGTGAGGAACCCGGCCAGCAGCGCGCCCTCCTGGGTGTCCGCCGGGGCCAGCGGAAAGAAGGCTTTATTTCCCAGGTTGCGGCCGCCGCGGATGAAGAAGACCTGGACACAGCACTGGCCGCCCTCCAGGGCACAACCGATGATGTCCAGATCGCCGCCCTCCCCGCTCACATACTGACGCTCCTGGATCCGGCGCAGGGTCGCGACCTGGTCGCGCAGCACGGCGGCGCGCTCGAACTCCAGGGCGGCGGCGGCCCGCTCCATGGCGACGCCCAGCTCGGTGATCACCTCGTCCGTGCGGCCCTCCAGGAACTTGGTGGTGTGGGCCACGTCCTGCGCATAGACCGCCTCGCTCACCAGCCCGACACAGGGTCCGGTGCAGCGCTTGATCTGGTACTGAAGACAGGCACGCGAGCGGGTGCGATAGAAGCTGTCCTCGCATTGGCGCACCGGGAAGAGCCGTTGCAGCAGTTGCAGCGTCTCGCGCACCGCCCAGGCGCTGGGATAGGGCCCGAAGAAGCGCCCGGGCCCCTTGCGTGGACCACGGTAGAAGGCCAGCCGCGGGAAGGCATCCTGCGTGCTCAGGCGGATGAAGGGATAGCTCTTGTCGTCGCGCAGCAGGACGTTGAAGCGCGGCTTCAGTGACTTGATGAGGTTGCTCTCCAGGAGCAGGGCCTCGCCCTCGCCGCGGGTCACCGTCACCTCGATGTCCGCCACCTGGCCCACCATCACCAGCAGGCGTTGGTTCAGTGCGCGGCTGAAGTAGCTCGCCACCCGACGCTTGAGGTTCTTCGCCTTACCGACATAGAGCACCGTCCCCTGCGCGTCCAACAGGCGGTAGACCCCAGGCCCCTCGGGCAGTTGCGCGAGGCGTTCGCGGGGGTCGCAGCCCGGTGTCGGCGCGCCCTCAGCGACTCCCGGGGTCTTCATGGATCAGGCCGTGGCGCATGGCCAGGCGGGTCAGATCGACGTCGGTGTGTACGCCGAGCTTCTCGTAGATCCGCTGCCGATAGGTGCTGACCGTCTTGGGGCTCAGGGAGAGGGTGGTGGAGATGTCCGGGGTGCGCTGACCGTCCAGAATCATCACCGCCACCTGCAGCTCACGCGCCGACAATTCCTTGAAGGGACTGCCCGCCCCGCCCTCCCAGTCGGCCAGCATCCGCGCCTGGGCGACCGACGAATCCACATAGGGCCGACCGCTCGCCACCGCCCGCACCGCCCGCACCAGTTCCTCGGCGGGACAGCCCTTGGTCAGGTAGCCCATGGCCCCCGCCTCGCGCAGCTGGCCCGGAAAGGGATCATCGCCGAGCACGGTGAGCGCGATGATCCGACAGTTGGGGACCAGGCGCAGCAGCCGGCGGGTCGCCTCGATACCGCCCATCCCCCCCGGCATTTGCAGGTCCATGAGACAGATGTCCGGCTCCAGGCGCTTGGCCACCCGCAGCGCCTCCTCGCCGCTGGGCGCCTCACCGACCACCTCGATCTGGTCCTGCTGGGCCAGGATGAGCCGCAGCCCGGCCCGGAACAGGGCGTGGTCGTCGACGATGATGACCTTGATCATGTTTGATTTTCCACTCCGCGGCAGGCGCCCTCGGGGGGCGCCCAGGGGTTGCTGAAACCGGGTCCGGGTCCGCGCCGACCGACAGACCGACACCCGAACTGCTCGCCACGGGCAAGGCCCAAGACGCTGCGCGAGCCCCGCGCCTTGGCACTGCCGGTCACTGATCAGCACCTGGTGCGCACACGCGGGTAACGGTTGAGCAGGTCGGCGGGGATCAGTCATTCCCGATAAGGTTTATCTTCCTCGACAAACTCGAAGTCGGCGATGTCCGGTGCCGAACCTCGCTACCGGTTAGGTGGTGATCAGGGCCCGGGGCGGTGCCGGCCGTCCCCGTGGACCTGGCTGCTTTTCGCTGCGGCAAGGCGTCGCGGCTCGCCCGGTCGAGCGCGCCCGACGCCAGTCCTGGACTCACGTCGACAGGCTGGAATTTGACCAGCATAGCCGCACTTTTCGCCTGCCCCCCGGCCCTGCGCTCGCTCTGCGGCGGATCGCGCAGTCTAGCATTTCTGTCTGTTACGACGGCAACAGTCCGCCCCCGGGGAGGTCGATCAGAACCGTTGTCGTTGTCGTTGTC
>NZ_CAIKKU010000751.1 GCF_903828115.1 uncultured Thiodictyon sp. | reverse complement strand
GTCTATGAAAAGGGCATCAGCCTATCGAAGAAATTGATGGAAGACGTCGAAGCACGGTTGAAGCGCAGCCCGACCTTGCCAAAATATGACATTTTTATCAAGCCTATTCTCGGGTAATATTTTTAACAGAAATCACCTTAGCTCCAACGAAACTCTACCCTGGAGCGAGGAATTGATTGAGCGCTACGCAGCACGCTGGGATTGGAGCGCACTCAGCTCCAACCAAGGTCTACCCTGGAACGAGTCACTGATTGATCGCTATGTCGAAAGATGGGACTGGGGACGACTGGAGCGCCCGGCTCTGCTGAGAAGGCGAATTTTTTATTGGGAATCTAGGCTTAGTGGCAACCAAGCCCTGCCGTGGAGTGAGGCACTCATTGAACGTTACGCAGACAGATGGGTATGGCCTTGCATTCCTGCTGTCGCCTTATCAGAAATTCTGCCTCATTGGCGCGAGGAATCCATCAGCGCGGTAATGGACCGACTTTCATCGAGTCCTTTCGTTCTTGACTGCGTCGATGTTAGGTTGACACAGGAACAATTGGCTAACACACCTGTGATTCCTGTATCGCCGGCAAACGGCGGCGAAGATGTTTCAGCAAGATCACAAGTGGATGGTGCGCGTTGCTTTGAAGACGGGAGTATTGCCTTTAAGCGCGGGGACTACAGTCGCGCGATCGAAGCGTGGAATGAAGCAGCAGACGCAGGGCATCCGTTGGCGCAAGGAAACCTGGGGCGGATGTATCAAAATGGGATAGGAGTGGTGCAAGACTATTGGCAAGCTATTATTTGGTATCGGAAAGCTGCAAGTCAGGGGGTTTCGTCCGCAGAAAACTCTCTGGGTTGGCTATATGAAAATGGACTCGGCGTCGAAAAGGATTTCAAGACTGCCTTGATGTGGTACCGCAGAGCTGCCGCGCAAGGCTCCAAATACGCACAATGGGGCCTCGGGCAAATGTATGAAGAAGGATGCGGCGTTACGCAGGACTTCAGCGAAGCCACTCATTGGTACGAGAAAGCAGCCGAGCAAGGACACGTGTCCGCACAGAACAAACTTGGCGTTATGTATGCTGATGGTCGCGGAGTTCCAAAGGATGATGTTTTGGCCTTGCACTGGATTCGTAAAGCGGCGGACCAAGGTAATGTTGCGGCTCAAAACAACCTAGGTGTTATGTATCTGAAAGGTCACGGAGTTTCAAGGGACGATAGCTTGGCCCTTCACTGGATTCATAAGGCGGCCGAACAGGGCAATGCCAAGGCGCAGAACGATCTCGGCCGGATGTACGAATACGGCCTCGGCGTCGCCCAAGACAAAGAGCAAGCCGTGCACTGGTATCGCAAGGCCGCCGAGCAGGGAAATGCTGATGCACAAGAGCGGCTAAATGCCGTCTTGCAACGATAGACCTGCGTGCACTGTTCTTTGGGAGTGTGCCGCTCATGGGGCAGCGAAATGCGAGTGTGCAGCGCCATCTAACCGCCAAACGCCAGATGGACCCGCGTCCCCTGCATGCAGTTTCTTATGATTAACTGAGGTCTTTCCGGGAAGTGCAACGGCCCCGTGGATCGCACACTACGCAATGACGATCAAAGCCATATAGGAAAAAAGGATTCTGCATTCGTTCGTTTGGAATAAACATATCGCGTGTCCTGTAGCGTCCCGAGCCGAAAACATCGCCGCTGAGAAAACTGTCCATGAGGCCAACCACTGCCTTAAAACAGTAGTGCTCTAACCCAATGTCGGTGCAAACGATCAGTACGCCCCTATCGCAGCTCACAACGACGCTATTGTGATGAGTGGTCGCGTGGCACACGGCTTTCACATCCCCAGGCTCATCAAGTAGCCTGTCGATTTTTAGGCTTCCGGCGTAGCCGTAGAGAAAGGCTGCCGCTTCGTCATCAGTCACGTCGATCGTTGAGCAACAATCCAAAGAAGCCGACGGACAAGGAGCGAGACGCGCTTGCGGCTCGTAAATGTAACACTGACCATCCAGGCAGGCCCCGAGAAACTCGACAAGCTCGCAGGCGGGATCAATTTCGCTGAGTCGCGTAAGCACGTTCACGTCAAGCACGACGTGCCGTAACTCGGGATCAGTCAAGATGAAGGGTCTCCATCACATGTCGCAGCACGTCATCCGAAAAGGAGTCGGCCGCGTCGAGCACGCAACGTCGCAGATCTTGGCGCCTACCCTCCAAGAACGCCATAAGATTGGTCATGTCCGGTCGCGAGCAGGTTGCGCAGCGCTCCGCGATTTGAGCCTTAAGGTCCAGAAAGGGCACGGTGCGGCCAAAGAGTCGCAACAGGTCGAATAGAGCGTTGGTCAACACGTCGACGCTGACGCGCCCACTGGCGAGCAAGGCGCAGGCCCGGTCCGTATCGAACGCGGGCCAGCGGCGCGCGATGGATTCGACCTCCTCGAATGGCAGCGCGAAAAACTGCGCGAACTTATAGGCTACGAATTCCTGTCTATCCTCAGCGGCGATCCACTCGCGGTAAAAATTTGGTGGGAAGATGTCGAGCGGTAGCTCAAGATCGCGGTGGTAAAGCAGATGCGCGATCTCGTGCAGCAAAGAGAAATGAACGCGCGTTGACGGTCGGTCAATGTTCACGCAGATCGCTGACCATTTCTCACTGGTTAGCAAGAAGGCGTCGAACAACTCGCCAGCGCGCACCGAGATGACGGGTACCGAGCATACGTCTAGCAGGGTTTCAATGCGTGTTGCAAGCCCTCTTGTCTCTCGCACGCTGACCGCCAGGGTCCCCAGAAGCATGTTCAGATCGGCGTGCCCGTCGTCCGGCTTCTGTACCCGCAGCACCGATACGGGAGGCAGTGCCTCGCGGACGGTGAGAAACGCATCCTCAATGCGACCCGCCGCCCGGATCGCCTCACGCGATGCGCCACGAAACAGGGTCCGCGCCAGTGGATAACGCCTGAGAAAGAGCCGAACAGGATTGATGGTCAACGCCTCGCAGATAGCCCCTGTCTCCTGGAAACTGATTGTGCGATGACCGCTGAAGTAACCGTCGACTACGGCGAGGGGTTGTCCAGCCAAACCCGCGACATCCACAGCAGACATACCGCGCCTGTCGGCCTCGCGCCGCAGGCGTTTCGCCACGATGTCGCGTATCTGAGTCATGAGTTAGCTGCAATTCATGCGCATAGCGGGGACAACATTTGCATCATCGCGCACCGGTCCGATAGATTCATTCGATGGCGCCCCGGTTTGCTTGCGAACCCATGGTGTGGAGCTGCGCACGATCATCGTGGGCTCGCTGCATCACACGGCCGCCTCCGCCATGGGTCGGTTGGCGTCGTTGCCTCAATGCGTTCCCGCGCCTTGTCCGGGTTCCAGCGCCACGCGATGTTGAGCGAACGGACCTTGCAGTCGATCTTCTTGTGTAACCCTTTCCATCTGTCCGGATACTCCAGCCCATCCAGGTCTTGGGTTTGGCCGTCGGGGCGGTAGGGGCCGTCGAACCAGGACTTGGCGGTGTTGCATCATCGTTGCGTTACCGCTCAGCCGTCAACACAACCACGCGCGCCACGGTCCGAAGGCACAAGGCGCCGGGGTCAGATGTTGCGCTCCGGAGACTCCCGGCGCAAACGCGGCATCCTCAGGCGGAGCGGGCGAACGCGAATAGGGCCTTCAGTTCAGCGAGTTACGAGCCACATCTTGCCGAACACAAAGAGTCATCAGGAATTATATTTGGTGCGCCGTCGTGGCGCGGGGGTGTCGGTGGTCATTTGGTCAATCTCCGGGTTGGGATTGACCGCGAGCAGGCAGGCAGAGTACCTCTGTCGCCAAGTCCCCGCGCGTCGTCCGGATGCCCCTCCGACTGGGGCGCCGGGGACAGTATACTTAGTTCGATCCCTTCAGGAGTACCCAGGAGGCAGAACGCAATCCTATTCAGAAAAACGGGCAAGCCGATCAACCGCGCGGGCCAGCGACGGTGACGCCTTCGCGGCTCGCCCGGTTTCCCAATGGTCACGGACGAATCGACACCATTGGTCGTTGTAGCCGAGCCCCACGGGGAAGGACACGCCGGGCCTGGGCAGGATTTCTTGCCGCAGTTCCCGGCGCTTCGACTTTCGTACCAAATCGAGTAAGGCCGCCTTCGGATCGGTGAGTTCATCCGGCCTGTCCGGCACTGTGCCGATCGTAATGCCCAGAAAGTCGGCAAAGGCCGGGCGGTCCGCGAGCAACCATGATTCCGTCTCGCGTACCGCGACGCGAAAGAATAGCCGAGGGCTGGCAGCACCCGGCAACCAGGCGGTAATCAATTCAGCCGGGCAACCCGAGCGATCGAGATCGGTCAGCAACAGCACCGGCATCACCCGTTGCGCCATCTGCTCGCAGGCGGTAACCCGCCAACGGCGCGCCGCGCTATCGTGACAAGCTCGACTCCGATCCACCAAAGATCAGTTCGCGGAATCGCAACAGCGAATCTACCTCTCGGAGATAAGACCGCAGACACTCGCAGAGGTTGGACTCGTGCATATCTGGCTTAAGAACCAACCGCAGCATACCGTCCGGCTTTGGTGAATCAAGCAATTTCTGTTTAACGCTGGCAAACCCGTTCCTATGTAACGCCAACAGCAGGGCGCTTTCAAACGTCACAACGTTGTCACGCAAAGCTGCAACCACGCTTGCAAGCAACGCATCTTTAGCCAGCAGCGCCCGAAGCGCGTTCCGGTCGCCAGTTGCCAAGATCGGATTCGGCAACTCGACAGCAGCGGCAAATAACAATGCTTCCCCAGAGTCGATCTTGTCGATGCTATCCAAGAGTGTCAGCAAACCCTCGTCCTTGATTCCGGGGATTTCGTTTGTGGATTCCAAGAAGTCACGGACTCGCCTTACCGTTGCTTCATCGCCGCATTTGTCTATCGCCTTGGACGTCTTCTTCGGCAGAAGTTGATACTTGGCCGTCGGGGTTATGCAAACGTTTTCGGCAGGCTCGCCCAATAATTCTGCAAAGCTACCCAACAGGTCGCACTGGGCCAGCTTAAGTATGATGTCGTTATCCGCAAGCAGGATCAAGCGCCGTCCTCTCCCATCAGGCGCTTAAGGGCTGCGATGTCGTCCTCCGCCATGGCTTCCAAATCCAAGGCGGCTAACAGCGATCGAACCAAAATATGCTGGTCGGTCGGCTCATTATTAGCGATCGCTTTGGCCGCTTGAGAGGCTACGGCCCATTGCTGAGAGGTATGTCCGTAATTCAGAACGATATGCAACGGGTCGATTTTCTTCGCTTCCCCAAGACGCATTGCAGCGTTAACGAGTTGTTGCTGGTACAACTGCCGCCCTACGGGCACAAATTTGCATTCTGGAATTCCGGTCAACAACTCGAGGGCAAAGCGGTTGGCGTCTCTCTCTTCTTCGTCATCCGAATCGCAATCAATTTTCCTATCAATAACCCAGGCGCCGTTCTTGGTATGCCCAAGGGTGATATGACCCAACTCGTGGGCCAAGTCGAAAAGCAGGTAGCCATGAGGCTTGACTTGCGTTAATACAATGATCGGACGTCCGTCATGCTCGAATGAAACCCCCGCCATTTTCTTGGCTTTACTCGGCAGATGATTCAGGAAGATCACGGGTATCCCCGACTCCAGGCAGTAGCTCAGGAGATCTTGGAAGCCGATCCATGCGCTACCGGAAGATAATAGAGACTGCCGCAACTCTCCCGCGTCAGGAAAAAATCCCGACTTAAGCCCTGGCTTGAATGCGCTCAACACCAATCGCGCAGCGGCGCGTGCCAGAGCGCAGGCAATATCTAATTCATGCGTCTTTGTATCAACGCGTTGTTTGAATTTACAGCCATCGGGCACGACCAACACCGGATTAGCGTCTTTCATCCATAGCGTTTCCGGCTGGACACTAAGCAAGCGCCCAAGTATCAGACTGGCTTGCTGTAAGCCACTAGGGGTTTCTGCTATCGCGTCATCCCACCAATCGGGCAGCAGCGTATTAACGTAGCGCTCCGGGTAGCCAACTGTTTTGATCTTCTTGTAAAGGTGGCGCATAGTTTCGTTGGTGACCGTCATGATGCACCTCGTTGCGTTGATCACAGTATGCCAATGCCTTGGGCGGCATTGGTGTCGATGACGAGTTCCACGGTCATGGTCCACACTGATCGCCCTGGCTTGGCAGTGCGGCCTCTCGCCCCGTTAGCAAGGGCGAAAGGGTAGCCGTCCGCGTCTCCTGAGGTCTTGGCTCGGCCTACGCCCGCCAAGCGGTCACACCCTCACGCCGATAGACGAGACAGGGGGCGCGGGTGACTGTAAACAGGAGAGCGCAACGTCAAGAGAGGATCGGTAACCGACTTGGGGGGCCGGTTTCGCCCTGCGTCCCTCGGACGCTGCCCCGGATGACTTTGCTGCCTCCACTTGCGGAGACACTTCGTCTTACGGCGGAAATGCTTAGAAATTTGATTTTAGTATACCTTAGCCTAGCCTTGCGGTCTTGAGTTTGCTGGCCCTTTGGCGCTGATCGCCAGGTTGCGCTGTCTGCGTGCCCTTGGGCGCGTACCCCGCGTCCAGGTGGCTGGACCCGTCAGCGTCTTCAGCCGCCGGGTCCGGGCACCCACGGTGTCGACCGTCCACCGATCCGGCGCCCACCGCCCTGGAACCTCGATCCCGACTGCGGCGAACACGGCCACAGGTCGCGCTCCCGAAGGTCAGGGTGTAGACCTGACATTTGGCTTGAACCTTGGCTTTCGGTACGATGCCCCATCGGTGCGGGCAGGCATCGACCACCTAGGCCCCCCGCGGGTTACCTCCCCACTCGTCAGGCAGTCAACGGACAGCCCATGGAAACGACGGCCCATTTCGAGAACATCACGCAAGAGATCGCCCGGCGACTGAACGCCGCGACGCAGGAAATCGTCGTGGCGGTCGCCTGGTTCACCGATCCGAGCCTCTTCGACGTGCTGTGCCGACAGGCCGGACGGGGCCTCAAGGTGCGGCTCGCGGTCCTGCACGACCGGATCAACGTCGGCGCCGGTCGGCTCAACTTCGAGCGGCTCAAGGACATCGGCGGCGAGGTCTACCTGATCCCCGCAGGCGACGACCGCGACCCGATCATGCACCACAAGTTCTGCGTCATCGATCGCGCGACCGTCATCATCGGGTCCTACAACTGGACCAAGCGGGCGCAGGCCAACGACG
>NZ_CAIKKU010000750.1 GCF_903828115.1 uncultured Thiodictyon sp. | reverse complement strand
CGCTGCGCGACCTTTACGGTAACGCCGCTCCCATCGGTGGGAGCGGCTTCAGCCGCGACGGGCCCGGCCATTGACCCGCCGCGCCCCGGGCCTTAACCTCCCGCCACCAGGGCCGTTGCGAGCGTCGGCGCTGCCGGCCCAAGGAGCTTCGAGGCGATCCCATGCGCGTGTTCATCTCCTGTGTATCCACTGAATTCCGCACAGTGCGTGAGGAATTGCGCCAGCGCTTGACCACGCATCGCGACGAGGTCAAGGTGCAGGAGGACTTCGGCCTCGGCGGCGGCCTGCTGATCGAGAAACTCGACCGCTACATCCGCCACTGCGACGCGATGATCCACCTGAGCGGCGACGGCCTGGGCTCGCTCGCCAAGCCCGCCGAGGTCGCCTGGGTGCTGAAGACCTATCCCGACCTGCCGCAACGCCTCCCGATGCTCGCGCCCCTGCTCGCCCCGGGGCACTGCCCCTTCTCCTATACCCAATGGGAGTGCTATCTCGCCCTCTACCACGGGATCACCTGCCAGATCTGTTTCGCCGAGGCGGGCAGCCGACGCGAAGCGCACTGGCAGGCGACGGACGCCGACCGCGCCGCCCAGCGCGCCCATGAGCAACGGCTGAAGTCGCGCGGGCATGACCGACTGCAGGGGGCCTTCATCACGGCCGACCGGATCGCGCTCGAGTTCCTGCAGGAACTGCGGGCCGCCCGGGGCGACCAAGAGGCCCCGCCGCCGGTCCCCAACCAGGTCTATCGCTGGCCCGAGGTCCCAAGCCTGCTGCCCCACAACCTGGCCGACCGCGAGGACGAGGTGCGGCTCTTTGCGGACCTGGTGAGCGGTCGCTGCGAGGTCCGGGCGCTCCTGCTCTACGGCCCCTCCAACCAAGGTAAGAGCAAGCTCATGGCTCGTTTCGAGCAACTTGCCCGCGGGCTGACCGGTCTGGCCGTCGGCTTCGGTGAGTTCAAGTCCGGCAACCCGCTCACCGATGTCTTGGACCGCGTTCGTCGTGACCTGCGCGGACAGTGTTTCGAGCGCTACGATCGGGAAGCCAAGGGTGCCAACCGCCTGGAGGCGCTGCGCGCCGCATTCCTCGACGATCTCCAGGATTGTCCGGAGCCGGTGCTCCTGCTGCTGGACACCTATCAGGAAGCGAGCGCCGATACGCAGCGCTGGGTCCATGACCACCTGCTCGACCGCTGCGGTCAGCACCCGGGCTGCGGCTGGTCATCGCCGGCCAGCAGGTGCCCTGCCCCACCGGCGTCCGTGAGAACTGGTGTCTGTGCAAGGAACTGCCGCCCGTCAGGGAGCGGGACCATTGGAAGGACTTCATCCAGCGCGTCCTGCGCAGACAATGCCCGCCCGATGACAAACTCGACTGGCTGCTGGAGATCACCGGCGGCAACCCGGGGCTTATGAGACCCGTGCTCGACAGACTTCCCGCGGCCGCCTGACCATGGATCTGAACGCCCAACTGGAACTGCTCCAGGCCGCCGCCGGCGACCCCAAGCGCCTGGCGCTCGCCGTGCTCGAACTCGGTCCCGCCGCCGCGGGCACGGATCTGCGTCGGGCCTTGACCTGTGCGGCGGTACCGCGCTGGTTCGATGCCCGTATCCTGGCGGCGGTGCTGGACCCGGACCTGGCCGGCGCGGCCGAGACCTGGCTCGAGCGGCTCAAGGGCCTGAGCTGCGTCGAGGGCTTCCCGGCGCGCGCCGCCTGGAACGTCCATGAGCAGACACGGCTGGCGCTGCGCGAGGCGTTGCACGGCGAGGACCCGGCACGGATGGCCGCACTCGCCGCTCGCGCCCAGGGCGCCTTTCCGGGTGAGACTATGCATGAACGGATCGAGCGGGCCTACCACCTGGTCCTTGCCGATCCGGCCGGGGCCTATCCGACGCTGCGGGTCTTGGACTGGGATGTCCGGGCAACGCCTGCGGACGGTACCGCACTGGCCCAAGCCATGGCCGAATACCCCGCCCATCCCGGTTGGCCGGACCTGACTCGCGGCTGGGCGCTGCTGTTGCGCGCGTCGAGACTTTCGCCTTATCGGCCGCTCGGCGAGACCATCGACGATGCCCGCGGGGCCCTGGGGCCCTTTGAGTCGACGGGCCTGCACAGCGCGGGCGCCTGGGCACTGGCCACGCTAGGCTGGGCCCTGGGGTACCGCCGCCAGCCGGGGGACCTGGACGAGGCCCTGGGCGCCCTGGAGCGCGCGGTGTCGTTGTCCGAGGGGCTCGCCGCCCAGGTCACGGACGCGGCACTGGCCGACTGCGACCTGTCCGAGGCGCTGTTCTTGCTGGGCATGGTGCGCGCCGAGCAGAGCTCGCCCGCCGCTTCGGCCCAGGCCCTGGCGGACCATGGGCGCGGCATCGCCATCGCCGAGGGCCTGCTCGACTGCGACCCGGGGGCGCCGAGGCCCGTCTCGACCCTCGCCCGGCACCTGGAATTGCGCGGCTGGCTGAGGGCCGGGCGCGGTGAGCGGGGGCTGGCCGAGGTCGACTATCGGCGTGCCATCGGGCTGCGGGAGGGGCTGCTCGCCGCCAACCGGGCATCGGCGCCCGCGGCGCGGGATCTGTTGACGGTTAGAGGCAGACTCGGCCACCTGCTCGCCCAGGGCGGTGCCGAGGACTGCGCCACGGCCCTAGCCCTGGCCGAGGATGGCCTCGCGGGCGTCGAATGTCTCTTGGCGGCCAATCCCGAGTCCGGGGAGACGCGGCGGGACCTGTTGGTGAGCCTGGGGCTGCTGGGGGATCGACTGAGCGCGCGCGGCGGGCCTGGCGACCTCGAGCGCGCCTGCGGCTGCTACGAGCGGCGCCTTGAGATCGCCGAGCGCCTCTACGAGGCCGATCCCGAGTCCCCCCTAGCGCAGCGGGATCGCTCGATTGGGTACGAGCAGATGGCCCGGCTCGCCGAGCAACGCGGCGATCCCAGCGCCCGGCACTGGTGGCGCAAGACCCTTGTCGCTATCGAGGCCATGCAGCGGGCCGGGACCCTCGACCCCGCGGACGCCCGGTTCGTCGAGCACTTTCGCCGCCGGCTCGGGCGCTGACCCGGACCCGCTGGCAGCACAGCCTGGACTTGACCCGTCGCGGCTAAAGCCGCTCCCACAGCGCGGCTGAAGCCGCTTGTGGCAGCGCGGCTGAGGCCGCGCAATGGCATCGCGCGGCTG
>NZ_CAIKKU010000749.1 GCF_903828115.1 uncultured Thiodictyon sp. | reverse complement strand
TTTGGCGTGCTAGAGAATCCCGGGTGCTACGATAGGCTCGACAACGACAACGACAACGACAACGACAACGACAACGACAACGACAACGACAACGACGGGACAAGCATTCCCTAATGACTCCGGAACGTTGAACACACGAGAAAAGGGGCAGCGCCTTGAGCCAGTCTTCACCCATCCGCTATGTCGAGCCGGTCTTCCGACCGCCGAGCGAGGCCGATTCGCTGATCCTGCCGGTCACCGACGGCTGTTCGTGGAACAAGTGCACCTTCTGCGAGATGTATACCGCGCCGCAGAAGCGCTTTCGTGCCCGGGATGAGGGCGAGGTGCTCGACAGTATCCGCCGTACCGGCGAGTCCGGCGGCGATCAGGCGCGGCGGGTGTTCCTGGCCGACGGCGATGCACTGGTGTTGCCGACGCGGCGCCTGCTGGCCTATCTGGAGGCGATCCGCACCCAGTTGCCGGGCGTGCATCGCGTCTCCAGCTATTGCCTGGCGCGTAATCTGAAAAGGAAAAGCGTCAGTGAGCTGACTGAGCTTTGTGATGCGGGCCTGACGCTTGTCTACCTCGGGGCCGAGTCGGGAGACGACGCGGTGCTCGCGCGGGTGCACAAGGGCGAGGACTTTGAATCGACGCGCGCTGCGCTCGACAAACTGGGTGCGGCCGGCATCCGGCGCTCGGTGATGATCATCAATGGTCTGGGCGGCGAATCACTCACCGTGCAGCACGCCGAGAACTCCGCGCGCCTGATCAATGCCGCTCAACCCGAATACCTGTCCACGCTGGTGCTCACGCTGAACGACGGCGGGGCCCGTTATCTCGCGGCTTGGCCCGACTGGCAGGCACTGTCGCAGACGAGCCTGTTCCGCGAAATGGAACGCTTTCTGTCGGCCCTGGAGTTGCGCCGGACCATCTTTCGCTCCGACCACGCATCGAATTGGCTGGTGCTCAAGGGCACGCTCGGCGTCGATAAGGCACGGCTGCTGGCGCAGGTCAGGACGGCGATCGAGAGGCCGGACGCGGTGTCATTGCGGGCGGCCTGGATGCGAGGATTGTAGGGCGGCGCGAGACGCCGCCCAGTTCAACCTAAAAATCCACAGATGGACACAGATGAACACAGATTTCTCTGCGGATGATCATGCGTTTGTCGGTCGTGTCGCAATCGCTGGCAAGATGAGTCCCCTGCCAATCGTAAGTCAATGAATTATCTGTGATAATCTGTGTTCATCTGTGGATGACTGCTTCTTCTGGAATCAGGCCCCAGCGACCGGCGTCCGCAGCCAGGGCACGGACAGGACCGCCTCGCCGGTGACCAGGGTCTTGCCCTGATTGTCTTCGCAGGTCGTCGCCATGGTGACGATGCCCTTGTCCTGGCGGATCGCCGTCACCTCGACCTTGGCAATGACCTCCATATCGAGATACACCGGCGACTTGAATTTCAGGTTTTGCCCCAGGTAGATGGCCCCATGGCCCGGCAGCCGTTCACCCAGCAGGGCCGAGAACAGGCTGCCGACCAGCATCCCGTGCACGATGCGCTGTTTGAACGGAGTGCCGGCCGCGTATTCCGCATCCAGGTGGATACGATTGTGGTCGTCCACCAGATCGGCAAAGTCCTGCACGTCGGCTTCCGTGAAGGCACGTTTGAGGGTGGCACTGTCGCCCACCTTGATTTCGCGTGACATTCTTCTCGATCTCCCTACATATTCGGATAATTGGGGCCGCCGCCGCCTTCCGGCGCGACCCAGGTGATGTTCTGCGCCGGGTCCTTGATATCGCAGGTCTTGCAGTGTACGCAATTGGCGGCGTTGATCTGGAAGCGCTGCGCGCTGCCCTCGCCGACGATCTCATAGACGCCCGCCGGGCAATAGCGCTGGGCCGGCTCCGCGTATTCCGCCAGGTTGCGGCCGAGCGGGAGCGATGGATCGGCCAGGTGCAGGTGACAGGGCTGGTCCTCCTCGTGGCTGGTGTTGGAGAGGAACACGGAGGAGAGCTTATCGAAGCTCAACACCCCATCCGGTTTGGGGTAGGCGATGGGCTCGCACTCGCGTGCCGGGCGCAGCCGGGCACAGTCCGGGGTCTTGTCGTGCAGGGCGATCGGCAGCCTGCCGCGAAACACCGTCTGGTCCAGGGCGAAGAGGGCGCCGCCGAGCAGGGGGCCGAGTTTGTGCAGCGCCGGGGCGAAGGTGCGGCTGCTTTGCAGCTCATCGTAGACCCAGGACGCGCGGAAACGCTCGGCGAATCCGCTGAGATCCTGGCCGCCCTGGTCGCCTTGGCCGAGCGCCGCGGCGATCTCCTCGGCGGCCAGCATCCCGCTCTTCATCCCCGTATGGACGCCCTTGAGCTTGGCTGAATTGAGGGTGCCGGCATTGCAGCCCACCAGGAAGCCGCCGGGAAAATGCATGGTCGGAAGGGCATTGAATCCACCCTTGGTCAGCGCCCGCGCACCATAGGCGACACGCTTGCCGCCCTGCAGATACTGCGCGAGCAGCGGGTGATGCTTCATGCGCTGGAAGTCGTCGTAAGGGCTGATCCAGGGGTTGCGGTAGTTGAGATCGACGACCAATCCGACCGCGATCTGATGGTTCTCCAGGTGATAGAGAAAAAAGCCACCGCCGGTGTCGCCCGCCAAGGGCCAGCCGGTCCCGTGAACCACCAGGCCTTCCACATGCCGCGGTGGGGGTACATCCCAGAGTTCCTTCAGACCGATACCGTAATGCTGGGTGTCGGCCTGCGCATCCAGTCCAAAGCGGGCATACAGGGTCTTGCCCAGTTGACCACGGCAACCCTCGGCGAACACCGTATAGCGGGCCAGCAAGTCCATACCGGGCGTGAAGCTGTCCTTGTGGGAGCCGTCCGCCGCGATACCCATATCCCCGGTGGCAATGCCCTTGACCTCGCCCTGCTCCCCGAACAGCACCTGCGCGGCGGCGAAACCCGGGAAGATCTCGACCCCCAGGGCCTCGGCCTGGGTCGCCAGCCAGCGGCAGAGATTGCCGACGCTGACGATGTAGCCGTCGTGATTGTGCATGGCGCGCGGCAACAGCGCATGGGGGACCTTCCAGGCGCTGCCGGCGCTGCGCAGCAGGTGCATCTCCTCCCGGGTCACGCGGGTGCTGAGCGGGGCGCCGCGCTGCTGCCAATCGGGAAACAACTCGTCGAGCGCGCGGCTCTCGATGATGGCGCCGGAGAGGATGTGCGCACCCACCTCGGAGCCCTTTTCCACCACGCAGACGCTGGGTTCACGGCCCTGCTCCTGGGCCAACTGCGCCAACCGACAGGCACAGGCCAGCCCGGCCGGCCCGGCGCCGACGATGACGACATCGAACTGCATTGATTCGCGTTCGCTCATGACTGCCGCCTTAGAGTTGCTCGGCCGTCAGGGCCATGGTGCTTTCACTGCCGGCCAGCACCGAGGCCAGACAGGCCCCGGTACGCGGCAACAGGTGCTCGCAGAAGAACCGCGTGGTCGTCAGCTTGGCGCTGAGCAGTTGCGGGTCGCCCTCGCCGGCATTGAGCATCAACTGCGCCTGCTGGGCGCTCTTCACCATGAGCCAGCCCCCGCAGAGGTACCCGAACAGCATCAGGAAATTGACGCTGGCACTGCCGGCGAGATGGCGATCGGCCGCCGCACCATCCAGCAGCGACTGGCGCGCCCTGGTGCCGGCCGCGACCGCCGCCTCGAACGCCTTCACCACGCTGCCGTAGCGATAGGGCGTGGAGCGCAATTCGGCCGCGGTCTGTTCCATCTCAGTGAGCAGGGCAAGCAGGGTCTCGCCCTTATTGGCCAGCATCTTGCGGCCGACGAAATCCAGGGCCTGGATGCCGGTGGTGCCCTCGTAGATGGGCAGGATGCGGGCGTCGCGGTAGTGCTGGGCCGCGCCCGCCTCCTCCACATAGCCCATGCCGCCATCGATCTGGATGCCGAGCGAGGTCAATTCCTGCGCCAGCTCCGTCAACCAGCCCTTGACGATCGGGGTATAGACCTCGAGCCGGGCAAAGTGGCGGGCGGCGACGGCCGGATCGGTCGCATACCGCGCCCGGTCGGCCTCGGCCGCCGCGACCAATGCGAGCACGCGCATCGCCTCGATGCAGCTCTTCATCGTCATCAACATGCGGCGCACGTCGGGGAATTCGATGATGGGGATGCGTGAGCCGTCGCGCCGCGTCCCCTGCAGCCGGTCCTTGGCGTATTGCAGGGCCTCCTGATAGGCGCGCTCGGAGATGGCCAACCCCTGCAGACCGACCGACTGCCGGGCGTGGTTCATCATCGTGAACATGTACGCCAGGCCATTGTTGGGTTCACCCACCAGGAAGCCGACGGCATCGGTGAAGTCCATCAGGCAGGTCGGGCTCGCGTGGATACCGAGCTTGTGCTCCAGCGACAGGCAGTTGACCGCGTTGCGCTCGCCCGGCTCGCCCTTGGCATCGAGCAGGAACTTGGGCACGATGAAGAGTGAAATGCCCTTCACGCCGGGGGGTGCATCGGGCAGCCTGGCCAGCACCAGGTGCACGATGTTATCGGTCATCCCGTGGTCGCCCCAGGTGATGTACAGCTTCTGCCCGGTGATCAGGTAGTGATCGCCCGCGGGCCTGGCCTTGGTCTTGATGGCGGCAAGATCGGAGCCCGCGTCGGCCTCCGTGATATTCATGGTGCCGGTCCATTCGCCGGCCGCCAGCTTGGGCAGATACAGCGCCTTGAGCGCATCGTCGGCATGGTGGCCGATGGCCTCCATCGCACCCTGGCTGAGCATGGGGCACAGGGCGAAGGCCATATTGGCGGAGTGCCAGATCTCGTTTACCGCGGTACCCAAACAATTGGGCAGGTCCTGGCCCCCGAAATCCTCCGCGACCGTCAGCGACAGCCAACCGGCATCGGCGAACTGGCGATAGGCGTCCTTGAATCCGGGGCTTTCCTCCACGCCCTGGGCGCCCATCCTGGCGCCCTCGCGGTCGCCCACCCGGTTGAGCGGGGCCAGCACCTCGCTGCCCAGCCGGCCGGCCTCCGAGAGGATGGTCGCCGCCAGATCCGCATTGATCTCGTCATGGCCCGCCGCCGCGCAGAGGCCATCGAAATCGACCACTTTGCGCAAGACGAAAGCGACGTCCTGATAGGGGTGCAAATAGCTCATGCTCTGATTCCTGCTCAAATACTGTCAATCAATTCGGGCAAGGCGGTAAAGAGATCCGCGACCAGCCCATAATCCGCCACCTGGAAGATCGGGGCCTCGGCATCGCTGTTGATGGCGGCGATGACCTTGGACTCCTTCATGCCGGCAAGATGCTGGATGGCCCCGGAGATCCCCACGGCGATATAGAGGTCGGGGGCCACGACCTTGCCGGTCTGTCCCACCTGCAGATCGTTGGGTACATAGCCCGCGTCGACCGCCGCCCGGGTCGCGCCCACCGCCGCCCCGAGCTTGTCGGCCAGGCGATAGAGAAGCGCGAAATTCTCCGCCGAACCGACCCCGCGACCGCCGGATACGACGATACGCGCCGAGGTGAGTTCCGGCCGATCGGACTCGACCAGCGATTCACTGACGAAGCGCGTTCTCACCGCCTCGAATACCTCCGGCACTGGGGTGATCGCGGCGCTGCCGCCGGTCGTCGCCACGGCGGGGAAGGCGGTGGCGCGCACCGTCGCCACGATGACCGGGTCCTCGACCTGCACGGTGGCGATGGCATTGCCGGCGTAGATGGGGCGCCGGAAGCTGTCGGGGCCGACCACCGCGGTGATGTCCGATACCTGGTTCACCCCCAGGAGCGCCGCCACCCGCGGCATGAAGTCCTTGCCGGTGGTGGTGGCGGGGGCCAGGATATGGCGGTGTCCCGGGGCCAGGGCCACGACCAGGCGGGCGATATTCTCCGCCAACTGGTGCGCATAGGCCGGGGCGTCCGCCAGCAGGACGGTCCGCACCCCGGGGATGGCGGCAACGGCGTCGGCCACGGCCTGGCAGCCGCTGCCGGCGACCAGTACATCGAGGTCGCCGCCGATTTGCGTCGCCGCCGCCAGGGTGTGCAGGGTGGCGGACTTCAGTTGGTGATGGTCGTGCTCAGCGATAACGAGAATACTCATGGCCTGCTCCCCTATAACACCTGGGCCTGATTTTTCAGGCAATCGACCAGCGCCGCCACCGACTCGACCTTGATACCGCCGCGGCGCTCCGTCGGGGGCGTCACCCCCAGGAGCTTGACACCGGTGCCGGGACCGACCGCGAGTGCCGCGGGACTGGTCGTCGCCAGCGGCTTACGCTTGGCCTTCATGATGTCGGGGAGCTTGATATAACGCGGCGTATTCAGGCGCAGGTCCGCGGTGACGACCGCGGGCAGCGTCAACGCGAGCGTTTGAAGCCCGCCGTCGATCTCGCGCGTCACCTCGACCTCGGCCCCCTTGACCTCGAGCTTCGAGGCAAAGGTGGCCTGGGGCCAGTCGAGGAGTGCGGCCAGCATCTGGCCGGTCTGGTTGTTGTCCGTGTCGATCGCCTGCTTACCCAGCAGCACCAGCCCCGGCTGCTCGTCGCGCACCACCTGTGCCAGCAGACGCGCGACGGCCAGACCGCTCAACTCGGTATCGTCCGTCTCGACCCAGATGCCGCGATCCGCGCCCGCGGCCAAGGCGGAGCGGATCTGCTCCTGCACCGCCTTGGGGCCGATGGAGACTACCACGACCTCGGTGGCGGCCCCGCTCTCCTTCAGCCGCACCGACTCCTCGACGGCGATCTCGCAGAAGGGATTGATGGACATTTTGACATTCGCGAGATCGACATTACTGTTGTCGGCCCGGACCCGCACCTTGACGTTGTAGTCAATGACGCGCTTGACGGCTACCAGCACCTTCATTCTCAAACCTCCGGGTTCGCGAGCTGACGCAAGAGATATTTCTGGAGCTTGCCGGTCGAGGTCCGCGGCAAGGTCTGAAACACGACGACCCGCGGCACCTTGAAGTGGGCCAGACGCTCGCGGCAATACGCAATGACCTCCTGCTCGGTCATTTCCGCACCAGGTTTCAGCGTGATGAAGGCGCAGGGTATTTCACCCCACTTGGCGTCGCGCTTGGCGACGACCGCGGCGTCCTGGATCAGCGGATGCTCAAACAGCGTATTCTCCACCTCGATGCTGGAGATATTCTCACCGCCGGAAATGATGATGTCCTTGGAGCGGTCCTTGATCTCGATATAGCCGTCGGGGTGCCAGACCGCGAGATCGCCGGAGCGGAACCAGCCGCCGTCGAAGGCCGCCTCGGTGGTCTTCGGATTCTTCAGATAGCCCTTCATGACGATATTGCCGCGCATGAAGATCTCGCCCATGCTCTCGCCGTCCTGCTGCACCGGGACCAGCGTCACCGGGTTGGCAACCATCAGACCCTCCTGCATCGGCACCCGCACGCCCTGGCGCGACTTCATCCGGCTCCGCTCCTCGATGGGCTTGTCATCCCAGTCATGGTTCCAGGCGCACACGACGCAGGGGCCGTAGGTCTCAGTCAGGCCGTAGACATGGGTGACGTCGAAGCCCATCTCCTCCATGCCCTGAATCACGGCGGCGGGCGGCGGTGCACCGGCGGTCATGATCCGCACCTGGTGGTCGATGCCCTCCTTCAGCGGCGCCGGGGCATTCGTGATCATGCTGAGCACAATGGGTGCGCCGCAGAGGTGATCGACCCGTTCCTTCCTGATCATATCCAGGATGGCGGGGGCCCGTACCTGACGCAGACACACGTTCACCCCGGCGACCGCGGCGATCGTCCAGGGGAAACACCAGCCGTTACAGTGGAACATCGGCAGTGTCCACAAATAGATCGCGTGGTTCGGCATGCTCCAGGACAGGGCGTTGCTGACCGCGTTAAGGTAGGCGCCGCGATGGTGATAGACCACACCCTTGGGATCGCCGGTGGTGCCCGAGGTATAGTTGAGGCTGATCGCGTTCCATTCGTCGGCGGGGCCTTGCCAGGCGAAGTTGGGATCGGCGTTGGCGAGGAATGCCTCGTAGGTCATCTCGCCCAACAATTCGCCGCCCTCGAACGAGGGGTCGTCGATATCGATGACCAGCGGACGCACCTCCATCCGCGCCAGCGCTACACTGACGATCGGCGACATCTCGCGTTCGGTGATCAGCACCTTGGCCTCGGAGTGCTGCATGATGAAGGCCACGGCCCGGGCATCAAGCCGGGTATTGATGGAGTTGAGCACGGCCCCCACCATCGGCACGCCGAAGTGCGCCTCGAAATGCTCGGGCAGGTTCGGGCACATGACTGCGACCGTATCGCCCAAGCCGATGCCGCGCTTACTGAGCGCACTGGCCAGGCGGCGGCACCGCGCATAGGTCTCGCTCCAGGTGCGCCGGACCTCGCCGTGTATGACCGCAAGCTTGTCCGGAAAGACGGTTGCCGCACGTTCAAGAAACGTCAAGGGGCTCAGGGGCTCGTAGTTGGCAGCGACCTGAAGGAGGTCCCGATTGTAGATGTTGTCCGCAGCAGACATGGGTTTGATAACCTCATTGACAGCATTAGCGTACTTGCGCTCGCGCCGCACGGGGCCGCGATCGTCGGTGCCGGGCCGACCCGCATCGCTCGCCCCGGGCGGGACCAAGCTCGATGGGGGCGGGTCGCACACTTACCGTTGGGGCAGGGCGCCTCGATCGACCGGTGGGCGCAACCATGGTGCGGCGGCGTCCTGGCCGCGGCGCCACTCTCCCGTCAGCATACTACCCCAGCAAGACAGCGTATACCGTGCGATGGCGCACGCACGACCTCGGTGGTTTGGGCGCCAACGCAAGCCGGGAATCCAAGAGGACGAGGCGTTCAGCGGCGCTGTTCAGAAAATAATAGCCAGATCAATCGACGACACTGCCAACCGGACGGGAACTTCGGGATCAAGTCGCCGGTGTCCGCGTCCAGCACACTCCGGCCCGGAACCAGGCCAGTCGCGCGGGGCGGGACCAGGATCGATGCCAAGTGCTCAGTTCAACCTTGACGCGCAAATCGGGAGCGCGCGCGATGAGGTCAGCCACCGCGCGGTTGGCGGACAGTTCCCCCGCGTAGGCCCCCACGGCGACGGCAAAGTGTCGCGTCTCAAGCCCTTGCAACAACTCGATCTCGCGCTGGGACAGGTGTTGTGCCTTGGCGGCGCGGTGAAAGGTCCCGTAACGCGAGAGCGCCAGGGCATGGGCCAACTGTTGGAACTTGATCATGATGCATTAAAGGATCAGAGAGGCACGAACCATGCATTTGACTTTCGTCGGCAGCGGATCGATCCTTGGCCGCGCCACGCCCTGGTGGTTTGATTGTCGGATGGTACCTGCGACCATAAGAACGATGGAAATGACTCAGCGCAACAACGGCTTGTCCGAAAGTTCAACGAACGTTGGCCGGTCGAGGGCGGTTGGCGCTACGTCTCGATCGAAAAGAAAATCGAAGGACGCGACGTCGAGACCGACTTCAGCGGTCCCTTGCCTGGCTTGACGGCGCGGTTCTGATGCGCGCCCTACTGTGACCTCGCCGCATTTTCCCGCTCCGAGCCCGCCTTGTTCCCAGACGAAAACCTCGACTCAGGAGATAGAGATGAAGACCGGCCAAGTTTTCCGCAGAGTGATGATTGCCGCGGGTACCGCTGTCGTATTCGGCAGCCCGCTTGTCCTCGACGCGGGCTCTGCCCAGGCACTGGCGCAGCCGCAGGCAACGGACCCGGGTGCGAAACACTTCGACGCCAAGGGCAACCTGCCGTCGACCTACACGATCGAATTGCGCAAGGGCATCTCCGCCACCCTGCCCTTCGAGGACAAGCGTGACTTCGACGAGGCCAAGCTGGGCTTCATCGCCGAGCCGCCGTTCCTGACGATCATGGCCGACGCCGGCAACGTCGCCTGGGACATGGGCAGCTACCAGTGGCTGTTGCAGGGCAAGGACTTCGAGAGCATCCATCCGTCGCTGCAGCGGCAAGCCGTGCTGAACATGGCCTATGGTTTGTACGAAGTCGTGCCGGGCAGGATCTACCAGGTGCGCGGCTTCGACCTGGCCAACATCAGCTTCATTAAGGGCGATACTGGCTGGATCATCTTCGATCCGCTGACAGCGAAGGAAACTGCCCGGGCGGCGCTCACCTTCATCAATGAGAAGCTCGGCGCGCGGCCGGTGCTGGGCGTCATCTACTCGCACTCGCACGTCGACCACTTCGGCGGCGTGCGCGGCGTGGTGGATGAGGCCGACGTGGTCAGCGGCAAGGTCAAGGTCATCGCGCCGGAGGGCTTCATGCAGGCGGCGATCGAGGAGAACGTGTTCACCGGCAACGCCATGTCGCGCCGCACCCAGTACTCATACGCCGTGCTGCTGCCGCGCGACCCATTCGGTCACGCGGACCAGTCGATCGGCAAGAACGTGGCGAGTGGCAACGTCGGGCTGATCGCGCCGAACCTCATCATCAAGAAGGACTTCGAGGAAGTGACCATCGACGGCGTGAAGATGGTGTTCCAGAACACGCCCGATACCGAGGCGCCGGTCGAGATGAACACCTGGTTCCCGCAGTTCAAGGCCTTCTGGGCGGCCGAGAACATCACGGGCACCATCCACAACATCTACACGCCGCGCGGCGCGCCGGTGCGCAATGCGCTGAACTGGTCCAAGCAGATCAACGTGGCGCTCTACCGGTTCGGCCAGGACGCCGAGGTGATGTTCGCCTCCCACAGCTGGCCGCGCTGGGGCAATGCCCGCATCCAGGAAGTGATGCGCACGCAACGCGACACCTACGCCAACCTCAACAACCAGTCGCTGCACTACGCCAACCTGGGCGTGACCATCAACGAGATCCAGAACGTCTACCAGCTCCCGCCGAGCCTGTGGAAGCAATGGCCCGCGCACAGCTACCACGGGTCGGAACAGCACAACAGCCGCGGCGTCATCAACCGCTTCCTCGGCTACTGGGACGGCAACCCGGTGAACATCGCACCACTGTCGGCCAAGGACTCGGCACCACTCTACGTCGAGATGATGGGGGGCGCCGACAAAATCCTGGCCAAGGGCAAGGAACTCAATGCTCAGGGCAAGTACAACGAGGCGTCCGAAATCCTGAATAAGCTCGTGTTCGCGCAACCGGGCAACCAGGCGGCGAAGAACCTGCTGGCGGACGCCTTCGAGCAACTCGGCTACCAGAAAGAAAGCCCGACACTGCGTAACATCTTTCTGCAGGGCGCCTACGAGCTGCGCAACGGGCTTCCGGGCGGCACGCCGGTCAGGTCGTCCGGGCCGGACATGATCCGGGCGATGTCGACCGAGAACTGGCTCGACTTCATCGGCATCAGCATCGACCCAAAGAAGGCCGAGGGCATGGCGTTCGTCATCAACCTGATCACCCCCGATAACGGTGAGAAGTACCTGATCGAACTGAGCAACGCGACGCTCACTAACATCAAGGGCGAGCAGGCGAGGAGCCCGAATCTCACCATCACCCTCAATCGCGCGGACCTCAACCAGGTGATGATGGGTACCAGCTCATTCGATGATCTGATCAAGGCCGGCAAGGCGAAGTTCGCAGGCGACCGTAAGCCCTTCGACCAGCTAGCGAGTATCCTGGTCAGGTTCGCGCCGAACTTCGAGATCCTGCCGGGAACCGCCGTCCAGAATACGACAGCGGCGGCGGATACGAAGCCGAATGAGGAACCAAACCCGTTCAAGTTGCCCGATTTGATGCCGGCGAACGCGGCCGGCGACTGACGGCGCAACACAACTGGTTACCGCACCTGGCCCGCTGCGGCAACCAGACAGCATGGTGCGTCGGCGGGCGCGTACAACGCTTATCGGTACGGTCTGCGGGCGCCGGCACGCCGACGCTTGATGTCAACACGCACAGGTCTTGGAGGCCCTGGATGAAACTCGTTCAAACGCTGCGTTCGCCGCGCCGCCGATCGCGGCCGGAGGCCGCTCCCACAGCGTCGCTGCGCGACTTTCACGGTAAAGCTGCGGCCATGCGCCCTTGCGGCCCCCGGCCGCGACGGATATCACCCCCGCGGCATCGCCGCCTCGATCCTGGTCCGGAAGCCTTCCGGAATGGCGGCGGGCCGCTTGGCCGCGTAGTCGAAGAACAGGATGCCCAACTTGCCCCGGGCCACTTCGCGGGTGCTGGCCTGGTCGGCGGCCCGCCACAGCAGGTCGAACCCGTACTTGTTGAAGTCGGCGGGGACCATCTCGAAGCTCAGGATTTCGCCGTAAAAGGCCTCCGACACATATTGCATGGCGGCATCGGCGACCACGATGCCGACGCCATCCACGTCCAACTCGTCGTAACCGAGGAAGCGAAAGAAGCGTACCCGCGCCTCCGACAGCAAGCCGATGAGGGCCGCATTGTCGAGGTGCTGCGCCTTGTTGATGTGCGTAACGCAGATCGGCAGTTGGGTCGTGAACAGGACCTCCGGTGGGAGGTCGATGATGATTCGGGCCATGGGGTAGAACCGGCAACAGGAACGGGGGCGATGCTAGCCCCGCACCGGGTCGCTGACAAGCGCCTCCGCGGCTGGGCCGGCGCGGCCGGCTGGCTGGATCGCGCGAAGAGCCGCGCAAGCAGCAACGCCCGGTGGTAACGTGGCGCGTCGGCACCAGGTGCGGGCCGGACGGGGACTGCCCGCCCGCCGGCCTCGGTCGGACCCGTCTTGCCGGTAACCCCCGGTGCGCGGGACTTGAGTGAAACCAGGTGTTAAGGTGTGACCGCCATGCAACCTTCGTTTTGGCACGAGCGCTGGGAGCGGGCCGAAATCGGCTTCCACCAGCAGGATCCCAACGCCCTGCTGGCGCAGTTCTGGAGCCGTCTGGCGCTGCCCACCGGTCAGCGGGTATTGGTCCCGCTCTGCGGCAAGAGCCTCGACCTGCTGTGGCTCGCCGGGGAGGGCCACCCGGTGACCGGGGTGGAACTGAGCCCGGTGGCGGTCGAGGCCTTTTTCCAGGAACAGGGCCTGCACCCGACGCGGCGCGGCAGCGGCGCGATCGAGGTCTGGGAGGCCGATGAGATTCGCATCTTATGCGGGGATTTCTTCGACGTGGCGCCGCACCAGGTCGCTGATTGCGCCGCCGTCTATGATCGCGCCGCGCTGATCGCGCTGCCGCCGCCGATGCGTGAGCGCTACGCCCGCCAACTCGACGCCATTCTGCCGCCCCCCATACAGATGCTGCTGGTAACCCTGGATTACGATCAGGGGCTGCGCCCGGGTCCGCCGTTCGCGGTCGACGAGGCGCAGGTACGGGCACTGTACGAACCGGCGTACGCCGTGGAAATATTGTATATTCGCGATGCCCTGGCCGAGAACTCGGCCTGGCGCGCGCAGGGCCTGACCTGGCTGCACGAGACGGTGTACCGGCTGGCGCGCCGCGGGCCCTAACCGGGGTCGGTAGCCGATGCGTGACGCGGCGCCATTTTCGTTGTCGTTGTCGTTGTCGTAATCGTAATCGTAATCGAGCTTATCGTGGTTCCCCGGATTCTCTTGCACCCCGAATTGCATCGCTTCTCCGACAACGACGACAACAACAACAACAACAACAACGACAACGACAACGACAACGACAACGACAACGGATGCGTCTTACTTTTACTTGACTCATATCGCCGCCCACCGGCGCCGCCTGGCCGTCAATCCACCACTTGAGGAGCCCCCTTATGGCCAATCAACCCCAGATTCCGCTGCTCAAGGGCAAGAAGGCGCTGGTCGTCGGCATCGCCAACGAACACTCCATCGCCTACGGCTGTGCCAAGGCCTTCCGTGAGTTGGAAGCGGACCTGGCCATTACCTATCTCAACGAGAAGGCCAAGCCCTATGTCGAGCCGCTGGCGCAGGCCCTGCAGGCGCCGATCGTCATGCCGCTCGATGTCAGCCAACCGGGGGAGCTCGAGGCGCTGTTCGCCGCCATTACCGCGCAGTGGGGGCGGCTCGATATCCTGGTCCATTCCATCGCCTTCGCCCCCAAGGCCGATTTGCAGGGCGGTTTGCTCAATTGTTCGGCGGCCGGTTTCGCCCAGGCGATGGATATCTCCTGTCACTCGTTCATTCGCATGGCCAGGTTGGCCGCGCCGCTGATGACCGAGGGCGGGGCCATGTTCGCCATGACCTACCACGGCGCCACTGAGGTGGCCCCGAATTACAACGTGATGGGACCGGTCAAGGCGGCACTGGAGAGCGCCTGTCGCTACCTGGCCTATGAATTGGGCCGCAATGGTATCCGCGTCCATGCCATTTCGCCGGGGCCGCTGAAGACCCGCGCCGCCTCGGGGCTCAAAGACTTCGACCTGCTGCTCAACGAGGCGGCCAGCCGCGCCCCGCTCGGGGAGTTGGTGGACATCATGGATGTCGGCTTCACCTGCGCCTTTCTCGCCACCCGCTACGCCCGCCGCCTGACCGGCAGCACCGTCTATGTGGACGGCGGCGTCAATATCATGGCCTGAGACACCGGAGGCTGATCCGATGGCTGACGCGTCTGCGCAACACCCCCTCCTGGCGTCGGCGCGGCTGCCGGCAAAGGGCAAGATCGTCACCGCCGCCGAGGCCGTGCGGCTGATCCGCGACGGCGATACCATCGCCACCGACGGCTTCGCCGACCCGCGTTTCGGCGGCGGCAGGCTCAATGCGCGCACCACGGTCGAGCTGGTGCGGCTGCTGCCGCTGGACGGTCAGGAATACCTCTTCTATCCGGCACGGCCGATCAACGTCGGCATCATTCGCGCCACCACGGCGGATTCCGATGGCAACCTCAGCATGGAGCGCGAGGCACTGACGCTGGAGGTCCTGGCCATCGCCATGGCGGCGCACAATTCCGGCGGACTGGTCATCGCCCAGGTGGAGCGAATCGCCGACCGGGGGGCCTTGAATCCGCGTCAGGTCAAGATGGGGGAGGCGCTGGCCGCGCGCGGCCTGGCGCCCTATATCTATGAGAGTGCCGCGGAGGCGCGCGCGCACCTGCTGCCCTTGGAGTCCTGAGCGATGAATCTATTCCAGTCGATCTTCGGCGGCCGTGAGGAGACCCACGGCAACTACCCCGAGTCGCGCATCGAGGCGGCCATCGAGCGCGCCGTCGATGGCACCGACGCCCGGCTGCGCCTCCTGCCGGGCTACCGCAAGCGCCTGCGCGTGCCCGTCATCCATGCCATCGACCAGATCGTCCCGCTGGTGGACAACATACCCGCACCGGTGGCGGCCGGGCCGCGTGAGTTCACGGCCGACTCCACCCTCTGTGCCTTCTATGCATCCGCCGCGGCGATGCTGGACCAGTTCAGTCGGGACCGCTCGCTCCAGGAGTACCTGGCGACGTCGGAGGGCCGCGGGGCCGAGCGGGTGACCGCACTGGTGCTGGCGGAGCGCACGCAGCGGACCACGCTGGGGATCGATCTGGCGGGCGAGACGCTGCGGCGCGAGGTGCCGCAGGTCACGGTCAACTTCCGTGAACACAACGTGGTCGACCCCAGAGACAGCGAGCCCGAGGCGCGCCGCCAGCTCAAACTGTTTAGTGACAATTATCTTGACCGGTCAGTGACAACTATCTTGGCCGGTCAGAGGTAAGCTGCCGGACATTTTTTTGCCGCGGGAAGGCGCGCAGATGTCGGGTAAACGCATCACTAGACAGCAGGTTGGGTTGTACAT
>NZ_CAIKKU010000748.1 GCF_903828115.1 uncultured Thiodictyon sp. | reverse complement strand
GTGCGGCGCGGCCTCTCCGCAACACGCAAGGCCCGAGGTCGCCAGCGAGTCCGCGCCGCACTGGGGTGCGGCGCTCCCAGCCGCTGCCGGGGCCATAAACCCAGAAAGAGAAGTTCTCTCACAAAGACACAAAGATCACAAAGATTTTCAGAGCGATCTGTCGGCCGCGGAGGTCACCTGGGCGGCGCTCGGCGCAACGCCATCAATGATCTGTCTTTCTTCGTGTCTTTGTGTCTTTGTGAGAGCAATTCCCGGATTTGGGATGAACACCGCGCCCGCGAGGCCAGCAGGGCGTTACGCTGCGGTCACACCGCCGCGAGGGTCCGGGACGCGACCAACCAAGCCCCGCGAGGCCCTGCCCGATCGAGGTCGGGGGTGCAGCGGGACCCGTGGGTCATTTGGCTGTTGCTCCCTTGTCCGGTCCTCAGACTCGCGCCATGCTCTGACCAGATCTGACCAGCACGAGGTTGCATCATGCAGACAGTCAATATTCTCGAGGCGAAGACCCATCTCTCCCGCCTGGTGGAGTGCCTGTTCACCGCTGCGACTGCTCAGCCATGACCCGCTCGTGGTCCGGTATGGCGACGCGGTGACGGCCGTCTGAGCGAGGCCCCAGGCCGTCCGTCCCGAGTGGACGATCTGGCCGCGGGCATACCATGAAAATCCGGAGACAGACTCCAGATTTTCATGGTCCAGACCCTGCCCCCCTGGTCCGCCAATCCCCGCCGCGAGGAATCGAAGATGGCGGAACCGCCTGCGGCGTTCCGCCCTACCGCCGCGCCTCCAGCGCCTCCCACCGGACATAGGCCGCGGCCAGTTCGGTCTCGATCGCGATGAGCCGCTCCCGCACCGCGGCCAGGGCGGTGCCGTCGCCCTGGTAGATGGCCGGGTCGGCGAGGCGGGCACTCAGGGCCGCCTGCTCCGTCTCCAGCGACTCGATCCGGGCGGGCAGTTCAGTCAGTTCCTTGTTCTCCTTGAAGCTCAGCTTGACCACCGCGCGCTTGGGCTCGGCCGCGGCCGGTCCGGGGGCGGGCGCCAGGGTCTTGGGTGCCGCCGCGGGCACCTGGGCGCGCTGGCGCAGCCAGTCCTCGTAGCCGCCGACATAGTCCTGGACCACACCGTTGCCCTCGAACACCAGTGAACTGGTGACGACGTTGTCCAGCAGGGCGCGGTCGTGGCTGACCAGGAGCACGGTCCCGGCGAACGAGACCAGCAGGTCTTCGAGCAGTTCCAGGGTCTCGGTGTCCAGGTCGTTGGTCGGCTCGTCGAGCACCAGCAGGTTGGCCGGGCGGGTGAAGAGCTTGGCGAGCAGGAGCCGGTTGCGCTCACCCCCGGAGAGGGCCTTGACGGGCTGGCGGGCGCGCTCGGGGCTGAACAGGAAGTCGCGCAGATAGGACAGGACGTGACGGCTCTGGCCGTCCACCATCACCTGGTCGCTGCCGCCGGCGACGTTGTCCTGGACGCTGCGCTCCGGGTCGAGTTGGGCGCGCATCTGGTCGAAATAGGCAACCTGGAGATTGGTGCCGCGGCGGATGGTCCCGGACTGGGGTTCCAGGTCCCCGAGCAGGAGCCGCAGCAGGGTGCTCTTGCCGACCCCGTTGGGTCCGATGATGCCGACCTTGTCCCCGCGCAGGATCAGGGTGCTGAGATCGCGGATCACGGGCGCACCGCCCCAGCCATAGGTGACGCCGTCGGCCTCGGCCACCAGCTTGCCGGAGCGCTCCGCCTCGCTCAGGCGCAGGCGTGCGGTGCCCTGTTGCTCGCGCCGCTCCATGCGCTCGCTACGCATCGCCTCCAGGGCGCGCACCCGGCCCTCGTTGCGGGTGCGCCGCGCCTTGACGCCCTGCCTGATCCAGACCTCCTCGTCCGCCAGCCGGCGGTCGAAGAGGGCATTGGCCTGGGACTCCGCGTGACGCCGCTCCTCCTTGCGGCGCAGATAGTTGGCATAGTCGCCCGGCCAGTCGGTGAGACGCCCGCGGTCCAGTTCCAGGATGCGGGTGGCGACGCGTTGCAGGAAGCGCCGGTCGTGGGTGACGAAGAGGAGCCCGCCCTGAAAGTCCTTGAGAAAGCCCTCCAGCCAATCAATGGAGTCGATGTCCAGGTGGTTGGTCGGCTCATCGAGCAGCAGCAGGTCCGGCCCCCGCACCAGCGCCTGGGCCAGCAGCACCCGCCGCTTGAGTCCGCCCGAGAGGGCATTGAAGGGGGTCTCGGCGTCCAGCCCCAGGCGGGAGATAACACGCTCGGTGCGCTGCTCGATCTCCCAGCCGCCGCGGTCGTCCAACTGCTGCTGGATGTGCGCCAACTGCGCCAGTTCGTCGGCCGTCGTCGTCGCCGTCATGTGGTGCGAGAGGTGGAAGTAGTCCCGTACCAGGGTCCCCAGGTCCCCCAGCCCCTCGGCCACCACGTCGAAGACACTGGCGTCGCCGTGCAGCGGGACCTCCTGGGCCAGACGCGCCACGGTCATGCCCTGGCCGAAACGCACTTCACCCCCGTCCGGGTGGACCTCCCCGGTGATGATCTTGAGCAGGGTGGACTTGCCGGTCCCGTTGCGCCCGATCAAACAGACCCGCTCGCCGCGATCGATGGCGCAGGAGATGTCCTCCAGCAGGGGCGGCAGGCCGTAGGAGAGGGCAACGGATTCAAGGCTCAGGATGGTCATGGGGGTTCCGGCGAGAAGGACGGGGCGGCGCCCGACGCGGGGCCCGCAATCGGGCAGGTTATCGAGCAGGCGGGAAAATGCAAGGTGTTGGGTTAGAATCCCCCGGGGGCACAACCCCGGCAAGGCGGAGTAAACCATAATGACCCAACCCACCTATCAGGTCGCGCCCGGCAACTGGGACCAGGGCGGTGCCGCCTTCGTCGATCGCGGGGTCAACTTCTGCGTCTTCAGCCGCTATGCGCAGCAGGCGGAGATCCTGCTGTTCGACCGCGAAGAGGCGCCCGCGCCCTTCCAGATCATCCGCCTCGACCCGCGGGTCAACCGCACCTTTTTTTTCTGGCACTGCCTGGTCTTGGACCTGCCGAGCGGCACCTGGTACAACTGGCGGGTCGACGGCCGCTGCGATACCCGCGAGAGCGGCGCCCGGATCGACGGGGACAAGGCCCTGCTGGACCCCTGGGCGACGACCGTGAGCGACCGCCTCTGGGACCGGGCGCGCGCCGCCCGGCCCGGGGACAATGCGGCGACCGCCATGCGCGCCCAGGTGCTGCGCGACGATTACGACTGGGAGGGCGACCAACCCCTCCACGTCCCGCTCAGCGAGTCGGTGATCTACGAGATGCATCTGGGCGATTTCACCCGCCACCCCTCCGCCGGCACCGCCCACCCCGGCACCTTCCGGGCGCTGATCGAGAAGATCCCCTATCTGAGCGACCTGGGCATCACCCATGTGGAACTCCTGCCGATCATGGCCTTCGACCGCCAGGACGTCCCGCCCGCGACCGCCGCCCTGGGGCACCAGAACTACTGGGGCTACAGCACCCACAGCTTTTTCGCCCCCCACCCCCATTTCGCCGCTGACGCGACGCGGGCGCGCGACGAGTTCCGCGATATGGTCAAGGCGCTGCACCGCGCCGGGATCGGGGTGATCCTGGACGTCGTCTTCAACCACACCGCGGAGGGCGGCGGGACTGGTCCGACCATCAGCTTCAAGGGCTTGGGAAACGAGGTCTTCTATCACCTGGATTTCACCGACCGCCGCCTCTACCGCGACTACACCGGCTGCGGCAACACGGTGAACTGCAACCACCCGATCGTCACCCGCTTCCTGGTGGATGCGCTGCTGTACTGGGTGCAGCGGATGCATGTGGACGGCTTCCGCTTCGACCTGGCCAGCGCCCTGGCCCGCGGGGAGGACGGCAACCCCCTTTATCATGCCCCGTTCTTGTGGGCCACCGAGTTGTCTCCGTTGTTGAACCGCTCCCACATCATCGCCGAGGCCTGGGACGCCGGCGGGCTCTATCAGGTGGGCGACTTCCCGGGCTTCCGCTGGGCCGAGTGGAACGGGCGCTACCGCGACCTGATGCGCGCCTTCGTGTGCGGTGACCCGGGTCTGATCCCCGAGGTCGCCACCCGCATCGCCGGCTCCAGCGACCTCTACCAGGCGCGCGGGCGGCGGCCGGCCAACTCGGTGAACTTCATCACCTGTCACGACGGCTTCTGCCTGTGGGACCTGGTGAGCTACGAGACCAAGCGCAACCTGGCCAACGGCGAGGGCAACCGCGACGGCGGCGACCAGAATATCAATTGGAACTGCGGGGTCGAGGGGCCGACCGACGACCCCGCCATCCTGGCCCTGCGCCGCCGTCAGGCGCGCAACTTCATCGGCATCCTGATGCTGAGCCAGGGGGTACCCATGCTGCTGTCCGGGGATGAGATCCTGCGCAGCAAGGACGGCAACAACAATACCTACTGCCAGGACAATGAACTCTCCTGGTTCGACTGGAGCCAGGTGGAGGCGCAGCGGCCCATGCTCACCTATGTGCGCGGTCTGATCGCCCTGCGCCGCCGCCATCCGAGCCTGACCCGCGACCGCTTCCTCACCGGGGCGCCGGAGCCCGGGCAGGACCTGCCGGATATCGCCTGGCACGGGCTGAAGCTCGACAAACCACGCTGGTCGGTCCCCGACAACCGCGCCCTCGCCTTCACCCTGGCCGGGGTCAGCGCCGCGGAACCGCCGCTGCACGTCATGTTCAATATGTGGGAGGATGCACTCGAGTTCGCGGTACCGCCCCTGCCCGGCCGGCGCTGGACCCTGGCCGTGGACACCATGGCGGAGCCGGGCGTCTTCCCGCCGGACACCCCGGCCCCGGTGACGGCCGGGCAGATCCGCGTCGGCGCCCACGCCTTGGTGGTGCTGGAGGCCCACCCGGTCTGAGGGCCCCGCACGCCGCGCCGCCTGCGATCCTAAAATCCATAGATGAAAACAGATTTTCCGCGAATTGTCATGCGCTTATCGCTACTGTCACAATCACCCACCAGGGGAGCCCCCAGCCAAGCGTCAGCCAATGAATAATCTGTGTTCATCTGTGTTCATCTGTGGATGACGTCTTTCTAGGTCCATCCGAATCAATCAGTCCGCCAATAGCGCGAAGCAGAGGGTCTCACCATGCAACTCGGAATGATCGGCCTCGGCCGGATGGGCGCCAACATGGTCCTGCGCCTGCTGCGCGCCGGGCACCAGTGTGTCGTCTATGACCGGGATGCCGCGGCGGTGGCCGCGCTGGTCGAGGCGGGCGCGGTCGGTGCCGCGGACCCGGCCGACCTCTGCGCCCGGCTGACCCCGCCGCGCAACGCCTGGATCATGGTCCCGGCGGCGGTGGTCGAGCGGGTTATCGACGATCTGCTGCCCCATCTGGGCGCCGGGGACAGCATCATCGACGGGGGCAATTCAAACTACCGTGACGACCTTGCCCACGCCGCGCGCCTCGCGCCGCTGGGCATTCATTTCATCGACTGCGGGACCAGCGGCGGCGTCTGGGGCCTGGAGCGGGGCTATTGCCTGATGATCGGCGGCGAGGCGCAGGCCGTCGAACGCCTCGACCCGATCCTCAAATCGCTGGCCCCCGGCGTCGGCGACATCGAGCGCACCGCCGGGCGGACCGACCCACCCAGCCGTGCGGAACAGGGCTACCTGCACTGCGGGCCGAGCGGCGCCGGACACTTCGTCAAGATGGTCCACAACGGGATCGAATACGCCCTGATGGGCGCCTATGCGGAGGGCTTCAACCTGCTGAAGCACGCCGGCGCCGGGCGCGCGGACCGGCCGGCGGACGCGGAGACGGCGCCGCTGCGCAACCCCGAACACTACCAGTACCAATTCGACCTGGCCGCGGTGGCCGAGGTCTGGCGGCGCGGCAGCGTGGTCGCCTCCTGGCTCTTGGACCTGACCGCCACCGCCCTCCAGAGCGACCCGGGACTTGAACAATTTGGTGGACGGGTGTCAGACTCCGGCGAGGGCCGCTGGACCAGCCTGGCGGCGATCGAGACCGGGACCCCGGCGCCACTCTTGACGGCGGCACTCTTTGAGCGCTTCAGTTCCCGCGGCGAGGCGGATTTTGCGAACCAAATCCTCTCGGCCATGCGTTACCAGTTCGGCGGCCACCACGAGCGGCCTTGAGCCCAGACAGGAGTTGATCCGCACATGAACATCAGGCATCGCATCATGCCGTTTACCCGCGGCGCGGCCCTCGCACTCACACTGGCGGGGGCGTCCACCGGCGCCTTCGCGCAAACGACGACGCCGGGCGATCTGGCGCGTCTCATGACGCCGGATTGGTGTGAGGCCGCAGTCAGCGGCCGCCTGCGCGCCGATCAAGACAAGGACCAGGCGATCCGCGCCAAGCTGTATGGCCTGGAGAAATCCGGCTGCCAGGGGTATCAGCGTTACTGCAGCGCATTGATCACGAGCGGCCGCGCGCTCCTGCTCGAGGGGGAGACGCCGGAGACCCAGCGCACCCAGCTCATGGCGGCTGCGAGCGACTATAGCTATGTTCTGACCAAATCCAGGAATGAGTGCTCCCTGGTCCCGGACATCTACACGCGATTAGGCGAGATCCAGACTCGCCTGGGTCAATTCAAAGAGGGCGAGGAGAGCTTCGCGAAGGCCATCAAGATCAAGGGTGGGCACGCCCCGGCCTTCGTTGGGTTGAGCGATCTATACGAAAACCAGGGGAACATCGACAAGGCCATCGCCGTCCTGCAAGCGGGTCTGAAGACCAATCCCACATCGACCATGCTGAAGAAGAAGCTGCAACGGGTACAGGCGCGCAAGCCCGGACCGGCAGCCGCACCTTGAGCGCATTGCGTCGGCGATGCGATCGGTCAGACCAGGGCCGGGGAATGGGTCCCGCGACGCGGCCGCCGATCCGGACCAACGGCGGCGGTTGGGGTGAAGATCACACACCGCGGCCCGCCTCATACATTCACACGGGCCGCGCCTGGGAGCGCACTCTGGATCGCCGCGAAGGACTCCACCGGTATCTACCCAGGACCCTGCTCGCGGTGACCTTGGCGGCGAGCGGCGGCTGCGGGGAACAGCGCGCCGAATCCGCGTTGCGGCCTGAGGGTACGCTGTTCGGGCCAACACCCGGCGCCGACATCCCCGCAGAGGCACCGGGGAGCCAACCGCGGCGGCAAGCAACGCGCGGCGATCCAGCCGCGCTGTGGAGCGAGTCTGAACTGCGGGAAGCCGACGCCGGCCAATACCTCACGCAGACCGCTCGGGACGTCGTACTCCATTTGAACCTTGCCCGCCTCAATCCCCCGGGTTACGCCCGGACCTTCCTGGCGCCCCGCCGCGGCCTGTTCCGTGATCGTCTCTTTGTGGACCCACTCGATCCGAACCAGACCACCCTGCAAACCCGGGAAGGGCCGTCCGCGGTCGACGAGGCGGCCAGGGAGATGGAAGCGATTTCGCCCATGCCGACGCTGTCGGTTTCCACGGCGCTGTCCCGGGCGGCGCGCGACCACACCTTGGACCAATCCGGCAGTGGCGCCCTCGGCCACGAGGGTAAAGAGGGCAGTTCGCCGACCGAACGGGTGCAGCGCTACGGCCGGTGGGAGCGGGTGGTCGGCGAGGTCATCGCCTACGGCCCCGTAAGCGGCCGGGAGGTCGTGAGCCGGCTGCTGATCGACGACGGGGTGCCTGACCGGGGACACCGGCACAACATCCTGGCCCCGGCGTTTCGCTACGTCGGGGTCGCGATCGAAACCCATCCGCTGTACCGCCATCTGGTCGTCATCGACCTGGCCGCGGATATCGTGGACGAGGATAACCGGTAGCCCGATCCTTGCCCAACCCTAACGCCGGCACGGGCGGCGCCGCGCTTCGGGATCGAACGCGGCGAGGTGCTCGCCCTTTGGTGACGGCATGAAACGGAAAGGTGATGAAAACAACAGCGGCCCTGTTGGTGCTTATGGCAATCATCGCCGTGCTCGTCGCGACGGTGCGCACGCCGCGGCTGAGTCACCGAAGACAGTTCTTCGGGTTTGCTTTGGTCGCCTTCGTCATCGCTCAGATAGCGCTCGCCGTTCTGGCGAACCACGTCGGCCTGCGGGGCCCAAGCAGCCTTGCCGGGGTCTTCGCGGGCGCGCTGGCGCCCAAAGACGCGCGCCCGGTATTGGTGATCCTGGGTTCGAGTTATTCCTCCAGAGGGCTGGACGGGGATCTGCTTGAGCGGCTACTCGCGCAGCGGGGCCTCGCTGTCCGGGTGGCCCAGTTGACCTATCCCGGGGCCTACGCCTACGAGCAGGATTATCTGTTTGAACGCTATTTGCGCAGTGGCGCAACAGTCCCCGCCGCCGTGCTGGTGGAACTCGGGTCGGAAGGGGGCGTGACCGAAAGGCCCGAGAACCGCTTCAAGCCTGCGGCCCTCTCCTACCGCGACGCGGAGCGCACCGCGGCGATGCTTCGTCAGATTTGGCGCAGCACCGCAAGCAGCGGTTCCGACCCGCGCATCACGGCCAGCGTGGACGTCATCCTGCACTGTCTCGGCCATTACAGTCACCTCGGCTTCCTTCACTCTGCCGTGTTGGGCCAGCCCCGGTCGCTCACCGGCTTTCTGCCCGAACAGTCGGATAATCATGCACCGACGCTGGAGACGATCGTCCAGCAACTGGAGCAGCCGGCCGAGCCTGGCTCCGACCCCGCGGTGAGCACTTTCAGGGCCGCACAGGCAAGCGCTTGGCGGCGACAAGGAATACGTGACATCATCTTCTTTCAACCCCCGATGGCGAGTGTCGAGCGGCGCGCCGGGGTGGGCAGCAGCTGCCGCGCCTTGGCGCCCGACTGTATTGCGATCGACGCCGCGCTGACGTCGGCACTGGCGGGTGGCTATTGGACCGACCTCGGGCATCTCAACAGCGCCGGTGCGCAGCGCTGGACCTACTGGCTGGCCGAGACACTTGCCGCAAACGCCAGGATTCGCGATGCTCTTCACTAGCCTTCCGTTCCTGATCTTTTTCGTTGTCTGTTACCTCATCTATTGGCGCATCGGCACGCGGGTGGCACGGCAGTGGTTCCTGGTCGCCGCCAGTCTCTTTTTCTACGGGTGGTGGGATTTCCGCTTCGTGGCACTCATGCTGTTCGTGGCAGTGGTCGCCTATCTTGGGGCACTCGGTATCAGCCGATGCCGGAACCAGGAGCGGCGGCGTCTGATCCTGATCACCTCGCTGATCGCACATCTCGGGGTCCTGTTCTTTTTCAAGTATTTCAATTTTTTTATGGATTCCTTGCAGGGCGTGGCAGCGCTCCTGGGGAGCGCAGCGCAGCTCCCGGCCTGGCATGTGATCCTGCCGGTAGGCATCAGTTTCTACACCTTCCATGCCATCAGTTATACCGTCGACGTGTACCGGGCGGTCGTGCGCCCGGATTATTCTTTCCGCGAGGTCCTTCTCTATATCGCGTTTTTCCCCCAATTGGTGGCCGGGCCGATCATCCGATCGAGCTTTTTTATGCCCCAACTGCGGAGCGATCGGCAACGTTGCGACGAACGGCTGGCGGCTGGACTAAGGCTTTTTCTGATCGGTTTTTTTTATAAGGCGGTGATCGCCGATACCCTCGCCGTGATTGCCGACCAGGTCTTTGCCGACCCGCAACGCTGGAGCACGCTGGGCCTGTGGGGAGGGGCACTGGCCTACTACGGGCAGATCTATTTCGATTTCAACGGCTATACGACCATGGCGATCGGCATTGCCTGGTTCTTCGGCTATCGCCTGCCGGACAATTTCAATTTTCCTTACAGCGCCAGAAATATTGCGGACTTCTGGCACCGGTGGCATATGTCGCTGTCGACGTGGTTACGCGATTACCTGTATGTGCCGCTGGGCGGCAATCGCTACGGGATCCGCTTACAATACCGTAACCTCATGCTCACCATGCTGCTCGGCGGGCTTTGGCATGGCGCGTCATGGAATTTTGTAATCTGGGGCGGACTGCATGGACTCGCACTCATTGTCCACAAACAATGGATAATGTGGACCGGCGAGCGAAAAGGGACCGCGTGGGGACTGGTTCCCAGCCTGTTGCTCACCCAACTTTGGGTCCTGGTGGCCTGGGTGTTCTTCCGCTCCCAATCCTTGGACGACAGCCTGACGATGCTGCGCGGCATGGCGGGTATCGGCGTCGGCAGCGGGCAAGAGACGATGCCGCCGTGGGTGTTGCCCGCGATTGTGCTGCCGGTGATTGCGGATGCCGTCCTTGGCCGCCTGCAGGCGGCGGCGCCCGGGAGCTGGGAACTGCGCCTTGGCTGGCCTGCCTATGCGGGATTTACAGGGATTGCTGCGGCGCTGTTCTTGTGGCTCGTGCCGCTCACCAGTGCGCCATTCATCTACTTTCAGTTCTGATCCTATCCCGCGATGTGCTGTCGGTCTCTTGCCTACGGTCATCGGTTGGCGCGCGGCTGCGGGGCGGTGGCGCAGTCCGCGTCCCAAGCCGGCATTTCGACCGTCGCAGTCCACCCCGGAACTCAAGGTCTGCGCCACTGCTGCACGCTGGATATTCAGAGGCTTCAGGATCACCCGATGCATAATCTCATTGTCTGCGACCTCGACGGCACCCTGCTCACCCCCGAGCATCGGCTGGGCGACTACACGCGCTCGGTGCTGGCGCGAATGCGCACGCAGGGCATTGATGCAATGCTCGCCTCCGGGCGGCACTTCCAGGACATCCGCACCTTCGCGGACCAACTCGGCGGTCACGGCTGCCTGATCTCGTCGAATGGTGCCGCGGTACATGATTGCCGATCCCGGCTGATCGATTGCACCCCGCTCGACCCCGAGTGTGTCCGCGCCCTGATCAACGAGCCGGCGTTCGCCGATGTCCACACCAATGTCTATCGTACGCAAGACTGGCTGGTGGCCCGTCCCGAGCCCTATCTGCTGAGCTTCCACCAGGGCTCAGGATTCCGCTACCGGGTGGTCGATCTGCGGACCATCGACGGCAGCGACGTACTGAAGGTGTTCTTCTACGGCGCACCGGCGCGCCTGCACGCCATCGCGCAACAGGTCCGCGAGCGTTTCGGCGACCTTATAGCCACCACCTTCTCACTCCCCGTGACCCTTGAGATCATGGCGCACGGCGTGTCCAAGGGGGCGGCACTGGCACGGGTGGCGCAGCGGCGCGGGATCGCACTCGGCGAGGTACTCGCCTTTGGTGACGGCATGAACGACCTGGAGATGCTCGCGCTGGCCGGCACCGGAATCGTCATGGCGAACGCGGACCCGCGCCTGCCGGCAGCCCTGCCCGCACTGCGGGTGATCGGCAGCAATGCCGACGAGGCGGTGGCCCGCTACCTGGAGCGGTTGTTCTTTCCCGATTAGCCCACGTATACTATCCGCGACATTACCAACCGCTGGTCGGGTACGCTTGCATCGTATGTGCAATCCGCAACACCCCAGAACCGCCCGTCGCCGAGACAGGTCATGTATTTCATTAACTGGTTTAGAGGTTAGGGTGTGGATGTCAAAGAAGAAGCAATTCTCGGCGCCGATGTCGGCAACCACTGGTACTACGCCTCCAAAGGACGCGCAATGGCCCGGTTCTTGGGCGACTATCGCACCCCGAGTGTCCTTGACGTCGGCGCGGGGTCCGGCTTCTTTTCCAAATATTTGATTGCGTCAGAACGTTGCGCAAGTGCGGTATGCGTGGATCCCGCGTACAGCCAAGAGCGGGATGAGATCTTTGCCGGCCACCCGGTGCGCTTTGTGCGTAGCGTTACTGACATCGATCATCGGCTGATCTTGATGATGGATGTGCTCGAACATGTCGCGGACGACCTGGGACTATTACGGGCCTACTCCGACCCGATGCCATCCGGCGGACGTATCCTGATTACGGTGCCGGCCTTCCAATCCCTCTGGTCCGGGCATGACACCTTTCTTGAACACTACCGCCGCTACCGCATCGGCATGGTGGACGACCTCGTGCGACGCGCTGAACTGCGGGTGATAAAGTCCCGCTATTTCTTTGGGCTACTATTCCCCATCGCCGCGGCTATGCGATTGCGGGAACGCGGGCGCCTGCGCCGCGGCGAAATTCAACCCACGAGTTCGCTGGCCTTGTATCCACCGGTTGTCAACCGTGCACTGACCCTGGTCCACGATCTGGAACGCGCACTCGTGATGCCGTGGAACCGGATCGCCGGTCTCACCGTCTTTTGCTTGGCGGAAAAGCCTTGAGCCGCAACGCTACCTGAATGCCCAGCCCCGGTTTACGCCGAGCAATATTCCGGGCACCAGGGTTGCCATGAGTATCGCCGCGAACCCAGATGGAAGTTCGGCCAGACTTACAATCACCACCACCAGACTGTTGAGCATCAGCCCCAACAATGAGCCGGCCAGAAAGCGCGGCACGGTTTCGGTGGCCGGGCGCCGATGCTCAGCCGGAAATCGTTCCCAGCATTTCCTCAGCCTCCGTCCGGATCGATGCCTATCGCGAATCGACGCACCGGTAACCCTCCAGTCGCTGCCCATAAGGGCATGTGGGTCGCGTATCGACGCACCGATTACCCTCCAGCCGCTGACCATCAGGGCATCTGATCTGATTCTGGTCGGTGGGACCACTGCTCGCTCCGATGCTGCTCTTCGGCTGGCGATCGGAATAGTCTTGTTTATTCGCCTGCGCGAGCGGCGGCGCCACGACGGCCAGGGTGGCCGACAACAGCAGATACTTGATCGTGCGGGTCATAAGCAAGCTCCTGAATCAAAAATCGACAGGGGACTGACCAGTCGCGGACTGGAAGCACGCCGCGGGCCCGCGACGCCGCGGCCAGCCGCGGCCAAGGGAGTAGCGTCGCGGCCGGCGGCGCACCGGCTCAGACGGGGGGGCCGTCGCGCGATTGTGGTGCAAGCGCCGCCGTTTGGCAAAGCACTTCATCTGCGCCGGTCTTTCCAGGTGAACCGGGCTCTTGGGCCAGGACCCGCAGGCGACGACGGTCCAGCTTGCCGGACTTCAGGAGCGGCAACTCGGCCCGGGACCGAAAGACACGCGGGCGCTGCGGCCCCGCCAGATTGACCCGACACCAGGCCTCCAGGGCCGCGGGCGTCGCCTCTCCGGTGTAGAGCGCTACCAGCCGTTGGCCCCACACCGGGTCCGCGACCCCGACCACCGCCACCTCCCCGACCCCCGGTGCCCCGGCAAGGAGCGACTCCACCCACCCCGGGTTCACCTTGACCCCGCCGGTGACCAGCACTTCATCGGCGCGCCCCAGGATGCACAAAGCGCCGTCCTCCCCCCGGCGGGCGAGGTCCGAGGTCGTGAACCAACCCGCGGCGAGACCCAGACCGGGCCGGCGCTCCGGATTGGCATAGCCGGCCATGACCACCGGTCCCCGCACCCGCAGGGGAGCCGGTCCGTCGGGGCCCCCGGGGCAGTCGACCTCCAACCCGGCCAGGGGCCGACCCACCAGGCCCGCGGCGGGCGGCACGCGCAGGCGCCCGGAGGTGGCGACCTGGGACGCGGTCTCGGTCATCCCGTAGGTCAGGTGCAGCGGCCAGCCGGCCGCAATGGCTTGCCCCGCGAGTTGGGTGCTGAGCGACTGGCCGCCGACCAGCAGCACTCGCAGGGAGGGCGGCGGCGGCCGTTCCAGGGCGAGCAGACGCGCCAGCATGGGCGGGACCAGGGAGAGGTGGGTGACGGCCCGGCGCTCCAGGTCCGCGGCCACCAGTGCCGGATCAAAGCCCTCGTGGAGCAGTTGCGTGGCCCCGGCCAGGGCGCAGCGGTAGGTGATGGACAGCCCGCCGATGTAGCGCAGCGCCAGGCAGCAGAGCCAGCAATCGCCGACCCGCAGGGCCAGGTGCCGATTGCTCAGGGCGGCGGCGGCCAGCAGATTGTGCTGGGTCAACATGGCCGCCCGCGGGACCCCGGTGCTGCCGCTGGTCTCCACCACCAGGGCTAGGGGGGAGGGCCAGACCGGCGCCGGGCCTGATGCAGGCGGCAGCGCGCCTCCCTGCCCACGGACCCGGTCCAGAGGGGTGAGACGGCCGTCGGCCTGCCCGTCCCAATGCCAACCCCACTCGGCACCGGTCAGCGCCAACAGCGGTCCTAAGCCGGGGTCGTCCGCCGCGGCGCGCACCGGCAACAGGGCCGCGCCGACCCGGGCCAGGGCGTGCTGCATCAGGACCAGTCCCGCCGCCGGCCGCTCCGGCACCGCGACCAGTTCGCCGGGCGCCAACCCCTGAGAACGCAGTTCACCCGCCAGCGCGACGACGCGCGCGGCGAGGCGATCGTAGGTCCAGCATGGGTCCGCCAGCCCGTCGTCAAACCCCGCCGCCTGGATCAGGGCGAGACCGGGGCCGGCCGTCCACGGGGCCTGCGCAAAGCCGGGCGCACCCGCGGTTGGGACCGGGCTGTCTCCTTGCCCCGCCCCGGTGGGGGGCGACCGGCCGGCAAGCGAATCCTGGTTCTTCATCATCGAACTTATCATCGACCTCGTCATCCTCGTCAGCGACTCGATCAAGGCGGGGTACGCGATGCGTACCCTACAGCTACTGGACGTTCTCACGGACCGGGCGTCGTTGTCGTTGTCGTTGTCGTTGTCGTCATCGTGGTCGGATTATTCGATTAC
>NZ_CAIKKU010000747.1 GCF_903828115.1 uncultured Thiodictyon sp. | reverse complement strand
TCGATCAAGATTCCGGCCGCTTGGGCTCGCCGGGTGCGTAGTCAGGCCATCTTGGCCTGACACCGTCAGGGCTGGAAGCCCTGACTACGCACGCCGCTGGCCGGGATTATGATCAAGGCCTCCAGCGGGATGGAGCCGCCGCCCGCGAAGGGGTCATGGAAGGCGGGGAGCTTCTCCGGGTCGAAGCCCGGCTTGCCCTTGTTCAACGCGCAGGTCTCCCGCCAAGAGGCACGGATGGCCTCGCGGGCGCGCTCCAATACCGTCTCGTTGTTGGTGTTCTCCCACTTCACCAGATCCCGGATGATGTCGAACAGCCGCTCCCGCTCCTCATCCGCCTGCGCCTTGGTCTTGCCCGTGTACCAGCCGCGTTCGCCGCCCGGGTCGTTGACCAGTTGGGCGAACAACACCGCCCGCGCCGTGGCCAGGGGCCGGCGCGCCCACCACAGGTGCAGGGTGCTCGGATGCCCGTGGCGGATGGATTTCTCTCGCACCGAAGCGACGTTGATGTCGTCCAGCGGCAGGGCGACTTCGATGAGCTTCTTGGGGGCTTTGATGTTCAAGCGGGGTCCTTTAGGTGCTGAAGGTAATGGACCAGATCATGGACCTCGGTCGATGGGTTATCCTCTCCGGTTTCGAGCGCATCACTCCGGGCTTGTCTGGCGTTGCGTTTGGCCGCATCAAGGCGCTCCAGGAGTTGACCGAACACGCCGACCGTGCCTTTTTGGTAGTCGCGCATCGTATCTGCCTGCTTGAGGGCCTTGATGCAATTATCGCATGGACTGTTGTTGCCACCCTCGGTAAATGGACTGCGCGTATATCCAAAATGGAGTAGCAGCCAATACTCGAAACAGGGCCAGGAGCGGGCAGCGCGCAGTGTCGACCGGTCGATCTTATCGCATGCGGCCGGGAAATTGTAGTGTCGATCCCGGTCGAAGACGCAATAGATCCGATCGTAATGTTCGCCATGCTTCTTTTCTTCCGCTTGACGCTTCTGCGCGGTACGCACGATGGACAACGGATCAGTCCCGCTCGCCGGTGTCACGGCGATGTTGGCGTTGCTGAGCTTGTAATGGTCTTTCAGCTCGGAGAAGTAGATGGGCTCGGTCTTTTCACCCTCGCAGACGATCAGCACGCGATCATAAGGCTCGCGCTGTGGCCCCCGGCGCTTCAGATCAGCGGCTTGTCTTGGTTGGCGTACTGACATGCTAGGCCGCAAACGTGTCGGACAGTCGCTTTAGATAGGGCACGGCTCCATAGCGACCAGCGAGATAAGATCGCTCAAGATTTTCCAATCCCTTACGTGGATTAAAGTCGGTCAAGGGGAAAAGTCTGGTGGCCTGTTCCGGGTCGCGTTCGCAGAACCAGATTTGATCTCGCCGAAAGACGTCTTGACTCAGGATGGCGGTCTCGTGAGTGGTGAATATCAGTTGCGCTCCTTTCGGATTGGTTTCCGGTGAATGGAATAAACCCACCAGGTACCGAACGAGCAGCGGGTGGAGATTGTCGTGCAGCTCATCGACAAACAGCACATGTCCTCCGCTCAGCGCCTCCATTGCCGGCCCGGCGAGGGCGAACATCTTTTGCGTTCCTTCGGACTCATCGCTCAGCTCCAACTCGACCGTTTGCTGGTTGCCGGACCTGTGACCGACATAGAGCGTCCAGTGCCGGAGGTCAGGGTGCTTCAGCGGCTCCCCGGACCGCATGGCATCAAGCGAAGAAGCGAAGCTTGATTCGTCGATGCGCACCGTTGTTATGGCGAAATCGGCAGCCCGCAGAAATTCGATGACACGCGAGTTGTGGCCCTCCAAATAGCAATCAAGAGATGTCAAGAGTCCCGACAAATGAATGCCGGAGAACTCCAAAGTATTATGGAACCAGTCAAACAAAGGCTTCAACTGCTGGCTGTTCAACTGTACGGCGGTCGATAGCAATAGCGCATTGGAGCGCGTCGCGCGTCGCCAGACCTCTTTGTCCCCGATGAGCTTGTCGCCGAACTGGAAACTCTTTTCGCCCGAGTGCTCGGCAAGTGATCGCTCGAACCAGCGCTGTGAACGGCCCTTCGGAAAGGCAAACAGCCATTCTCCAAGGATGCGTTCCGCGGTCGCCCGGAACCCATATTGGTAGCGCACACCATCGATAAGAAGGACGACTTCAAACATACTCGGCTGCGCAATTGTTTGCGAGTCAAATCTAAAAGGAACCACCGGCAATTGTTTGAACTCAGTTGCCGAAGTCAAGACGATGCGGCGCATCGTGCCGAACGCCTTTAGAAGGTTGGACTTGCCGGCAGCATTGGGGCCGTAGATCGCCGCGGACCGCAGGAGCGTGAAGGGCCTGGCTGCCTCCACGGTTGCGGCGTCGAAGGTGTTCGTCGCGGCAAGCTCCTTGCCCGGCCCAGCGACCAGGCTCAGGCGTTGCTCGTCCCGGATGGAGCGAAAGTTGGCGACAGCCATCTCGATTAGCATTGGCGAACCACGTAACGGCAATTCTTGACAATTCCCGCCGAAAATAGCACCGAAGCGCGGTTGGGTCGAGTGGTTTGAGGATTCTTCACCTCTTGGTCGATGGCGCACCTTCGCTCTGTCAGGCAATCGACTCTGGGCCGGACGCCCATGACAGAAGGTCGGCAAGGCCATAGTTGATGCTGGCGACGCCGAAATCCGGCTCCTGACGGAAGGGATTGCGGATGTAGTGCGGCCCCTCGTAGTCGTCCCCATCCACGATCACGATGGCGAGGATGAACTTGTCCGCCTGGTTGAGCCCGTAGAGGATCTCGTTGCGGCTGATGGTGACGGTGTCGGCGCCCTTGACGCGGCCTTTGACCTTGATGTGGCGGTCCGCGGGCAACTTGCCGTCCTTCATCGGCGGGCGGGCAGTCAGGTCCCAGCCGCATTTCTCGACGGAGACATCAAAGACGGTATGGCCCAGGGCGCGCTCGGCGTCCGTGACGGCCTGCATGGCGATCCGTTCGATCCGGGCGCGCGCCTGCGCGTCCGCGGGCGGGACGCCCGCGCTCCCAAGGCGCTGATCCAACAGGCCCTGGGGGATGACGAGTGCCCCGCCGATGACCACCGGAGTGGCGGAGACGACATGGCGCTGGTCGGCCAGCTCCTTCTTGCGGCTCTCCAGGCGGGCGGTCAGTTCCTCGACCCGGCGCCGGGCCATCTTCGGCTGGACCTGGGGTTGCTTGCCTGCGGCCACGTCGTCGCTGAGCTTGATGTAGCGGTCCAACCAGTAGCTGATCTCCTTGACCAGACGTTCGTTGACGGCACCCAGAATCTTGTCTACCTGGCGCTCACGGCGCGCCCGGACCTCTTGGTAGTGCTCCGGCACCAGGCGGGCGATGGCATGGGCCAGGGCGGTTTGCTCCAGGCCACCCTGGTCCGGACTGGCGATCCAGGGGGCGTTCAGAATGTCCTGCACGCACCCCCGGTCGGCATCCTCCAGCGGCACCAGGTCCAGGTGGGGCGCCCAGCCGGCGAAGGTGGCGGTCCGGTCCGGGGCGATGGCGATGAACTGAAGTCGACGCGAGACGGTGCGCGGGGGATCGCCGGCGGCCTCGCGGACGGTGTGCTCGATCATGAAGAGGACCCGCGGCGCGGTGCCCTCGTCGCTGGGGTCGAGCAGGACGGCGCCCTGCTTGAGTTTGCCGCGGTGGGACTCCAGCACCAGGTCGGTGACGGCGTGCATCAGGGGGTGGGCCGGATGGACCAGGCTCGCCATCGGCTTGCCGTCGGCGCGGATGCGGTCCTTCTCGAAGCAGATGCGCTCATACCCCTTGAGCACCGGGGTGCGGGTCTCGCCGATCACGCGGTCACGGGTGCGGATCACGGCGGGGACGTGCCGGATCTCGAAGCGGCCGGGCTCGCGCGGGCGCAGTTCGCCGCCCAGGGCCTGGAAGGCTTCGCTGAAGAAGGCGCGGATGAAATAGGGCTGGAGCTTGCGGGCCTCGGCCTGGTCCATCTCGGCCCTGATGGTGTAGAGGTCTTCCATGCGCATGGTCTGCTCGACCAGGGCGTTGCGCCCGATGATGTCGCGCAGGTGGTCGGTGTCGAGCGCCCCCTCGATGACCTGGTTCAGCCGGGCCTTGGTCGCGGGGCTCTCGCCATAGCGGATGAGTTTGGGAGCGCGGGCATCCTGCCCGCCAGCGGGCGGGACGCCCGCGCTCCCAGGGAACATCAGGTGTTGCAAGAGGCGGGAGAGTTCATCCCACTTGCGGTCCTGGCCGGAGTGGACCACGCCCTTCGCCTGGGCTTCGAGCCAGGTCAGGGTACCGATCTCGATCTTGAGCTCGTCGATGGTGCGCGCGGTGGTCGCCTGGTCGAGCACGTCCTCGGCCCAGGCTTCGTACTCCCCGCCGGTCAGTTCGTCGTCGGCGTCGAGGATGTCCTCCGGGACGTCCTTGACGTTATAGGTGCCCAGGGTTTCGGCGACGTGGCTGCCGTGCTGGTTGATCTGCTCCTCACGCAGGCGCGCTTCGAGCTTCTGGCGGCGGCGCTTGAGCGATTGGTAGATCGCCTCGGGGCTGGAGGCGAGCCGGCGCTGCAGCAGGGTCAGGGCGAAGCCGACGGTGTTCTTGCGCTTGCCGTCCAGGTTATCCGCGCGGTTCATCTCGTTGCGGACATAGTCGGTGACGGCCGTGTACAGGGCGTCTTCCAGTCCCGAGAGGGTGTAGTTGACCGTATAGGCGCGGCGCTCGGGGAAGAGCCTGGTGCCGTCGAACTTGAGCAGGTCTTCCTTGACCATGCGCCGCATCATGTCGGACACGTCGATTTTTGCGGCACCCGCGCGGAACTTGCCGTAGAAGCGGTCGGCGTCCAGCAAGGACAGCCAAATCCGGAAATCCGCTTCCTTGCCGTTGTGGGGGGTGGCGGTCATCAGGAGGTAATGGCGGCAGATTCCGCCCAGTAGCTCGCCGAGCAGGAACCGCTTGGTCTTGTTGACCTTGTTGCCGAAATAGCTGGCCGAGAGCTTGTGCGCCTCGTCCACCACGATCAGGTCCCACTCGCTGTGCCGGAGCTTGTCTTGCAGTGCCTCGCTGCGGGAAAGTTGGTCCAGACGGGCAATCAGCAGGTCGTTTTCCTCGAAGGCGTTGACGCGGGCGGCCTGGTCCAGCTCGCGGGTGAAGATGGCGAACTCGACGCCGAATTTCTCGTAGAGCTCGTCCTGCCACTGCTCCGACAGGCTGCCGGGGGCGACGATCAGCACGCGCCGGGCGTCGGCGCGCATCAGCAGTTCGCGGATGAAGAGCCCGGCCATGATGGTCTTGCCGGCGCCGGGGTCGTCCGCGAGCACGTAGCGCAGCGGTTGGCGCGGAAGCATGGACTCGTAGACCGCGGTAATCTGGTGCGGCAGGGGCTCCACGTTGGACGTGTGGACCGCCATCATGGGATCGAAGAGGTGGGCGAGGCGGATGCGCCAGGCTTCCATGCCCAGCTTGAAGCCGGCGGCCGGGGCATCGAAGGCCCAGGCACGGCCCGCTTGGGCGAGGCTGAGGCGGGGCTGATCAGTCGCCAAGTATAGATCCAGATCAGGGATTCGGAGTCGACTCAATGCGATATAGCAGGGCAGAGATCCGATAGCCCGCCGCTTGTCGGGTCAATTCCAGTCGCAGCGCGCCGGCCTGCCGCGCGGCCGGGCGACCGTTGGTACCCTGCAGGTCGCCGTCGGCGAGATAACGGTCGCGGCCGTCGGGCCGCAGTCGCAGGGGCGTGAGTCGGAACGCCCGCTTGAGGGTGGCGGCGAAAAGGTCTGCCCCCGCGTCGGTGGAGTTGTCATCCGTAAGGCGGCCGATGCGTGCGTCGTCGGTCAGCAGCAGCAGGAGGCCCGGCAGGTCGCCGGCGGCGAAGTGGCGCTGGAAGCGTGCGATGACGGCCTCCGGGTCCAGGGCCTCAGCGGCGGCGGGCGCCGCCGGCCGCTGGCCCCGGTCGGTGTCGGTCGGCCGGGCGGGGGCAGGGTCCGGGCGCTGTGCCGCGGTCGGGATTGGCGCCGCCCTGCGCCCCGGGGGCAGGTCTGAAAGGGCGTCCGGCGCCCGCCCGGTGCCAGGATGCCGGCCCGACACGGCCGGCCCCGGCCCAGTCGCGATCGGCGGCGGTGGTATCGGGTCGCGGTAGATGGGCGGAGGGGTGGTGCGGCGGTCGAGGTCGATGTGCCCGCCGACCCGCAGGGTTTCCCGCCCCCGGCCCAGGGCGAGTGCCAGCACCGCGATCGACACCAGGGCGGCGCCCATCCACAGGGCCTTCGCAAGGCCGCTGCCGGGTCTGCGCCCGGCGCGGGCGGCGGGAGCGCGCCGACGGCAGGGTGCGGGTTCCATCGACCGGTCCTAGCCCGGTCGGCGCGGGGGCAGGGCCTGGCGGTGGGGCACCGCGTCGCGCCCGGTGTCCGGGGCCGCGGCGCCGTAGCCGTACCGGGACACCCCGTCGTCAGGCGTGATCAGGAGGGTCCCGAGAAGGTTCGCGTCGGCGCTGCGCAGGCGCTGTGCCGTTTCCGCCAAGGCCCCGGCGCGGGTCCGGCCGGCGGTGACGACCAGCAGGGTTGCATCGGCCAGGTGGGCCAGGACGAGGGCGTCGGCCAGGCCCATGACCGGCGGTCCGTCCAGGATCAGGTGATCGAACTGCCCGCCCAGGTCCGCGATCAAATCGCCCATCCGGGCGCCGGCCAGCCGCTCGACCGGCTGGGTCGGCGGGGGGCCGCTGGTCAGGACGCGCAGCCCGGCGACCGCGGTCGCCTGGGTTAGCGGCGCCGCGGTCCCCGTCAGGCCGTCGCTGAGCCCGACCGCGTTGGACAGGCCGAAGACCTGGTGCAGGCAGGGGCGGCGCAGGTCGGCATCGATCAACAGCACCCGGCTGCCGGCCGCGGCGAAGGCGATGGCGGTGGCGCAGGCGGCGCTGCTCTTGCCCTCGTGCGGGGCGGCGCTCGCGAAGTGCATGACGCGCGGTGCGCCGGCCGGGGTGGCGAAGACGAGCGCGGTGCGCAGGGTGCGAAAGGCCTCGGCGAGCGGGCTGGCGGGGTCGCGCCAGGTCAGCAGGGCCGGCCCGGCGTCCGCTCGGGCCGCACGCCCCCGCCCGACCTGGGGTATCAGGGCCAGCACCGGCACGCCGGTGTGCCGCTGTACCTCGTGCGCGGTGCGCAGCCGGTCATCGCGTGATTCGCGCACCAGGGCCAGTGCGACCCCGCCGAGCAGACCCAGGGCGAGTGCAAGGCTGAGGTTCTTCCCCAGGTCCGGCCGGTAGGGCGCCCGGGGGACCTGGGCGCGATCGACGATGGCGATGGGGTTGGTCCCGGGACCGGCCGCGGATGCGAGCGCCTTCACCCGCGCGAGCAGTGCGTCATGGCGTTCCTGGTGGTCGGCGACCTCGCGCTCAAGGACCCGATACCCGCTGCCAAGCACCTGGAGGTCGCGCAGTTGGGCGCGCACCGCGTCGCCGCGCTCGGCCAGCCGCGCCTCCTGGTGGGCGCGCGCCGCGGCCCCCGCCCGGGCGGCCCTGCCGATGGCCGTCCCCTCCTGCCTGAGCCGGCGCTCCAGTTCGGCGAGCGCCCGGCGCAACTGCTGCATCTTCGGGTAGCCGGGCTTGAAGACCTTGAGTTGCTCCTGGTAGTCGGCGGTGAGTTCGGCCTTGCGCTCCTGGAGCCGCTGGATGACCGGGCTGTCCGTTGCCGCAGCGTCCGCGCCGGCCTGCCGGGCCTCGGTCTGTGCGGCGAGTTGGGCGGCGAAGGCTGCGGTCTCCTGCCGGCCCAGGGCCTTGAGCCGCTCCAGGAGCAGCGTGCGCTGGCCGTCCAGGTCGATGATTCCGTGCGCGTCGGCGTAGGCGGCCAGGCGCCGCTCGGCGTCCGCGAGCGTCGCCTGGGCCGCGCGCAGCCGTTCGTCGAGGAAGGCGCGGGCCGGGGCGGAGGCCTCATAGCGGCGCTCCAGGGCAGTCGCGCCGCCGGGGTCAGGGCCGGCGACCGGGTGAGGCCCAGTTGGTCGATCACCCGGCGCGCCAGGGTGCGGCTGCGCAGCAAGGCGTATTGGGTCGCGTAGAAGTCCTTGGTGTCGGGTGCGTCCGCCGGCGCCGCGGCGGCGGTCGGGGTCGGCCCGGTATCCTGCCCGGACCCCTGCCGCGGACCCGGGTCAGGCTCGATCTGGAGCAACACCGAAGCGCGGTAGAGCGGGGTCGTCAGGAGACTGGCAATGAGTGCCGCGGCCAGTGCGATCAGGCAGACGATGCCGAGTGACCAGCGGCGCCGGAGCAGTGCGCTCCAGGCGCGGCCGCGGCGCCTGCCCCACCCAGACCGGCCCGCCGCCGACCCGCCGGGGTAAACCGCGCCGGCCGCCAATGGGCGTCAAGGCCCTGGTCTGCGCTGTCGGCGGTTCGCCGGGGGGGGAGGGGATGGTCATAGGCGAAAACTGACTCTGGTCAAGTAACGGTTCACTAATAAGTTAAATAAGTCCACTAGGGAATGGTCGTCGCGTCGTTGTCGTTGTCGTTGTCGTAATCGAGGTATCGTAGCGCCCTGGATTCTCCCGCACCCCAAAGTGCATCGCTTCTACGATTACGACAACGACAACGACAACGACAACGACAACGATTGCGTGTGTGTTTGACTTGTTCTTGACTCGTTACTTAGAACGGGATACGCAACAAGGCGCGCAGGGTATCGGTCGCCCCCTTCAGGAGCACGGCGCCGCCCGACTCCGGGACCACCACCCGGTCGCCGCCGACCAGCACCGGGTCACGCAACTCGCCGCGCTGCACGGCCGCGGCATCCACCACATAGGCGACCGGGCGACCGGCGGCGTCCGCGCGGAACAGCAGCACGCCGCTCTGCTTGGCGAGCGGATCGAACCCCTGGGCCAGGGCGATCGCCTGCAGCAGGCTGGTTTCACCCTGGAGCGGGAAGACCCCGGAACGCTTGACCGACCCCAACACCGTCACCTGTTGGTTCGCAGACTCCTTCAGGTCCACGTCAACCCGCGGGTCTTGCAGATAGTCCTTGCGCAGGATGGCGGCGATGCGCGCCGCCGCCTCCCGGGGGGTCAGGCCGGCGACGGCCACCGGCCCGAGCAGCGGCAGGAGGATGCGGCCGTCGGCGTCGACCCGCTCCTCGCTCGACAGTTCATCCACCTGGAAGACCTGGACCCGGACCAGGTCGGCGGGCCTGATCCGGCCGGTCTGGCGCGCGGCGGGTGCGGGCGGCGGACCCTGGAGCGCCGGCACCCAGTGCCCGGGCCCCGCCGCGTCCGACGCCGCGTGCCGGTCGCCGCGCCCGCGCGGCCAGTCGTCGTCGGTGAAGTTGCCGCCGGCCGCGGCGCAGAGGCCCGCGGCCCCCACGAACAGCAGGGCGGTCGGCAGCCGGGACTGGTGTTTCATCGCGGCGTTCTCCGGCGGTGGGTGGGGCGCTGCCCCTGAGGCATCTGGTGTATAGTCCGCTGCTTTCGTTCGCGGTTCAATCGGTAAGGACCGACCCCGGCGGCGCTTGCCCAGGGTCAGCGCAGACGACGACCGCGCGCGGCGGCACCGACCAGCGAGAGACCACCATGCCCCAGTATCGTTCCCGCACCACCACCCACGGCCGCAACATGGCCGGCGCCCGCGCCCTGTGGCGCGCCACCGGCATGACCGACGGTGACTTCGACAAGCCCATCATCGCGGTGGCCAATTCATTCACCCAGTTCGTCCCCGGTCATGTGCATCTGAAGGATCTGGGCCAATTGGTCGCGCGCGAGATCGAGCGTGCCGGCGGTGTCGCCAAGGAATTCAACACCATCGCCATCGACGACGGCATCGCCATGGGCCACGGCGGCATGCTCTATTCGCTCCCGTCGCGCGACATCATCGCCGACTCGGTGGAATACATGGTCAATGCCCACTGCGCCGACGCGCTGGTGTGTATCTCCAATTGCGACAAGATCACCCCCGGGATGCTGATGGCGGCGCTGCGGCTCAACATCCCCACGGTGTTCGTCTCCGGCGGCCCGATGGAGGCCGGCAAGGTGCACCTGGCGGGCAAGGGTGACCTCAAACTCGACCTGGTGGACGCCATGGTCACGGCCGCCGACGCCCGCGAGAGTGACGCCGACGTGGCGGCGATCGAGCGCTCGGCCTGCCCGACCTGCGGCTCCTGCTCCGGGATGTTCACCGCCAACTCCATGAACTGTCTCACCGAGGCCTTAGGGCTCAGCCTGCCCGGCAACGGCACCCTGCTCGCCACCCATGCCGACCGGGAGCAGTTGTTTCTGGAGGCCGGGCGCCTCGTGGTCGACCTGGCGCGGCGCTGGTATGAGCAGGAGGACGCCGCCGTCCTGCCGCGGGCCATTGCGAGCTTCGAGGCCTTCGAGAACGCCATGAGCCTGGACATCGCCATGGGCGGCTCCACCAACACCGTGCTGCACCTGTTGGCGGCGGCCCACGAGGCGCGGGTGGACTTCAGCATGGCGGACATGGACGCCTTGAGCCGCCGGGTGCCGAACCTGTGCAAGGTCGCCCCCTCCACCCAGAAGTACCACATGGAGGATGTACACCGCGCGGGCGGGGTCATCGGTATCCTGGGTGAACTGGACCGGGCCGGATTGCTCCACCGCGATTGCCCCACGGTCTATGCGCGCTCGCTGGGTGACGCCCTGGACGCCTGGGACATCGCCCGCGACACGGCGGCCGACGCGGCGCGCACCCGCTATCTGGCCGCCCCCGGCGGCGTCCCGACCCAGGTCGCCTTCAGTCAGTCGAGCCGTTGGCCGGACCTGGATCTCGACCGGGCAGACGGCTGCATCCGCGACCTGGCGCACGCCTATTCACTGGACGGCGGACTCGCCGTGCTCTACGGCAATCTCGCGGAGCACGGGTGCATCGTCAAGACCGCCGGGGTCGACGCCGCCAACCTGACCTTCAGCGGGCCGGCGCGGGTCTGCGAGAGCCAGGAGTCGGCGGTGGCGGCGATCCTGGCGGACCGGATCCTGCCGGGCGAGGTGGTGCTGATCCGCTACGAGGGCCCCAAGGGCGGTCCGGGGATGCAGGAGATGCTCTATCCCACCAGCTATCTCAAGTCCAAGGGGCTGGGCAAGGCCTGCGCCCTGGTCACCGACGGGCGCTTCTCCGGCGGCACCTCCGGGCTCTCCATCGGCCACGTCTCGCCGGAGGCGGCCGAGGGCGGACTGATCGGGCTGGTGGAGGAGGGCGACCGCATCGAGATCGACATCCCCAACCGGCGCATCGCGCTGCTGGTCGCCCCCGCGGTCCTGGAAGCGCGCCGCGAGGCCATGGACGCCCGCGGCCGGGACGCCTGGCGGCCGGCCCATCGCCAGCGCGAGGTCTCAGCGGCGCTGCGCGCCTATGCCGCGCTGACCACCAGCGCGGCGCGGGGGGCGGTGCGGGACCTGGCGCAACTGGAGTAGGGTGCCGCCGCGCGCACCGCGCCGTGGCCGCGTGCGGTCTGCGGGGCCCGTAGGGTGCGCCGTGCGCACCTTACCCATGGCCGCGCGTGGTCTGCGGGGCCCGTAGGGTGCGCCGCGCGCACCTTCTGACAGTTGGGTCTTGTAGTCAACTTGGGC
>NZ_CAIKKU010000746.1 GCF_903828115.1 uncultured Thiodictyon sp. | reverse complement strand
CGGGCCGATCCCGCCGCGGCCCGCGGGCCCGCGCCCCAGGCCGAGCCCGGCGCCGGGGCGCGCCGCCGCGGGCCGCGCCGCGATCAGTGCCGATCGCGGTGCCGAGTTGCTGCTGAGCCTGCTCAGCCCCTGCATCGCCATCACCCCGCCGCTCCTGCGCCACCTGCGCCACCGCCTGCCGGCGGGGCTGGCCCGGGTCGGCAGTGAGGCCGCCTGCTGGCAACACCCGGCCTTCGTCGGCGGCGACCTCCCGCTGGTGCCCGGCAACCGGGCGGCGATCCAGCGCCTGCGCCGCGCCTTCGCGAGCGCCGGAACACCCGCGCAACGCCGCCTCGCCTGGCACCTGATCCAGGCCCAACAGGAAACGGTCGAGGCCTCCGTCGCCGTGCGCATGGAGGAGCGCGCGCTCTACGCGGCCATGTGTGGGAGTACGGACGACGCCGCCGAGACCTTTCTCGACAAGGTGGCGGACACGCTGCTCCAGACCCGTGAGCGCGGTGCCGCCGGGGATGAGCAGCGGCTCATCGGGTGGGTCGACCGCCGGACCGGGCGTTCCCATCGCGAGGTCTGGGACTTCAGCCCCGGCACCCACCGGCTGAGGCTCCTGGCCCACCCCGAGGCCGCGGGCGCCGGTGCGGTCAATCCCGAGGGCTTCGACATCTACCGCGCCCTGGCCGCCGCGGGCCGTCCCAAGCAGCCCCGCTCCTGGCGCCTGGTCCAGCGCGGCGACTGGCTGGAATGGGAGTCGACGGCGGCGCCCGCCGAGACCTTCGGCAGCGGCAGTCCGGTGGTCTCACAGATGCCCACCGGCTGGCCCGTGGTCGAGGCGCAGGAAGCCTGCGGCGGCGCGCCCTGGCAGAGTCTGGGGCTGGACCCGGCCAACGGGGGCGTCGGCGCACTGCCGCTCGCCGCGGCCGGCTGGCGCCTGCGCACCGACTTCGAGGAGCTGTCGATCGCGCCCATGGACAGGCCCGCCTGGGCCCACACCCTGGGGCGCGACGGCGACGGGCTCTTCGTCGGGTTCACCGACGGCGATGGCGAGCGGCGCGCCTATTGGTGCGCGCCCCTGGAGTGGCTGCGCTGGCCCGGCTCGCCGGTACGCCCGGCCCTGGAGTCGCCCTGGGACGGGCACGGCTGTTTCATCGACGAGGGTCAATACAGGGCGCTGCGCTCGCGCGGTCTCGCCTTGGGGCGCGGCGGGCGGACACTGAGCCGCGATCGGTTGGGGCTGCGCTTGGAGATCGCGATCGAGGGGGTCCCCATCGGCCTGCGGTGGGTCTGGCCTGGCAGCTTCCTAATGGGCTCGTCCGAGTCCGAGAAGGGCCGAGACGCCGACGAGACGCGGCATGAGGTCATCCTCACGCGCGGCCTCTGGCTGGCGGAAACCGCCTGCACCCAGGCCCTGTGGGAGGCGGTGATGGGCGAGAATCCCAGCCACGCCAAGGGACCGCAACGGCCGGTCGAGCAGGTCAGTTGGGAGCAAGTCCAGGGTTTCATCGAGCGCCTGAATGCCGGGCTGGCGGCATCCCTGGGTGCATCGGTCGATCCGGCGTCGCCGGATGCCGCAGAAAGGTCCGCACAGCGGACCCTACGGTTTCGCCTGCCGACCGAGGCCGAGTGGGAATATGCCTGCCGGGCGGGCACGATGACCGCCTATTCATTCGGCGACGACTTCGATCCGAAGCTGGCAAACAATGGCAGCGAGACGGTCGCGGTCCGCTCCCTTCCTCCCAACCCTTGGGGATTCTACGAAATGCACGGTAATGTCTGGGAATGGTGTCAGGACTGGTTCGGGGACTACCCGACCGGTGCGGTGGTCGATCCTGAGGGTGCTGCTTCAGGCGAGGGGCGTGTGCTGCGCGGCGGCGGTTGGGCCCTCGTGGCGCTGTACCTGCGCTCCGCGTTCCGCTTCCTCTACGACCCCGGCCTTCGCTCCCTCAATGCCGGTTTCCGGCTTGCCCTAGGTCCCGAGCCAGGCCAGGCAGGAGAGGGCAGGCAGGCAGGCTGGGAGCGGGGCCGGACTGTCCGCGCAGGGAGCGAGCAGAGCGAGCGGAAGGCGCGGGCGGTCAGGTCCCGCGGGGCTGAGGGGAGCAAAGGCGCATGAAGTACCAATTCTTTAAGATCCCGGTCCAGGAGCCGGATGCCCAGACCGAGGACCTCAATCGCCTGCTCGGTCAATACCGCATCCTGTCGGTCGACCGTCATCTGGTCATCGACGGCGAGCGCAGCTTCTGGGCCCTGTCCGTCTGTTATGCCGACACCGAGTCCGCCCCCGGCGCGCCGGGCGCGGCGGCGCGCGGCGACAAGGCCAAGGTCGACTATCGGGAGGTCCTGAACCAACAGGACTTCGCCGTCTTCGCCGCGTTGCGCAGCCTGCGCAAGGACCTCTCGCAGCGCGAGGGGGTGCCGGCCTATGCACTCTTCACCAACGAGCAGCTCGCCGCCATGGTGCAGGGCCGGGTGCGCACCGCCGCGGCCCTGGGTGAGATCGAGGGGGTCGGCAAGGCGCGGGTGGACAAATACGCCGCGGCGTTCCTCGCGGTGTTGGACCAGGCGCCGGCCGCGGCGGCCGGGGAGGGCGCCGATGCGCCGGACGCGCATTGAGTTGGCCGCGGTCGCGGCCATCCCCAACCTCGCCGAGGCCGCGGCCCGCGCCGCCCGCGGCAAGCGGGAGCGCCCGGCCGTGCGCGCCTTCCTCGCGGACCTGGAAGGCAATCTGGGGTCACTCGCCGAGGCGATCCTCAGCGGCCGGGTGCCGCGCGGGGACTACCGCGCCTTTCGCATCCGCGACCCGAAGCCCCGCGTCATCCATGCGGCCTGCTTCCCTGATCGCGTGCTGCACCACGCCGTCATGTGTCTGGCGGGGCCGGTGCTGGAGCGGACCATGACGGATACCAGCTTCGCCTGTCGGCCGGGGAAGGGGACCCTGGCGGCGGTGCAGGCGGCGCGTGCGGCCATTCAGCGGTTTCCCTGGTATGTGAAGATCGATGTGAAGGGCTATTTCGAGCACATCGACCACGCGGTGCTCCTCGACCTGCTCGCCCGCCGCTTCAAGGGCGGGGCCTTTCTGGACCTCCTGGGCCGCATCGTGCACGGCTGCCCGGCCGCGCCGGGGCGGGGCCTGCCCATCGGCTCCCTGACCTCCCAGTACTTCGCCAACTATTACCTCGACGGGCTCGACCGGCTGTTGCTGGAGGGGCTGGGGGTGCGCGCCGAACTGCGTTATATGGACGACGTGCTGTGGTTCTGCGACGACCGCGACCAGGCGCGCGAGACCCTGGCGCTGGTCTGCGACTGGCTGGGCGCCAAGCGCCTGCTGCGCCTCAAGGAACCGCCGCAGATCAACCGCAGCGCCCACGGCGTGGGGTTTTGCGGCTTTCGGGTGCGGGCTGGGGCCCTGCTGCTCGGCCGACGTCGGCGGCGGCGCTATGCCGAACGCCGCGCCCATTGGGAATCGGCCTGGCAGTCGGGACAGATCGATGCGCTCGGGCTCCAGCGGGGCTATGATGCGGTCCGTGCCATCGTCGGCCACGCGCAGAGCGGCGGCTGGCGGCGCACGAATCTGGCGCGTTTCCCCGCGCCGGAGCTATGAGGGTGGGGGTCCCATCAGGCGAGAGGCGTGTGCTGCGCGGCGGCAGTTGGGCCAACGAGGCGCAGAACCTGCGCTCCGCGTACCGCAACCACAACGACCCCGGCAATCGCAACCACAATGCCGGTTTCCGGCTTGCCCTAGCTCGACGGGGCGGCGGATGCCGCCCCATGGACCAGACCGCCATCCGGTCCTGCCGCCCTGCCATTGCGGGGGGCGCAGGCGAAAAGCAAAGGGCCGGCGGCGTGTTGGTAGGGGGAGCAGATGCCCCCCGAAGGCTCGCCGTCCGGCCGCCCTCCGTGTCTTTCTTGGCGAGCTTGGCGCCTTGGCGTGAGCCGTTGGCGGATTTCAGATGACGCCCCCGCGCCCCTCGCCGCCCGGTCCGCCTCCCGACCAGTTCCCCGCGTGCTGGGCGAGCGACTGGGGCGAGGACCCCTTCGGCCTCTGGCAGGCCTTTACCTACAAGGGCGCGCGCCAGGGTTTCCGGTGGATACCGCCGACGCCCGAGCCATTCCTGATGGGCTCGCCGGAAGGCGAGCACGGGCGTTACAGCAACGAGCAGCAGCACCCGGTGCTGCTGACCCGCGGCTTCTGGCTGGCGGAGACCGCCTGCACCCAGGCCCTGTGGCAGGCGGTGATGGGCGGGAATCCGAGCGACTTCAAGGGCGAGCGGCGGCCGGTGGAGACCGTCTCCTGGGATGATGTGCAGGGCTTCATCGAGCGGCTCGATGCCGAGCTTGCGGCCTTTGCGGGCCGGCGTGCGGCCCGCCGCCTTGGCGCGGCCGACACCGACCAGGCGTCCGACCAGCGCCTGCGGCTGCCGACCGAGGCACAGTGGGAATACGCCTGCCGCGCCGGTACCACCGGCCCCTTCTCCTTCGGCGACGACCTCACCCCGGAGCAGGCCAATTGCGACGGCAACTATCCCTATCGCGGCGACCGTAAGGGGCTTTACCGGCAAGAGACCTTGGACGTTGCCTCCCTGCCCCCCAACCCCTGGGGCCTGTATGAGATGCACGGCAATGTCTGGGAGTGGTGCAGCGACTGGTATAGCGCCTATCCGTCCGGTCCGGCTACCGATCCGGTTGGGCCTGACTCGGGCGTGGGGCGTGTGCTGCGCGGCGGCAGTTGGGCCAACGGGGCGCGGCTCCTGCGCTCCGCGTCCCGCGCCCACTTCGTCCCCGGCCTTCGCCTCCACCTTGCCGGTTTCCGGCTTGCCCTAGGTCCCGAGCCCAGGCCGGCAGGGCAGGCCGGGCAGCCAGGCAGGGAGCGGGGCCGGACTGCCCGCGCAGGGAGCGAGCGGTAGCGAGCGGAAGGCGCGGGCGGTCAGGTCCCGCGGGGGTGGGGCGAGCTAGCATCGCTCGGATGACTCGTCCAGACGCCTCAGGGCCGCCTGTACCGACAGCACCTCGATGCCGCGCCATGCGCCGAGATTGAGCAGGTGGCTGTCCCCGGATACGATGCACGCGGCCCGTGCCGCCAAGGCACAGGCGAGCACCGCGTCGTCGTCCGGGTCGGCCAGAATGACCGGCTCGATCGGGGCGGGTCGCACCACGGTCGCCAGCCCGGCGTAGAGCGCCACGAGTTGCTCGATCGCCAAGTGGGAGGCGTCGATCTTGCCGCGAAACTTGGGATAGCGAAGGGTTTCGTCCAACTCGGCGAGCAAGGTGGCGCTGGTGAACAGCCTGACGGGGCCTGCCCGCGCCGCGTCCAGCAGCAGACGGGGCCGACCACCCCAGAGCATGGCCGAGACGACGACATTGGTGTCCAGGACCAGTCGCATCAGTCTGCCGCGGACGCCCGGCGCCGGGCGCGCGCGGCGGCCATCTCGGCGGCGACCTCTTCGGGCGACAGGGCGGCCGGCTCATCGAGGGCCGCCATCCGGTCCATGGCGGCGAACAGCCGCTCGGCGCTGCCGGCCTGGAGGCGCTCCTGGAGCAGGCGCCCGATGGCCTCGGAGGAGAGCAACCCGGCCTGTTCGGCCTCGCGGGCGAGGCGGTCGGGGAGATCGATGCGGATACTGGTCATGTTCGGCTCCGGAGTCGCGACGACGGGGTGCCTGGGTAAGTATACAGGCAGGCGCGGCCGGATCGGGCCCGCGGTCAGGCCTTGCCGGGCGTGACGAGGTGCGGGTCCCACCCCAACCCCGGGCCACGCCGTCGCCCCGTCCGGCTGAAGCCTCGACCTCCGGTTTGACTGCGGTCAGACCGCCGCCCGCGGCGAGACCATGCCGGTCGCGCAGCGCCGCTGTGGGAGCGGCTTCAGCCGCGACGGGTCGCGTGGGAGCGCGGCACCGGAGTTTGCCGCGGCGCCGCATCGCGGCTGAAGCCGCTCCCACGGGGACCTTTATCGTTCCGTCTGCGGTTGCACCTGGCCTGCTGGCGTGCCGGCCGCGGCGGGCTCCTCCCCGATCCTCTCGAAGCGCAGGAAATCGTTCTCGCGCAGGAATCCGGGTTCTTCCACCAGGCGGAACCCGGCGGCCCGCACCGCGGCGATGAGTGCCTCCCGGGTGGCGGCGGGCGGTCCGGTGCGCCTGGACCCGGCCGGGGGGCGGGCGGCGACGAGGATCAGGGTGCCGTAGGGGACGAGCGCCGTGTGGATGGAGTCGAGCAGTGGGCGCGGGTCGGCGGGCCGGTGCCCGTCGGCGGCGATGAAGGCGAGGTCGATGCCGGCGGCCGGCAGCCCGGTGTCGGCCGCGGTGGCGAGGGTGGGGATCAGGTTGGGGACCCGGTAGTCGCGCACGACCCGGTTGAGCCCGGCGATGCGCTCCGTGGCGCCGTCCCCTGCCTGGACGATCCCATAGACGACTCCCTCGGGGCCGACCGCGCGGGCGAACAGGGCGGCGATGAGTCCGTCGCCGTCCCCGATGGCGGCGACCCGCAGGCCGGGCGTGACGGCGGCGGCGTGGACGATCTCGAAGCGCCGGGTGAAGACCTCGCGGCCGGGCGGCGGGGCGGGCGGGGGGGGCTGGCCCAGGTCGCCGGTCTGGTAGTGGCGGTTGAGCAGGGGGCTGGCGGCTGGGTCGTCCAGGGCGGGGCCGACGGGGGCGGGCGCCGGGACTGCCGCGGGCGCGTCGGGCGCGGCGCCGACCGGTGCCGCCAGGCCGACGAGGGCCAGGCCCGCCAACCCCAGAAGACGCCTGCCAAGGCCAGGGCTGCGCATTGGGTCAGGGCCCGAGCTTGCGCATGATGCGCGCCACATAGTCCCGGGTCTCGGTGAAGGGCGGCACGCCGCCGTGCTGCGCCACGGCCCCCTCGCCGGCGTTGTAGCCGGCGAGCGCCAGGCGTACGTCGCCGTTGAAGTGCGCGAGCAGCCAGCGCAGGTAGGCCATGCCGCCGCGCAGGTTCTGCTCCGGGTCCCAGACATCGCGCACGCCGAAGCGCTGCGCGGTGGCGGGGATCAGTTGCATCAGGCCCTGGGCGTTCTTGGGGGACTGGGCCCGGGGGTTGAAGTTGGACTCGGTCTCGATCACAGCGAGCACCAGATTGGGGTCGAGCTGGTATTCCCGCGCCAGTCCCCGGACCAGGTCGGCGATCGGCCCCGCGGCCGGCTGGGTGCGCGTGGGGCCCATTCCCGGCCGCGGTCCCAGGGGCGGGGGCGGCGGGCGCAGGGCGTCGCGGCCGTCGGTCAGGGCACAGATCGGTTGGCGCTTGGGCCGCTTGGCATAGCCCAGCATGGACAGGATGCGCTTGGACTGGGGGTCGTTTTGGGCCGCGGCCAGGTGCAGCCAGGCCGCCGCCAGTTCCTCGTCGCGCTGCACCCCGGTGCCGTTGGCGTACAGGTAGCCCAGATAATACTGGGCGTTGAGGTCGCCCTGTTTCGCGGCCTTGCAGTAGAGCCGGATGGCGTTGTCGAGGCTGGCGGTGACGCCCTCGCCGTGCTGGAAGCGGCGCCCCCATTCGGTCAGTTGACGCTTGTCCGCGGTCGCATAGGCCTTGGTGAAGGCCGCATCCGCGACGGCCTCCACCGACACCAGGGCGAGTGCCGCAAGGCTGAGCGCGCAGCCGCTTAAGATGCGGGCGGTGAGGTACCGATGGGTGCGCAGGCGCATGGCGATGGTCCGCGTTGGGTTCGTCCGGGCAGCGATCTGTTAGCATACCTGATGCCATTCGACACGGGAACGCAGTCATGCCCAACCATACCGGCCGGCTGGTCCTGACCACCGCCGATCCCGTTGCCGGTCCCGATGCGGCCCTGTTGGCGGCGGCCCTGTCGCACTCGGGCTTTATCGGCGACCCCCTGCCGGGCCGGCCCGGGGCCTTCGGCGTCGGGCGCAATTTCCTGAGCCTGCTCGCCTTCAGCGGGTGCGCGGTGGCCATCGCCGCCGCCCCGGGGCCGGACCCGGGCGCCGCCTTCTGCCATGTGCACTTCTCGGCACTCACCGCCGCCCCGCGCCTGCGCTGGGGCCGCAATACCCGGCCGCCGCGCTGCCCGGGCTGCCGCACCCGTCTGCTGGAGTGGCGGCGGCGCATCCTGGAGTCGCCGCCGCGCCCCCTGCCCGGGCTGACCTGCACCACCTGCGGCGAGACCCGCCCGCCCTGGCGCTGGGATTGGAAGGAGCAGGGCGGTTACGGGCGCCTGTTCGTCATGGTCGAGGAGGTCTTCCCCGGGGAGGCGGTACCGACCGGCCCGCTGTTGGACCTGCTCACCGACGCGTGTGGCTCGGGATGGCGTCACTTTTTCGTACAGGATTGAACGCCTGTGCGCGCAGTTGCGCCGGTTCCGCGAAGTGTTGGCCGGCCGGCAGGGCGAGCGTCATGCTGCGCGGGAGGTGGTCGGACAGGGGGTAGTCGATCACATGGGCGCTGACGATGCGCAGCGGTGCCGAGACCAGGATGTGGTCCAGGGTGCGGCGCGGGCGCCAACTCGGAAAGGTCTTGAGTTCGCGGTTCAGGCCCTGCATCCCGGTGCGCCGGACCATGGCGCGCAGGCTGCGGGAGTCGCAATCGCAGTTGAAGTCGCCCATCAGGACCAGCAGCGGATGCGCTTGCGCCACCTCGGCCAGGTAGTCGAGCTGGCGCTTGCGGGCGCGCCAGCCGAGCGCCAGATGGACGATGCCCACGCCTAAGTGGCCGCCGTCGGCCAGCGGGAGCTCGGCCACCACGGCGCCGCGCCCCGGGAGCCCGGGGAGCTTGTGCTCGGTCACCGGACCCGGGCGCAGCCGACTCAAGAGCCCGTTGCTGTGTTGGGCGAAGGGTCCCAGGTCGCGATTGACCTGGTGGTACCAGTAGGGGAAGGCCGCCTGACGGGCCAGGTACTGGATCTGGTCGACATTGGCGCTGCGCAGGCTGCCGGCGTCCACCTCCTGGACGCCGACCACGTCGAACTGCTGGATCAGTTGGGCGATCCGGGTCAGGTTGACCAGGCGTTCCGGGTGGGGCAGCAGGTGCTTCCAACTGTTGGTCACATAGTCGCTGTACTTGCGCGAGTAGATCCCGCCTTGGACGTTGTAGCTCAGCAGTTTGATTTGCTGCATGGCGGCCGGCGGTGCGGGCGGTGCATGGTCGGGGCTGCCGGCTAACACGGCCCCCGCCCGGGGGCCGGGCCCACGGGGGCCGGGGCCTCCCGCCCCGGCGCGAGCCCTGCCTCCCACGCGCGGGAAACGACGGCCCCCGAAGACACGCAGGTGCCCCCGCGCGCGGTCCACCGCAGGGCCGCCCCGGCACCCCCCGACGACCGCGGCTTGGCTTGCTCCCGGGTTATTGCCCGAGTCCCTGAATGTACTGCGACACGGCGGCGATCTCCGGCTCCGTCATCCGGGCGGCGACGCCGCGCATCATCCCGTTGGGGTCATTGGCCCGGGTACCGGCGCGGAAATAGCCCAGGGTCTGCTTCACATAGTCGGCCTGCTGGCCGGAGACGCGCGGGAACTTCGCGACGCCCACGCCCAGGCCAGCCGGCCCATGACAGCCGTTGCAGGCCGGTACCCCGGACTCCGGGTTGCCGCCCCGGTAGATGCGCTCGCCCAGCACGGCCGCGGCGGGATCGGCGACGCCGCCGCTTTGGGTCTGCTTGGCATAATAGGCGGCCACGTCGCGCGCGTCCTGCTCGCTCAGCGCGGCGGACTGTGCCGTCATCAGGACGTTCTCGCGCCTACCGCCCTTGAAATCCATGATTTGCTTGTAAATGTACTCCGGGTGCTGACCCGCCAGCTTGGGCCACACCGGGTTGATGCTGTTACCCATGGGACCGTGGCAGGCGACGCAGATCACGCCCGCCTTGGCCTCTCCCGCCGTGGGGTCGCCGACCGGCTGCGCCGGCGCCGTGGTCGCCGCGACCGCCCCCGAGACCCCGCCCGCCACCAGGACCGCCGCCGAAATCGCCTTGAGCCAGTTGTTCGTCATTGCCTATGCCTGCCTAGGTTGTTCGCGGCCGCGCCCGGGCGCGGCCAGCTGAGGGCCGAAAAAACCGTGAATGTATATCAGACCGGGCTCATACAGGTCAATTTCTCCGCGAAAATTCGTGTCGATCGGCGGCGGATTGTACCGCTGCCTTGGCGCTGCCGTGGGCT